>JAEEJN010000095.1 GCA_016281935.1 Bacillota bacterium | reverse complement strand
TGAGCTACGCCAGCACGAAGCTCCTGAGCAAGAGTCCCTGTGGCCTGGTTCCGATCATTACCGTTTACACGGTACGGATCGGAAAAGGTGGCGACCCGGAAGGGGCTCGAACCCTCGACCTCCAGCGTGACAGGCTGGCGTACTAACCAACTGTACTACCGGGCCACTGAGATTGGTGGGCCTTCGGGGACTCGAACCCAGGACCAACCGGTTATGAGCCGGCCGCTCTGACCAACTGAGCTAAAGGCCCAGGAATTTCGAAAGAAAATGGTGACTCCTGGGGGACTCGAACCCCCGTTACCGCCGTGAAAGGGCGATGTCTTAACCACTTGACCAAGGAGCCACGCTGGTCGGGGTGGAGGGATTCGAACCCTCGGCCCCATGCTCCCAAAGCATGTGCGCTACCAAGCTGCGCTACGCCCCGAAGCTCTCTATAAAGCTTGTCAGCGAAGCAACATTCGGATTATAACCGATAAGGGGCTTTACTGTCAATACTTTTCTTTCGAAAACGGGCAAGTTTCCGAAGTGGCAGGGGCAGAAGGATTCGAACCCTCAAGAACGGTTTTGGAGACCGCTATGTTACCATTACATCATGCCCCTACGCGAACAAAAAATATTATATCGAAGCTGTTTGACAATGTCAAGAAGAAATTCTACAATAGATTCATGAAACACGTAGACATCTACACGGACGGAGCCTGCTCCGGAAACCCCGGTCCCGGCGGCTGGGGAACCATTATGGTTTTCCGCGGCACCGAAAAGGAAATGAGCGGATTCGTCCCGGACACGACGAACAACCGCATGGAGATCTTCGCGGTCATCCAGGGGCTCAGGGCTCTCAAGGAATCCTGTCAGGTAGACGTGTATTCGGACAGTTCCTACGTCGTGAACGCCTTCAATGAAAAGTGGATCGAAAACTGGATGCGCAGAGGCTGGAAGAAAGCTGATAAAAGCCCCGTGGAGAATCAGGATCTCTGGAATCAGCTGCTGGTATCCATGAGACCGCACGAAGTCACGTATCATAAAGTCAAAGGCCATGCGGATCATCCGTTCAACATCCGCTGTGACGCTCTGGCCACGGGCGAGATCAAAAAGAACCGTGAGATCGCCGACGCGAACGGCATCCGAACCCTGGAGATCGACGCCGAGATCGACTGGGGGAGCGAAATATAAGAATTCGTAAAACGCAGGTTTTACGAAAACATAGAAGTGAAAAACCGAAGGGAGGGGCTCAGATGGCCGATAATTCAAAAACCGCGCACCAGACTGAAAAACTGCGTCAGCTGTGCCGCGAACTTCCCGATTACGTATTCGACTTCATGGTCGACATGACGCCGCGCACGTCCATACTCACGCGTTTGAACTACGCTTATGATCTGCGCGTCTTTTTCCGTTATCTCTGCGACGTGAATCCCGGTTTCGGCAAACCCGCCAGAGACGTCACGCTTGACGACATCAAGGCTCTCAAGTCACGCGATCTCATCTATTATCTCGAATACCTGGACAACTATACGTCCTCAGGCCGTTCCGCTGACGGCGCTCAGATCGAGCGCAGCAATTCGAATCCCGGCAAAAAACGGAAGATCGTATCCGTGCGCAGCCTGTTCACGTTCCTTCATAAGCACGGCTATATCCAGGAGAACGTGTCTGCCCTCGTAGAAGTCCCCAAGATCCATCAGAAAGAAATCATCCGTTTGGAGACCGACGAAAGGGAAGCCCTGATCGATTCCGTCGAGGACGGGAGCACGCTCACGGACCGCGAAGCTTCCTACGAACACAGCCAGGGGCTCGGAATCCGCGACATGGCCATGATCACGCTGCTTCTCGGTACGGGCATCCGTATCAGCGAATGCGTCGGCATGGACCTGAACGACGTCGATTTCGAGCGCAAGTCCTTCCGCATCACCCGCAAAGGCGGCGACGTTGCCGTACTCTACTTCAGCGATGAAGTCGCCGAGCCTCTGAAAGCCTACTACGACTGGCGTGTCGAGCACGGCGATCCCCTGCCCGGCCACGAACAGGCTCTGTTCCTGTCCCTGCAGCGCAAGCGCGTCACCGCGCGCGCCGTGGAGAACCGCGTCAAAAAGTACGCGATGCGCGTGACTCCGCTGAAACACATCACGCCGCATAAGCTGCGCAGCACCTACGGTACCGATCTGTACCGCCAGACCGGCGATATCTATCTTGTGGCGGACGTGCTCGGCCATAAGGACGTCAATGTCACGAGGCGCCATTACGCCGACATCGGCGAGAACCGCCGCCGCATGGCTTCGACCGTCGTCAAGCTCCGTCCGGAAAAACAGGGCGAAGATCCCGGAACATCGGAATAACGCATCTACCGTATTCGTCAGAATACTAAGAAAAGACTGAAGCACAGAAATGCTTCAGTCTTTTCTTTCCGATTCTTATCAGCCGAAGAACTTGTCGATGACGAGCATGCCGATCGTGAGCACCAGGATCACGATAGCCAGGATCTTCGTCAGACGGGCGCAGATCGCGATCTTGCCCATTTCCTTTTTCCCGGCAAGGAAGCTCTGGGGATTGACGCCGGTGATGGCGGAAGAAAGGCCGTCATCGTCAGCGGGCTGCATCAGGACCACAATGATCATGCCGATGCTGCAGATCAGCAGGGCGATCTTCAAAATCACGGAAACGACATCCATGGATAATTCCTCCTCCTAAATAAACAGGCAAAGGGAATTATAACATGAAGAAATACGGAATGCAAGTCTTTTCTGGGATTCTTGCCATGTTGCGGCGCAACTGTGCTATACTATGGATATGGATGAAAAAAAGAGGATCTCTGTCTCCGTCCGTACTCTCGCGGAACGTGTGCTTCAGTCGGGTGACCTGTCCTTCGGGATGGCCCCCCAGTCTTCCCTGTTCTTCGAAGGAAGCGAAGCCCACAGGAAACATCAGGGATCGCAGGGAGACGGCTACGAATCGGAAGTCTCCCTCTCCTGTGAATTAGAAGACGAATACATCCATCTGACGCTTCAGGGACGTGCCGACGGGATCAGTCATGAAAACGATCGTCAGGTCCTCGAAGAGATCAAAAGCGTCCACTGCGATCTTTCATATGTGGAGAACGGAAGGCCTGAACACTGGGCCCAGGCCGTGATCTATGCCGCTATCCTGTGCGAGAACAGAGATCTTTCCGGCATGGGCGTCCGCCTTGTCTACATCAAACTCCCCGAGTATGAAACAAGGACGATCGAGATCTCCCCCACTCTCTCCGAACTGCAGTCGGAAAGAGACCGCCTCGTATCCCTTTTTCTGAGATCCGAAGACAGTCTCGCAAAGCACGAGCTGGCAAGAAATGCCGCACTCGGGGAGATGGATTTCTGTTTCCCGGATTACAGGCCAGGGCAGAGACAGATGGCGGGAGAAGTCTTCCGTTCCGTAAGAGACCGGGTCCCCTGCCTCCTGGAAGCGCCTACGGGCATCGGCAAAACCGCCGCGGCCCTGTTCGGCAGCCTGAAGGCTCTGTCACAGGGCATGGGGGAAAAGATCTTCTACCTGGCGCCACGTTCGACGATCAAGGCTGTGGCCAACGACACGCTGGACAGGATCGCGTCAGATCCGGGATTCCCGCTCCGCCGCGTCACGCTCACGGCCAAGGAAAAGTGCTGTCCCCAGGACGAGACGGTCTGCGATCCTGAACTGTGTCCGTACGCGCGCGGCTTCTTCGACAGACTGGACGGCGCTCTTGCTGAGGCTGAAACCCTTTACAGGCTCGACGAGGATGCCGTGAGATCCCTTGCGGAAAAACATACGGTCTGTCCCTTCGAACTGAGCCTGGCTCTGGCCGAGATCTCGGACATAGTCATCTGCGACTACAATTACGCCTTCGATCCCAGAGTCCGGCTGCAGCGTTTCTTCCAGGACGGAGGTCCTTACGTACTCCTTGTCGACGAAGCGCATCAGCTCCTCGACAGGTCCCGTGAGATGTTCTCGGCGGGGATCGGAAGAGACGACGTGAAGAAACTGAAAGACGCGCTTCCCAAGGGTAAAGTCTCTTCCGCGGTCAAAGCGCTCCGTCAGACGGTCAGGCGATTCTACGCCGTCTTCCGCGCCTTCTCGGAAGAACTGGAGGAAAGCGAAGCTCTCTGCCCCTGCGCTCCGAGCGAAGAGCTTCATGAGGCCTGCGAAGAATACTGCGAGAACGCTCTCCCCTTCCTCGGTACCCGTTCCGGATCCATGATGAAGCCTCTGACGGATCTGTATTTCCTCTGCAGGCATTATCTGAACACGGAAAAGGGATTCGACGAACGGTCGCGGTTCCTTGTTACGAAAAACGGCAGAGGGATCCGGGCCGTGCTGCAGTGCATCGATCCTTCGGAGAAGCTCAAAGAAGCGTCGAAGAAGATCCGCACCGTGGTCTGCTACTCGGCTACGCTGGCGCCTGAAAGCTATTTCATGCGTCTTCTGGGGCTTCAGGATGCTGCGTTCCGCCGTTATCCTTCTCCTTTTGACAGCGGGCATCTCGGAGTGTGGGTTCGTACGGACATCCAGACGGCCTATCGGTTCAGAGAAGAGAGCGCCGGCGAAGTGGCTCAGGCCATCCATACGTTCGTCAGTGCAAAAAGCGGCCACTATATGGTCTTTTTCCCTTCATACAGGTATATGGAGATGGTCCTGGACATCATAAGGGACCGCTTTCCCGACGTGCCTGTCTGGGCTCAGGAAAAGGACATGAAAGAGGATGAAAGGCTGGATTATCTGGAAGGCTTCCGGAGCGCTACGGAGGAAACGCTCGTCGGTTTCGTCGTCATGGGCGGTTTCTTTGCGGAAGGGATCGACCTTCCCGGCGACTGTCTCATCGGTGCCGTGATCGTGGGCGCCGGCATCCCCCAGATCGGACCGGAGAGGGACCTCATCCGCGCGTATCATGACGCCTCGGACGAACCAGGATATCAGTACGCCTATCAGTTCCCCGGATTCGTCAGAGTACAGCAGGCGGCCGGCCGTCTGATCCGCACGGAAAACGATAAGGGAGCGCTGCTCCTGATCGACCCCAGATTCGTCCGTCAGGACTATCTGGAGCTCATGCCCGCTTCGTGGTTTCCTCTCTCTTCTCCCCCATCCGACGAGGCCATGAAAACAGAACTGACGCGTTTCTGGGAACGCACCTGAAGACACACCCTCTGAAGGGTATCCGCATACTCAATAAGGCAGGAGGAACAACATGCTTATCGGCAAGAACGAAAGACTGATCTTCACGGGAGACAGCGTGACGGACGTGGGACGAGCGCATCCCATCGGCGAAGGAAGGGATCATTCCCTGGGCGACGGTTATCCGCTCTTTGTGGACGCCATCATCCGTGCCTGGATGCCGGATCATCCGATCCGCGTGACCAATATGGGCGTTTCGGGCTACCGTTCCCGCGATCTTCTGAACGGATGGCAGGCCGAATGCCTGGATCTGCTTCCCGACTGGGTATCGATCTGCATCGGCATCAACGACTGCTGGAGGAAATACGACGTGCCCTTCCAGAAAGAAAGAGCGATCGGGCTGGAGGAATACGAAGAGAACCTGAGGATCATCCTCGACAGGACCCTTCCCCACGTCAAGGGGGTCATCATGTGCACGCCTTACTATCTTGAGCCCAACCGTCAGGACAGGATGCGCGCGGATATGGACCGCTACAGCGACGTCTGCCGCAAGCTCGCCGCCGAATTCTCCCTCCCTCTCGCGGATTTCCAGGCCGCTTTCGACGAAGCCCTCGAATACATCTATCCTTCGACCTTCACCTGGGACAGGATCCATCCCAACCCCTCCGGCCATATGGTCATGGCCAAAGCCTTCCTGAAGGCCATCGGGTTCCCCATCGAAAAAGCGTGGTGACTCAAAGGATACAGAAACCCGGGACAATGACATGTCCCGGGTTTTTCTTTTCCCATTGTTTCAGCGGACTTTCACGTCCACGATCCTGGGCACGATCCCGTTTTCGTCGATCGTCACCAGCGCGATCGTATGTGTGTCCATGAGGCTTCCCGGATTGACGAACACGATGCCCTGATAGGTATCCACGAGCGGAACGTGCGTATGTCCGAAAGCGACCAGTCCGGCTCCCTGTTCCTTCGCGGCAAAACTGATCCTCGTCAGTCCCTGTTTCACGGAATGCAGATGGCCGTGGGTGAAGAAGGCTTTGACGCCGCCTACGGTCTGCGTGATCACGTCGGGAGCTTTGGAGAAAAAGTCACAGTTTCCGCGCACCTGGAGCAGAGGACACGGAATCTCGTCCCTGAAATCATCCCAGTCACCGGCACCGTCTCCCAGATGTACGATCAGATCGGCGTCCTTCATCGATTCAAGAGACCGTCTGAGCCACTCGGAACGTCCGTGGCTGTCCGATACCAGCGCGAGGATCAAGGATTGACCTTCGCCCACAGTTTGGTGAGCGCGTGATAGCGATGGCTCAGATGGTTCTTCACTTCGGGAGGAAGTTCCGCCATCGTACGCTGCAGATACGGGATGTAGAAGATCGGATCATAGCCGAATCCGTTCTCGCCGCGCTTGTCACGAAGCAGGATGCCGCCGCAGATTCCCTTGGTCACGATCGTCTCCTGTCCGGGGACAGCCAGAGCCACAGCGCACTCATAGTAGGCATAGCGGTCGGCGCCGTCGTAGGATTCCATGTCGGCGATCAGCTTGTCCAGATTGCCTTCATCGTCTCCGTGATAGCCGATATAGCGGGCGGAGAAGACTCCGGGCTTGCCGCCCAGAACGGGCACGCAGATGCCCGAATCGTCGGCTACCGCAGGCTGACCCGTAAGGTCGCGCACGGCTTCCGCTTTGAGGACCGCATTCTCCTCGAATGTAGTGCCGGTCTCTTCGATCTCCTTCGTCACTCCGGCGTCCTTCATGGACACGAGTTCCACGTCAGGCAGGATTGCCTTAATCTCTTCGATCTTATCCTGATTATTGCTCGCAATGATCCATTTCATAACAGTACTCCTTTATTGCTTTTTCCTGATATTCTCGTATCTGTGCAAGACCCTGTTTCGCCAGAGCCATAAGAGATGCCTGTTCTTCTTCCGTGAACGCTCTGCCCTCGCCGGTTCCCTGGATCTCGACGAAGCGTCCGTTGCCGGTCATGACGATGTTCATGTCCACCATGGCCCTTGAATCCTCTTCGTAGGGCAGGTCGAGCCTGACTTCGTCGTCGATGATGCCGACGGACACGGCTGCAAGGCTGTCCTGCAGGGGATTCTTGTCCAGCACACCGCTGCGAAGCCATTTTTCCACGGCGATCGCGAGTGCGACGTAGCTGCCGGTGATGGAGGCCGTACGTGTTCCGCCGTCAGCCTGAAGGACTTCACAGTCGACGTAGATGCACTTTTCGCCGAGAGCCTCGAAGTCCATGACAGCCCGGAGAGAACGCCCGATCAGGCGCTGGATCTCTACGGATCGTCCGTCCTGATGGTTCGAGTACCTGGGCTTCCTCTGGGGCGTCGAAGCCGGATGCATGCTGTATTCGGCAGTCAGCCAGCCAAGTCCTGTCCCTTCACGGAAACGGACCGTCTGATTTTCCAGAATGATGCTGCACAGCACATGCGTGTTTCCCCACTGGATCTCTACGGAACCCGCCGCGCTCGGAATGATATCGGGGATGAATCGGATGGGCCTGAGTTCATCGGTGGCCCTCATGTCTTTTCTGCTCATATTCCTGTTCCTTTCTTTTTCGGCTAAAGGATAACACATTTTACGGCGAATGAAAAGAACCTGTCATCCTTCTTTGCGGTCCAAACAGATATCGCGCACAGCGTCCGTGTCAGTATTTGACCTGACTCCGCAAACAGTCATCCAGACCGGGCCGGCCGAACGGCTCAGCCGCTTTTCAATCGGCCTTCCGTAGGCTATAATGTCAGAAAAGGAGAAATCGAAATGGCTTTGGACGGTTATACGCTCCGCTTGCTGCTGGAGGAACTGAGACGCGAACTGCTCGGAGGGCGCGTCGACCGGGTGCTGCAGCCCGAAAAAGACGAGATCGTTCTGCTGATTAGGCAGGGCGGAAAAGGCCACAGGCTCGTACTGTCCGCGTCCGGCATGCATCCGAGAGTCCATCTGACGAAACAGAACAAGGAGAACCCTTCCGTTCCCCCTGCCTTCTGCATGCTTCTGAGGAACCGTCTGACCGCGGGCATCCTGCGGGAGATCCGCCAGCCCGGACTGGAGCGCATCGCCGAATTCGAGTTCTCCGCCCGTGACGAACTGGGCTATGAGACCATCCTTACGCTTCGCCTCGAATGCATGGGCCAGAGGAGCAATCTGATCTTCACTGACGGATCCGGCAGGATCCTCGACAGCATCCGCCACGTGACCGAAGAGATGAGCCGCGTCAGGGAAGTCCTTCCCGGCCTCACCTACGTCTATCCCCCGTCTCAGGGCAAACAGGATCCCCTTCTGTGCTCTGCGGCGGATTTTGCCCGCATCATGGAAGAGAAAGATCCTTCTCTCCCCTATTCGAAAGCCGTCGGTGCCATCTGGCAGGGGATCTCTCCCCGGATGGGACGCTATATGGCGTCACCGCTCGAAGACGGATCGATGGATACCTCTGAGTGGGGGCTCTACATGGAACGCCTGTTCTCGCAGGCTTACGACCGCCTCCGCCCCTGCGTTATGACGGACGCCGGCAGCTCCGATCCCGTGGATTTCCTCCCCTTCCCGCTTTCGGATCCGGACGACGGTTCCTGTCAGTTCTATGACTCTCTAAGCGAAGCCTTGGACGCCTATTTCCTGAAGAAGGACGGCCAGGAACGCAAGCGTCAGCATACAGCGAGGATACGTCAGGTCCTGAAAAGAAACCGGGAACGCTGCGAGAAGAAACTGTCCATCCAGCAGCAGATCCTGGAAGACCTGCCTCAGCTGGAAGAGATCCGCGTACAGGCGGAGCTTCTGACGACGTACGGCTTCATGGCTCAGAAAGGCGCTTCCAGCGTCACTGTGCCCAACTACTACCGGGACAATGAAGAGACGACGATCCCGCTGGATCCCTCCAAAACGGCCCAGGCCTATGCCCAGCAGCTGTTCAAGAAATACAGAAAAGCCCGTACGGCGGCCCAGATGGCGGAAGAGCAGATCGAAGGCATCGAATCGGAACTCTCCTATCTGGGCGAACTGGAGACGGCCGTCGACCTGGCCCAGGACGAACAGGCGCTCCGCGAGATCATCCAGGAGATGACGGACGCGAAGTATATCCGGCATGCAGCTTCCAAAAAGAACAGGAGAGAAAAGACCGCTGCTCCTCTCCGTTTCAAGCTTCCGGACGGTTCAGTGATCCGTGTGGGAAGGAATCCCGTCCAGAACGATCTTCTGACCTTCCACCAGTCTTCTCCCTCCGATATCTGGTTCCATGCGCAGGGAATTCCGGGAAGTCATGTGATCCTCACCCCTTCACAGAAGGAGCCTTCCCGGCGGGCGCTGGAATGCGCAGCCATACTGGCAGCCTGCTACAGCAGTGGCAAAGAGGATTCCACCGTATCCGTGGACTACACGGCAAGGAAAAACGTGCGCAAGCCCTCAGGCGCCCGTCCGGGATTCGTTCTCTACCAGCCTTTCCAGACTGCGATCGTACGCCCTGACCTTCAACGCTTAACAGAGTTCGGAATCGACGTAAAACGTTAAACACTTCAGTACCATTTCAGACAGAAAAACCGCTGTGATTTCTTGATCACAGCGGTTGTTTTATTGAGTTTCAGATCACAGAGCGATCACGCGCGCACGGAAGACCGCATCCATCGCGTTCAGTTTGTCGATGACGTCCTGTCCGGGCATCACGTTCAGATCCATCACGGTGTAAGCAACATCCTTGCGGCTGGCGTTGGCCATCGTCTCGATGTTGATCCCCGCTTCGGCCATAGCCGTGGAGAGCGTGGAGACCATGCCCTGTACGTTCTTATGGAGAGCGCAGAGACGGTAAGGAGCGGAAGGCGCGAGGCGCAGGGCCGGGAAGTTGACGCTGTTGCGGATGGTGCCGTATTCCAGATAATCCATCAGTTCCTTGGCAGCCATCATCGCGCAGTTGTCTTCGCTTTCGGGCGTGGATGCACCGAGATGAGGCAGGCCGACGAAATTGTCAAGAGGCAGGAGCTCTTCCGTCGGGAAATCGCTGACATAAGCGGCGACCTTGCCGGATTTCAGTGCTTCAGCCATATCGGCGGCATTCACCAGTTCACCGCGGGCGAAGTTTACGATGCGGACACCGTCCTTCATCTGGGCGATCGTCTCGGCGCAGATCGTATTGGCCGTATCCTTGGTGGCGGGGATATGCAGGGTGATGTAATCAGCGTTCTCGTAGATCGTCTTCAGGTCCGTAGCATGGTGGATCGTCTTGTTGATGTTCCAGGCGGCATCCACGGACATATAGGGGTCATAGCCGTATACTTCCATGCCGAGGTGGGTCGCCAGGTTGGCCAGAGGGCCGCCGATGGCGCCCAGGCCGATGACTCCCAGGACCTTGCCCTTGAGCTCGGGACCAACGAACTGGCTCTTCCCTTTTTCAGCCGCTTTGGCGATGCCGTCGCCGAGGCCTTTGAGGGTGTCGACCCATTTGTTGCCGGCGGCGATCTTGCGGGAAGCGAGCAGCAGGCCGCAGAGAGTCAGCTCCTTGACGGCGTTCGCGTTGGCGCCGGGCGTGTTGAAGACGACGATGCCTTCTTCAGCGCAGCGGTCCAGCGGGATATTGTTGACGCCTGCGCCGGCACGGGCGATGGCGAGAAGGGACGCGGGGAACACTTCGTCATGCAGGACGGCGGAACGGACCATATAGGCGTCGGCGTTCTCAGCGTCGGCTGCATAGTGATACTTGGCGGAATCGAATTCCGCAAGGCCTATGGGGGAAATGTTGTTGACGAGCTTGATCTCAAACATTACGCATTCTCCTGTTCGAACTTCTTGATGAACTCGACGAGCTTCACGACGCCTTCATAAGGCACGGCGTTGTAGATGGACGCACGCATGCCGCCCAGATCACGGTAACCCTTCAGGTTCACGAGTCCGGCAGCCGTAGCTTCCTTCACGAACTTGGCGTCCAGTTCTTCGGAGCCGGTACGGAAGGTCACGTTCATGATGGAGCGGTAAGCGGGCTCGATCATCGTCTTGAACATGGAAGAAGCGTCCAGAGCGTCATACAGAATGGCGGCTTTCTTGTCATTGATCGCCTTCATGGCCTCCAGGCCGCCGAGATCTTCGAGCCAGTCGAGGACCAGACCGAGGAAATAGATGCCGTAGCAGGAAGGCGTGTTGTACATGGAGTCTTTCTCAGCCAGGGTCTTCCAGTCCATGACGGTGGGCGTGAAAGGCTGGCTGCCCTTCAGCAGATCCTTGCGGACGATGACGACGGTCAGTCCGGAGGGGCCCATGTTCTTCTGGGCGCCGGCGTAGATGACGCCGAACTTGCTCACGTCGACAGGACCAGACAGGATGCAGGAAGACATGTCGCAGACCAGCGGCACATCGCCCGTTTCGGGGATATAGTTCCACACGGATCCGTAGACCGTGTTGTTCATGCAGTAGTGGAAGTAAGCTGCTTTGGGATCGAGAGCCAGTTCATCCTGCTGGGGGATCCTGGAGAAATTCTGCTCCTGGGAGGTCGCAGCGATCCTGGGGCTGCCGTATTTCTTGGCTTCCTGGAAAGCTTTCTTGGAGAAGTTGCCGGTGATGGCGTAATCGGCTGCGGGATTCTCGGGAGTCAGCAGGTTCATGGGGACCGCGGAGAACTGGAGCGTAGCGCCGCCCTGCAGATACAGGACCTTGTAATCATCGGAAATGTTCATGACGCGGCGGATGCTGGCGTCGACTTTTTCGTAAATGGCAAGGTACATTTTAGATCGGTGGCTCATCTCCATAACGGACATGCCGTCCTGACCGTATTCAACCAGTTCAGAAGCCGCACGGGCCAGAACCGCTTCGGGAAGGGCCGCAGGGCCAGCCGCAAAATTATACACTCGCATATTGAAACATCCTTTCTTAAAGAGACCGCAGAAATGCTGTATCTCTTTAACCTAATAAATTATGTGAACTATTATATAAACATTCCCCCCCCTTGTCAATTGAAAAGCCCCACGGAATCTGGTGCATTCCATGGGGCAATTTGAATAATTGTTCGGGTTTTCAGAGGATGTAGCGTCCGAAGTCTCTGGCTTCTTCCAGCTCTTCCAGATGCTTTCTGAC
>JAEEJN010000094.1 GCA_016281935.1 Bacillota bacterium | reverse complement strand
GATCTGCCACGCCCAGTCCCTGCAGTTCGCATCCCAGTATACCATTCGTTAGGAGGCAGCATGATTTCTCTTGTGACCGGGACCGTCCGGGACAAAACAAAGGACAGCGTCGTGCTCATGACAGCAGCCGGCGTAGGCTTCGAACTGCTGATCAGCACGCGCACGCTGGCCGAACTGCCGGAAGAAGGCAGAGAAGCCACGCTCTATTCCTATCTGGCCGTCAGAGAGGACGCCGTGAACCTGTATGGTTTTCTGACGAGGGAGGAAAAGGAACTTTTCCTTTCCATGATCACGGTGTCCGGCGTAGGTGCGAAGATGGCGATGGCAGCTCTCTCCGCCATGTCCGTCACGGAGCTCAAGATGGCGCTGATCGCCGGAGATACCCGGGCGCTGTCGAGGATACCGGGCATCGGGAAGAAAACGGCCGAAAGGATCGCTCTGGAACTTCGCGGCAAGGTGGAGGAACCCGATTTCGCCGCAGGAGGACAGAACGGGAACGTTCCGGCGTCCGATGACGATTTGCGCGAAGCCGTACAGGCGCTCATGGCACTCGGGTTCAATTCCGTCGAGGCGACCCGGGCGCTTTCCGGCGTTCAGGCGGACAGCGTGGAAGGCATGATCGTGGAAGCGCTGCAGCGCCTCGGAGGGAGGTAAGCGATGATCAAGGATTCGATGAACCAGCGGGACAATCTCCGGCATCCGAGGGAAGAGAAACTGGTCGCCCCGGATTTCCAGACTCCCGATTTCGATATCGAGGGATCGCTGAGGCCCAGTTTCCTCTCCGAATACGTGGGACAGGACGCGATCAAGGAACAGATGGAGATCTTCATCTCCGCCGCCAAACAGCGCGGGGACGCTCTCGACCACGTGCTCCTGTACGGCCCTCCCGGACTCGGCAAAACGACGCTCGCCAACATCATCGCCCATGAGATGGGCGTCCAGATCCGCACGACTTCCGGACCCGCGATCGAGCGGGCGGGAGATCTTGCGTCGATCCTTACCGGTCTCAAGGACAGGGACGTGCTCTTCATCGACGAGATCCATCGTCTGAACACGGCTGTGGCGGAGGTCCTGTATCCCGCTATGGAAGATTTCAAGCTGGATATCGTACTGGGCAAAGGACCCGGAGCCCGTTCCATCCGGCTGGACCTCAAACACTTCACCCTCGTCGGCGCGACGACCCGGGCGGGCATGCTGGCCGCTCCACTCCGTGACCGTTTCGGCATGCTCTGCAGGCTCGAGCCCTACAGCGTAGAAGATCTCGGAAAGATCCTCCGCCGCAACGCGGACATCCTGCATGTGGCGATGGAGGATGACGGCGCTCAGGAGATCGCGAGACGGGCCCGTTCCACGCCCCGCGTCGCCAACCGTCTTCTCCGCCTCGTGCGCGACTACGCGCAGATCCGGGCGGACGGCGTCATCACGCGGGAAGTGGCGGATTCCGCCCTGAACATGCTGGGAGTCGACAGGCTCGGACTGGACGGGACGGACCGCAAACTCCTGTCCATGATGATCGAGAACTTCGGCGGAGGCCCGGTGGGGCTCGATACGCTCGCCGCATCCTCGGACGAGGACGCCGGTACCATCGAAGACATGGTGGAGCCCTATCTCCTGCAGCTGGGATTCATCAACCGTACGCCCAGAGGACGCGTCGTGCTTCCCAAAGCCTACGAGCATCTCGGATATCCCGTTTCCACGGATACGATCCGTGACAGACTGCAGCAGATGAATCTCCTGGAGGATGTATGAACACCTCTGATTTCGATTATGAACTCCCGTTGGAACTGATCGCCCAGACGCCTGCGGAGCCGCGCGATTCCAGCCGGCTCCTCGTTTATCACAGAGATACGGACACGATCGAACACAGGATCTTCCGGGACGTCATCGAGTATCTGAGACCCGGAGACGCCCTGATCGTCAATGAGACGCGTGTCCTTCCCGTCAGGATCCAGGGCGTGAAGGAAGATACCGGGGGACGGCTTGAGCTCCTTCTCCTGCGGCGGATCGAGGGCGACGTCTGGGAAGCGCTCGCGGGACCGGCCAAAAGAGCCAGGCCCGGGACGGAATTCGTCTTCGGGAACGGACTGCTCCGCGCCAGGATCCTGTCCGCTGCCGATGAGGGGATCCGCACAGTCGAACTGCGCTATGAAGGCGTGTTCGAAGAAGTGCTCGAGGCCGTCGGCACGATGCCGCTGCCTCCCTATATCCATGAGAAACTGAAAGACAGGAACCGTTATCAGACGGTATATGCCCATCACAACGGATCCGCCGCAGCGCCTACCGCGGGACTCCACTTCACGCCGGAACTGCTGGAGAAGATCCGCGGCAAGGGGATCACGGTCGTTCCCGTCACGCTCCATGTCGGACTCGGCACGTTCCGGCCCGTCAAAGTGGATACTGTCGAGAACCACGTGATGCACAGGGAATGGTACGAGGTCACACAGGAAGCCGCCGAGGCCCTCAACGGCATCCGGAGACAGGGCGGCCGCTGGGTATGCGTAGGCACGACGTCCGTGCGTACGCTGGAGACCGTAACGGATGCGGACGGCGTCTGTCATCCCGGCAGCGGAGAAACGGGAATCTTCATCTATCCCGGTTATGAATTCCATGCGCCGGACGCCCTGATCACGAATTTCCATCTGCCGCAGAGCACGCTCCTCATGATGATCTCCGCTTTTGCCGGTTATCCGAGGATGCTGGAAGTCTACAGGACAGCCGTTCAGGAACGCTATCGTTTCTTTTCGTTCGGCGATGCCATGCTCATCCTCTGATCGAACTACAGAAAGGAATCTGCAGAATGCAGCGCAAAGGACCCGTCTGGTACGAACCGCTCAAGACGTGCGGACACGCACGCCTCGGCATCGTGCATACGACACACGGGACGATCGAGACGCCGACTTTCATGCCGGTGGGCACACAGGCCACGGTCAAAGCCATGTCCCCTGAGGAGATGCACCGGATCGGTTCGAAAATCATCCTCTCGAATACGTATCACCTGTATCTGAGGCCCGGATCCGACCTGATCCGCGAAGCGGGAGGTCTGCATCGCTTCATGGGATGGGACGGATCGATCCTGACGGATTCCGGCGGTTTCCAGGTCTTCAGTCTGGATGATCTGCGGAAGATCACGGAACAGGGTGCCGAATTCCGTTCCCACCTGGATGGCTCAAAGCATCAGTTCACACCTGAGACGTCCATGAAGGTGCAGATGGACCTTGGCTCCGATATCGCCATGGCTTTCGATATCTGCACGCCTTTCCCTGCGGATTATGAAAGGACTCGCAGGGACATGGAAAGGACGCACCGCTGGGCGGCGCGCTGCAAGCACGCCCATGAGAGCGACGTCCAGGCACTGTTCGGGATCGTACAGGGCGGCACCTATGCAGATCTGAGAAAAGCTTCCGCCGAGTCCCTTGCGGATCTCGATCTGCCCGGATACGGGATCGGAGGCCTCAGCGTGGGAGAACCGAAACCCGTCATGTACGGGATCCTGGAAGAGATCGATCCGATCATGCCCGCCGACAAACCACGCTATCTCATGGGAGTAGGCAGTCCCGACTGCCTTGTGGAAGGCGTGTACCGCGGCATCGACATGTTCGACTGCGTGCTCCCCACGAGGACCGCGCGAATGGGAACCGTTCTGACGAGAGACGGGAGGATGAACATCCGTAACGCGCAGTACGCACGGGACTTCACGCCGATCGAGGAAGGATGCGACTGCTATGCCTGCACCCATTTCACGAAGGCGTACATCCGTCATCTGTTCCATTCGGATGAGATCCTGGGAGCACGGCTGGCCACCTGGCACAACCTCCGCTTCCTGGAAAGACTGATGGAAGACATCCGCGCGGCCATCCGAGAGGACCGCTATGAAGCGTTCAGAAACGAATTCTTCGAACGATGGCCGGTCAAAGACGGAGAACGCTGAAAAGCGAGATCAGGATAAAAGAAGATCGGGCGAAGCTGCAAAGCTTCGCCCGATCTTTTTTGACTCCGAAACCCGATCAGTCCATATGCAGATCGCGGCGGATCGCTTCCTCGCGGCTTTTCGCAGTAACGGCCCATTTGGGTCCCTTGGCATACAGATCGCTGAGTTCCGCGAGCACGGCGGGGACGTCGATGCCCTGGGGACAGGCGTGCGAACACTGTCCGCAGCCGATGCATGCGGACGGGAGCTTGTCGGGATCCAGAGCGTCCAGGCGCATCGAAGATCCGAGTGAGTAATCGACTTTGAGGTCGTTGTAGCATTCGATGAGGTAGGGGATGTTCAGTTCCATCGGGCAACCTGCACAGCAGTACCGGCAGCCGGTGCAGGGAACGCTCGACTTCATTCCTTCGGCCATGTCCAGAAGGACTTCCCGCTCTTTGTCGGTGAGAGGCTTGTGTTCGGCGAAGGTCCGGATATTGTCTTCGACCTGGAAGAGTTCGTTCATGCCTGAAAGGATGACTTTGATGTTGGGAAGATCCTGCAGGAAACGGAATCCGAAGGAGGCTGCGCTCGCGTCGGGATCCAGTTCGCGAAGACGCGCGGTGTTCGTCTCATTCAGTCTGGCCAGTTTTCCGCCGCGGAGAGGCTCCATGACCCAGACGCCCAGGCCGTGCCTCGTGATGATGTCATATTTCTCTTTCGCATCCTGGAGCGTCCAGTCCAGATAATTGCACTGGATCTGAACGAAATCGAATTCTCCTTCGTATTTCGTCAGGAATTCCTCCAGAAGCTCCTTGCCTCCGTGGAAGGAGAACCCCAGATGACGGATCCTGCCTTCGTCCCGCATCCTGAAGATATCGGGGAGAATGTGATAGGATTCGCTTTCATAGATCTTGACGGACCATTCGGTGATGTTGTGGAACAGATAGAAGTCGAAATAATCCGTTCTGCATTTTTCCAGAGAGCGCATGAAAAGGGCGACGTTGTCTACGGGGCCGCCGGGCATGGAATGACCGGGAAATTTATCGGCGATGTAATAGCTGTCCCTGGGATATTTGCTCAGGGCTTCAGCCATGGCAAGTTCCGAGTTGCCGTTCAGATAGGGATATGCGGTGTCGAAATAGTTGACGCCTGCTGCGATGGCGGCATCGAACATGGCGTTGACCTTTTCCTGGTCGATCGCTCCTGTTTCGGGATCGGTCGCGAAGCGCATGCATCCGAAACCGAGACGGGAAAGCTTCATACCTTTGAAATCACTGTAGATCATGAGCATCACCTTTCTGCATCGTAGGGGACAGCCCGCTCTGCCGGGAAGTCTGTTCTTTCGTCCATTATACGACCGACTCTCTTCCCGTTCAAGTAGGAAGGGGGGAGATGCGGGAATACAGAGAAAAAGAAAAGAGCGCCGGAGCGCTCTTTCCTTTTCAGAATCCTTAGCCCTTGTACAGGGGGCTGTTGTACGCGATCTGGAAGATGTTCGGGGTCTTGCCGTCCAGAGAATAGAGCTGGAAGATACCGCCGACTTCGAGGATCGCATAGCTCTTGTTGGTGTTGCCGCAGGAAGGATCATCGGCCTTCTCGATGCGGAATTCGGCACGATCTTTGGAAGCCTGCACGGTCAGTTCGATGGGCTTCTCTTCACCGGCTTTAATGACTTCGTCCAGGTTGTCACCGTCATACTTGACGCGGACGTCGTAATCCAGTTCGTTCCTGAAGATCCACTCTACCTTTTTGGAGGAAGAGCAGCCGGCGAGCAGAGCCAGAGCCATGATGGCCAGCAGAGCAACCGCCAAAACCTTGCGTACGTTTTTTTTCATTGGGGGTACCTCCGAAAACCTTTGATACCTATATTTTAGATTCAATTATGGGTTTGGGGAAGATGTTTCCATTCATTGTCAATGACAATATAGTGTCAATATATGTTGACATTTTGCTGTTCGCGCGGTATGATCGGAATGAGGAGAGAAGAAATACAAGGAGGTTTTTGGTGGATTTTTCCAAGCGGCTCAACAGGCTCATGACCGTCATGGGGACGAACAACAACCGGCTGGCAAGGGCGCTCAGTCTGGACGCATCACTGGTCAGCCGATGGCGCACCGGGAGCAGGACCCCCAAAAGGATCCAGAACCATGCGGGAAACATCGCGGGATACTACATGAGGATCGCACAAAGCGATTCACAGCGCAGAGCACTCATGGAGATCATGGAACTGCAGGGTGAGATCCCTCAGGAATCCGAGATGGCACAGAGACTGGCTCAGTGGCTGATCGGCGGGGGAGATGACGATGAATCCAGAAGGCCTGCGTCCCGTGCCGTATCTTCCGATGCAGCAACGGAAGCCACGGTCAGGATCAGCAGTTTCGGCGAGACGCGTGCCCTCATGGACCATTTCCTCGATGAGATCGAACGACCGGACTCCGGCGACGTGCGGCTCTTCCTCGGGGCAGAAGGTGACTCCCTCCTGGATGATGATTACGAAAAAACCTATCAGACGTTCCGCTTTGTCCTGATGTCAGGCAGAAGCATACGTCTCGTCCTGCGCAGCCGTCTCCGCAGGATCTGGGAAGAGACAGCCTTTCGATGGGTCGATCTTGCCTTTTACGGAGATTTTCAGATCCTTACGGCGGATACCGATCCCGTGCTGAATCAGACCTGGATCTGTCTTTGCGGACGGTTCGGCATGGAATGCGGAGGAGAAGGGGAGGAGAAGAGGATACTGTCCTATGACAGTCCGGAACTCATACGGCTGCGTTCCGATCTGTATTCGCGTATACTCTCGTCTGCGCAGGCATGTTTCCGAAGGGACAGGAACGGCGCTGCGGAAAGATCCGGGACGATCCGGATCCATACTTCTCTCCGAGAGGAAGCAGGAGACGGTGACGGCCCGTCCGCTCAGATCCTCGTACTGCCGCATCTCTCCTTCTGGCAGGATTATCTGCAGGGAGACGACGCGGATACCGCTGCGGAAAGGTTCCGTATCCTTTCGGAGATGATCCGGGGATGGGAGAACAGGATCCGCAGGGATGTCGGCAGAAGGTACAGCCTCGTCGCAGCAAACCGGATCCACAATATGCACTGGCACAGTCTGGATATCCGAAAGAACAGGGAAGGCTATACGGTTTCCGGGACGGAGAACGGACAGACGGACATCGTCATCCTGAACCGGGAATGGGTCCGGATCATGGATCGGTTTTTTGCTGATGCCGACAGGTTCCCCAGTGATCCTGAAAGCGCATGCGATCAGCTCGAAGCCTACAGGAACCGTCTGCTCTTCCAGTACGGAACCTACTGGAACACGGATCCGGATGAGGAGGCGAGGATCCGGAAAACCGTTCATCCCCTGTACGGGGAATGCACGGAATATCTCCGGACGGAGAACGGGCAGCCGCAGTATTTCACGGAAAGGGAAGGGGATATCTGTATCCTGAAGCTTTCCGAAAAAGAAAAGGAAGCACGAGAGTTTACAGGATACGTATCAGAACTGTCTCAGATGCGGGACAAGGAAAACTGTCTGCTGGTCAGCATCTCAGACAGGAACTCATGGGATCTTGCTCTGAAACTCGGATACCGTCCGACAGGAAGGCTTCTGGGTGCGGACGGGAATCCGATCGCGGGATCTGCCGCGGACGCAGGCCTTATGCGTGCGGAGATGCGCAGGGAGAAGGGGGATACCGTGAATTGACACGACCGGAAGAAGACGGGCGGCTGCTTCCGGTCCCTGCTGAAAATTTCGGAAAACCATTACCGAATTGCTTGACATGCATCTTATATCCTGTTATAATTCATTTCTGTCAGCAAACCGAGCTGTATGGACGGCGGCTGTCGAATGCGCCTGTAGCTCAGGTGGATAGAGCAACGGCCTTCTAAGCCGTGTGTCCGGGGTTCGAGTCCCTGTAGGCGCGCCATATATGGAGAGTGTAGCTCAGTTGGTTAGAGTGCCAGGTTGTGGCCCTGGAGGTCGTGGGTTCGAGTCCCACTACTCTCCCCACTTTTTTTCTATGGGAACAGTGGGGTGTAGCCAAGTGGTAAGGCAAGGGACTTTGCCTCCCTCATTCGCAGGTTCGATCCCTGCCGCCCCAGCCAGATACATGATCCATTAGCTCAGTCGGTAGAGCACCTGACTTTTAATCAGGGTGTCCGGGGTTCGAATCCCCGATG
>JAEEJN010000093.1 GCA_016281935.1 Bacillota bacterium | reverse complement strand
GCACGCTTTTTCTCCTGTTGAGATCGAACGGTATGTCAGCTCTATGCTCCCGGGATGCGAGTATCTGAAATATGGTATGGATGTCCAGTGGCAGATGACGAAGGAAGAGATCCTGTCGCGTCTCGTGGATCTCCATCGGAGCCTTGAAGATCCTTTTTCCGATTTCAATAAGGACTTTCCTGTGAATGGGGCCGAGAGGGATGCTGCAGAAAAGCTTCTTCGAGATGAAATCGAGGAACTGGAAGCGATGCTTGCAACCGCTCCGGATGAAATCGATCTGCCTGTGATGGATCTGGAGGGATTCTATTCAGATACGGATCGCGTGCTGCTTACACAGGACCGTGTTCATGCACATGGAGCTATGATGCTGATTGGGGGCAGGACATTTCAGACCTTGGATGAGCAGATGAACGGATGGCTCCGTGTCTACCGATATGTTCCTCCGCGAATGCTTTCGGATTATGCGGGGAAGAGCGTCAAACAGGAAAGCCGGCTCCTGTGTGAAACAACGACGAAAGAAAGCGCGGTCGAACAGGCGAAAGCTTTCCTCCATGATCTGGGAATGGATGATTATACCGTAGAGAGAGCCTATATGTCTGAGAAAGGGAATCTGTATTATGTACAGATATCTCATGCTTTTCTGGGGTGCATGACGAATTTTACGGCACTGTACGATTCGGGAATGGATGATCAGTATCAGGTGTTCTGGCCGCAGGAAGACTTTCGAATAGCCGTGTGTGACGACGGGATCGTCCAGGTCGAGCATCGTTCACCTTCCGAGATGAGTGGAGTGCTGGCGGAAGATGCGCCTCTGCTGTCATTTCAGGATGTATATGAGATCTTTAGAAAGAATCTGCCCTATCATGCAGCCTGGGTATTCGAGGATGACGATATCATCAAAAGGACAGTGCATATCGATGAGATCAGGCTTGGACTGGTGAGAGTCCGAGAAAAGGATTCTGATCGTTATCTGATGGTTCCTGCATGGGACTTTTTCGGAAAGACCATGAATGAATTCGATCATGTCGTCAACGGCGTGACACATGGTGGCGTAGACGGCTTTGTTGTGGATGAGAACAACCAGGTTCCGGACTACGACGGAATCGAACCGCGAAGCCTGCTTACGATCAACGCTGTTGACGGTACGATTATTGACCGCAGAGCAGGTTACTGAGGCTTCTGATCATTGGTTTGTTCAGAACAGAGGTTGCGGATTTCATGGACCGGACTGTGTGAAAACGGGAACCAAGGTTCAGCACCTTGTTCACAGGAACAGGGTGCTTTTTTGAAATCATCAGAACTTAGAAGAGCACAGTCCGTGTTTTGCTGTACGAGTATTTCTGCATAATGAGTTTTTGTGCCTGAAATCTTTGTTTTTATGCCAGCGACGGTTTTCCTGCATGCTGTCTGATATGATTATCACCAACATCTGTTTCAATGGGATGGTTGCAGGTATCTGACAATCAATGCCATCGACGGTACGGTCATCGACAGAGGATCAGGTTACTAGAAAACGATGAAGATATGGACGCTGGAAGCCGGAAGGGCACTGTTTTCCCTGCGATGTGCACTGGTCGTCTTTGCCTTTCTCTGTGTGTTGGGACTCTCCGGACTGGAGAGCCTCTGGGCCTTTTTCCGCACGGGGGAACCTGCGGAAGCTGGATTCTTTTCCGCATGGCTCATGGAAAGCCTAGCGTCCAGAAGTATGCTCATGGCACTGCCGGTCCTGTGTGCGGTGCCCGGTGCATCCGGGTTCCTCGAGGATACGGAAAGCGGATTTGTCCGGATGCTTCTGCCCCGCTGCACACGTATGCGGTATCTGTGTGCGAAAGGAACGGCAACTGCCCTGTCCGGGGCCTTTGTGCCGGCAGCCGGGATCCTTCTGGCCCGCCTTCTCCTGTGGCTCCTTCTCCTGCCCCTTGAAAAAGCGGGTGCAGGGAACGCGCAGCCGTTCCGGGAGACTCTGGGACTCTTCGTGTTGTCCGGTGCCCTCTGGGCGGTCGTGGGGACGGTACTGTCTGTCCTGACCCGGAGCCGCACCATGGCGTATGCCGCCCCGTTCATTGGGTTCTATCTGCTGGTCATCCTGCAGGAGCGGTATTTGAGAGACGTTCTCTGGATCCATCCCGGATTCTGGCTGTTCCCGCCGCCGGCATTCCCGGGAGGCACGGGCGGAGCCTACCTTCTTATGGCTGAACGGCTCGTGATCTGGTGGCTCCTGTTCCTGGCGGCAGGCAGGGAAAGGCTGGAACGGTTATGAAACGGTTCGTGAAACAGGCGGTCTCCGTGACGGCCTTCGACTTCGCCACATGGCGCGGGAACGTCAGGATCCTTATGACATTCCTGCTGGCTTTTATCCTCTGTTATCTGCTGTCTGACAAGGCGATGCGCTTTTCTCTGGAATATGGAACGACCATGCAGATGCTTGAACCGTTCATCTGGACGTTCGGAGATGCTCATTCGATCCTGCTGGCTTCCCTTCTGCTGCTTCTCCTGTTCTCAGATATGCCTTTCCTTACGGGGATGTCGCCTTATTACCTGTTTCGGACGAGCCGCAGGGTATGGATGACCGGACAGATCCTGTATATCTGCCTGTCGACGTCGCTGTATCTGTGTTTCATCTTCATTTCAACTACGGCTCTGTGCATCACGCGGAGCTTCACCGGGAACCTGTGGAGCGAGACGGCGGCGATCCTCGGATACTCCGGTGCAGGGAAACAGGTGGCTCTGCCCACGTTCGTGAAAACGCTGGAACTGTCGACGCCCTTCCAGGCAGCGGCCGCGATCTTCGGACTTATGCTGCTGTATGCCCTGTTTCTGGCATCTTTCATGCTCACGGTGCATCTTCGGTTCGGACACATTGCATCTGTGGCTTCCGTCCTGGGGTTCAGTCTGTACGGATTCCTTCTGGATCCCCAGACGATCCGGACACTGTTTTCCCTGGAAGACTACGAGATGTACCGGGCCAATGTGGCTGTCGGATGGCTCTCGCCTCTGAACCATGCGACCTACGTCATGCACAACTTCGGTTATGACCGGCTCCCGAGGCTCTGGATGAGCGCGATGATCTTCCTAGCCCTCATCGGTCTGTCTTTTGCGGCGGGACTGCATGTCATTCGGCGCTACAACTTCAATTTCCGCGGAACGGAGGACTGAATGGACAAGGTGATACAGGTCCGGGGCGTATGCAAGGCTTTCGGCAGGGAACAGGTCCTGCGCAGTGTGAGCCGGGACTTTGAAAAAGGAAAGATCCATGGGATCGTCGGAAACAACGGGTCCGGCAAGACCGTTCTGATGAAATGCATCTGCGGTTTCCTCCTTCCGGACGCGGGCGAGGTTCTGGTGCATGGCAGGAGGATCGGGATCGACGTCGATTTTCCGCCGGATCTGGGGCTTATCATCGAGACGCCCGGATTTCTGCCTCGTGCTACGGGGATCCGGAACCTTGAGATCCTGGCGTCGCTGCAGAGCCGGGCGAATCTTTCGCAGATCGCGGACGCGATCCGGAGAGTCGGGCTGGATCCGGCTTCGGGAAAGCCCGTCGGGCAGTATTCACTCGGTATGCGTCAGCGGCTGGGCCTTGCCCAGGCGATCATGGAGGATCCGTCGCTGCTCATCCTGGATGAGCCGCTCAATGGTCTCGACAAAACGGGTGTGGCGGAAATGCGTGCGCTTTTGAAGACGCTGCGTGAAGAGGGCAAAACGATCCTGCTCGCGAGTCATAATCAGGACGACATCGATACCCTGTGCGATACGGTCTGTGAAATGGATGCGGGGACGATGACGGTACTTCGGGAGGCGTGAATGAACAAGACTATCGGTTTGATGATCGCTGTGCTGATCTGCCTGATCCCGCTTGCGGGACTGGCGGATCCTGAGGGGACGGCGCCGCCGACGCCTCGTGAGACGCAGACTGCAGCGGCGACAGCTGCGCCGACAGAAGGCCCGGATGAAGCCTCACCCGCAGAAACGGCAGATAAAGAGCCCCCGCAGACCACACCGGATGCGGGGAGCACCCCTGTACCTTCGGAGACTCCGCATCCGACGGCAGTACAGACGCCTGCTCCTACCGGGATCCCTCAACAGACGGAGGCACCGACGCCGAGCGCTGTGAAAACGTCCCGGCCTTCTCCTGTTCCGACAGAAGCGGAACACACGCCGGGAGGACCGACGGCATCGCCCGCGCAGGAAATCCCGTCCCCGGTTCCCACCGTGCCGGGCACACTTGCGGGGCTTCGCATCGATACCGAGACGGTCTATGAAGATATGGACAAAAGCTATGCACAGGGCTACATACCAAGGGTAGCCGCCGGAAGGGTGAGCCTTGTGCTTCCGCTGACGGGCAGCACGGCTGACGGACAGGTGATCCTTTCTCTGGATCTCGGAGAGACGTCCGGTTCTCCGTTCGTCTACGGGAACTACAGCCGGACGGTCAAAGAAAAAGACGGGCTGTATCTGTTCCGTTTTTCCATCCCATTGGCCAGGGGAAGGATCAACGGGCATTATCCCATCCTCTGCAGGGCGGAATACCTGGACGGGTCCGGGATGAAATGCGAACAGACCTTTACGCTGTACGTCACGGTGACGGACGGAAAGAATCCGCCCGATCCGAACTCGGTCACGAAAGAGGCAGCGCAGATGCCGGAACTCTTCGTGCGAAGCTGCGAGATCCGTCCGGAATCCGTACAGGGAGGCGGTTCGTTCAAAGTCAGCCTGGAGATCGAG
>JAEEJN010000092.1 GCA_016281935.1 Bacillota bacterium | reverse complement strand
GCCGTCCACAGGGATTGACAGCCGAAGATGCGTACGCTATAATGTACGCATGAAAGGAGTTGATCTGCATGACCACCACGACCGTTACGAACTTTAGAAAGAATGTGTATTCGATGGTCGAAAATACGATTCGATTCAATGAGCCGGTCAGCATCATCACCAAAGACGGGAATGCTGTCATGATCAGCGAGGAAGAGTATCTCGGGATGCTCGAGACGCTGTATCTGACTTCTGTTCCCGAAATGAAGGAGAAGCTGTTGGATGGTCTTCACACGTCTCTGGACGATACCCTTCCCGAAGAAGAAGTGGAGTGGTAGATGTATAAGATTGTCTACACGAAAGCTGCCGTCAAAGATATCCCGAAACTGAAATCAGCTCACCTCGATCAGAAAGCAAAGGCACTTATCGATGTCCTTCGTGAAAACCCATACCAGACACCGCCCCGCTTCGAAAAACTGGTAGGCGAGCTGCAGGGACTGTATTCACGCAGGATAAACGTACAGCATCGTCTGATATATGAAGTATTGGAGGACGTGCAGACTGTAAAGATTGTCAGTCTGTGGACTCATTATGAACGCTGACTCCGCTTCAGCCGTTCCTGCCTCGGTTTATCTGATTTCTGTCATCCTATATGGATGATTCTCTGCTGATCGTACAAACACAGCGCCCATGGAGATTTCCGGGGCGCTGTATCTGTCCGTATGGATCTTCGTCCAACCGACTCGTTTCGGCCGGCCGGTCTGACCTGTCCTCTGTTTTCCCGCACGTCTTCACACGGAGCGTTCACTGTCTCTGCGATCCCGTCATGCCGCCGGACCGTCCGCACAAGGCCTTTCCCGTCACAGGCGATTGACGAAGCATCCCGGATGCGCTACGATAGAGCCGTCTGAACCATCTCATCTGCAAGGAGGCTGATATCTTGGACAAAGAGTATCTGGAAAACCAGGCGCTGTTCTCGTCGGTCATGGTCTTCGACCAGAACCGCTACAACAGCCGCCGGAGCGTCGGCGCGGACGGACAGCCCGTGCGCGAGGCTTTCACCGCTCCCTACGGCGCCGTGACGCTGCCGGACGGAGGCATGCGCTTCTCCTTCTACGCGCCGGACGCGAAGACGGTCGAGGTGCGCGGCCTGGGCGGCACCTTCCCCGGAGAAGTCCGTCACGCCATGACGAAGCGGGAAGACGGCTGGTGGCAGGTCGACGTGGGGCCCGACGCCATCGAGCCCGGCTTCCACTACCACGAGTATTTTGTGGACGGCGTGCGCACCTTCAACCCCAGGGTGCCCTTCGGCTACGGCTGCGGATCCTTCTTCAACGTGTGCGACACAGCGGATCCCGAAAACGACTTCTACCACATCAAGGACGTGCCCCACGGATCGGTCCGCATGGACATCTACAAATCCGAGGTCTGCGGCGGACGCTTCCGCAACTGCTGGGTCTACGTTCCCCCCTTCTATGAAAAGCATCCGGAAAAGCGCTATCCCGTATGGTATCTCCACCACGGCGGCGGCGAGAACGAGACCGGATGGGTCTGGCAGGGAAAGATCAACTTCATCCTGGACAACCTGATCGCCGAAGGAAAGTGCGAGGAGATGATCGTCGTCATGAACTCCTTCGAGGCCTTCAGCCCCACGGATGAGGAGGACGTGTTCGAGAACGTCTCCTACAGCGACGTGCTCGTCAAGGACTGCGTGCCCTTCATCGACGCCAAGTACCGCACCGTCGCGGACGGCGACCACAGGGCCATCGCGGGACTGTCCATGGGCGTCGTGTATTCCTACACCACCGCCTTCCAGTATCCCGGATATTTCAAGTGGATCGGCTGCTTCTCCGGACACATCATGCCCATCAGCCGGGACGGCGCCTACTTCGGCCGGACCTTCGACTATTCGGACGTGTTCCTGGACAGGGAGAAGTTCAACAGCCGCATCCGCCTCATGTTCCACGCGGGCGGTCTCAGGGAAGGTTTCGGGACGCCCAGGGAATTCCCGGGCGACGAAATGCCCTACCGCTGGCAGGAATACAAGGAAAAGGGCTACAACGTGGACGGACAGGCCTACCGCGGCTTCCATGAGTGGGACACCTGGCGCTTCGCAGCCAGGGACTTCGCCATGAGGCTGTTCCGGTAAAGGAGGCAGGAAAATGAAAGACGAACTCAGAAACAACCAGTCGGTCAACTCGACCCTTTTGTATTTCGCGCCGAACTTCACCCGCCGCGTGCCCCGGCCCGCCGGCGCTCCCCGCTTCTCCTTCAAGATCCCGAAGACCTACACCCAGCTCCAGCCGGCCAAGACGCTGCCGGACGGGAAGACGAGGATCACCTATTACAATCCGGACGCAAAATCCGTCGCCGTCAAGGGCGGAGGCGGCTCCATGCCCGGCACCTATCCCATGACGAGGGACGAAGACGGCTACTGGACGGCCGATCTGGACCTGGTCCCCGGCATCCACGTCCACCGCTATCTCGTGGACGGGGCTGTGGTCTCCAATCCCCAGATGCCCTACTGCTTCTGCGCGGGCGAGCCCGCCAATTTCCTCGAGACCGTCGGGGAAGACAGCGCATGGTACCTCATGCAGGACGTGCCCCACGGCGATCTGCGCATGGAATACTACCGCTCCTCCTGGACGGGACGCTGGAAGGTCTGCTGGATCTACACGCCCGCGGGCTATGAGGAAAACACGGACGAGAAGTATCCCGTGCTCTACCTGCAGCACGGCGCCGGCGAGGACGAGACCGGCTGGATCGACATGGGCCGGACCAATCTGATCCTGGACAACATGATCGCCGCGGGCGAATGCGAGAAGATGCTGGTCGTCATGAACTCCGGCTGGTCCTTCAGGGACGAGGCGGACAACGCGGCCGGGATCAGCGGCTTCGAACAGGAACTCCTGGACGACTGCATCCCCTTCGTCGAATCGCACTACCGCGTGAAGACGGACCGCGAGAACCGCGCCATGGCAGGACTGTCCATGGGCAGCTTCCAGGCCCAGCGGATCGTGCTCGGACATCTGGACAGATTCGCCTGGCTCGGCGCGATCATCACGTGGCTGGATCCGTCCCGCCAGGGTGACGCAGCCGCCGTCCTGGACGATATCCCGCTCCTGAACGAGAAGCTGAAGGTCTTCTTCGCCTCCAACGGAGATCATGAGGCCCAGGCGCCCCAGACCCGCGAAGCGATCCGGGCCCTCTCGGAGAAAGGCTACAAAAACGCAGTCTACTACGAGTATCCCGGCTATCACGAACTGACGGTCTGCCGCTACAGCCTCAGGGCTTTCCTGCCCTATCTGTTCCGCTAGATCGGTACCGATCCAATCGATTCGTGAAGCCTCACACGACTGAAGTCATGTGCTTCCTATCCCTCTCTCAAAAAAAGCAGACTGTAACGGTAGTCACTGACTCCCACTTGGATGGTGCATGATTTGCAAATCCTTAATTCCCCGGGTTATCACCCCGTAAAAACCCGGGTGAGGCCTCCCCTCGCCCGGGTTTTGCTTTCCGGAGAACCATTTCTGTGGACTGGTTTTCATGGAACACGCGAGAGAAATGAAGGCAAAATCAAATTACACTATAGATTAGCCTTGCTCAAATTTAAGAACATCCCGCCTGCTCAAGATGCAGGCGGGCTTAAAGAATGATTCTGTATCAAAGAATGGTTGACGGAATATAACAATTCTTTTCATCTATAGGCAGGGGCCTGTCGGCCATACATACAATTCCCCCATTTCCGATTTGCTTTTCACATCCCTTCAGAACAGAAAAGGTATTCACCAATTTCTTCTCGGGAGCACTTCCTTTCTTGATCTCAATCGGATGTAGAATTCCATCTGCCTCAATGATAAGATCGATCTCCTTCATGTTGTGGTCCCTGTAGAAGTTCAAATTCACTCGACTTTTCCCATATGCATAGTTTCTGATGATCTCTCCGATCACATGGTTTTCAAAGTAGTGGCCGGAGGCGGCTCCATTCATCAGCACATCTCTTGTTGTCCAGGATGAAAGATATGCACAGAGCCCAGTATCACAGAAATAAAGTTTCGGGGTTTTGACCAGTCGCTTCAGCTCATTGGAAGCATACGGCTCCAACAGTGTAATAATACCCATAGACTGTAGGACTTTGACCCATTCTTTCGCTGTCACGCCACTCACTCCGGCAGATACAGCAAGATCATTATAATTCAAAAGCTGACCCGCAAATGCAGCGCACGCTCTTAAGAACTTACGGAAGCCTTCAGTATCGGAGATTCCATTATCATCCACAGCATCCCGCATCAGATACGTTTCAATATAGGAATTAAAATACTCCTGTAACTGCTCCTGATTCAATGCCTGCACATCTGGCATACCTCCCCTCCAGATATGATCAAATGTATCCAAAACGTTCTTTTCAGGAAACAGTTTTTGTCTGGCAGCCCAAACGGAATACGTAAAATCAAGATCATATTCCGGACAAACGCCCAGGAGCTCTCGCTGGGAAAGGCTGTACATTTTCAGAACGCAAAGCCTGCCTGCGAGTGAATCGCCTGCCTTTTTCATGAGTTTTTTGCTTTGGGAGCCGGTTAACCAGAAAAGGCCTCTTTCTTCACTCTCATCGCATATGATCTTGATT
>JAEEJN010000091.1 GCA_016281935.1 Bacillota bacterium | reverse complement strand
TTCTGGCCAAACCGAAGTCCATCACGCCCCACACGCATTTCAAAGGCGAAGTGTACGTGCTGACTGCAGCTGAAGGCGGCCGTCACACCCCGTTCTTCAACGGCTATCGTCCCCAGTTCTTCTTCCGTACGACGGACGTTACCGGCACCATCGCTCTGCCCGAAGGCGTAGAGATGGTCATGCCCGGTGACAACGTCACGATGGAGATCACCCTGATCACCCCCATCGCCATCGAAGAAGGCCTGCGCTTCGCTATCCGTGAAGGCGGCCGTACGGTCGGATCCGGCGTCGTGTCCGCGATCATCGGCTAATCCATAAGATCCATTTCAGGAGGCGGTCTTCGGACTGCCTCCTGTTCTTCCCTAAAAACAAAAAGGAGGATCTCTGAACCATGGATCGCAAGGAACTGGTAAGGAAAGTCTTTCACAACGAACCCACGGACAAACTGCTGGTAGCTTTCTGGCATCATTTCCTCGAGGACGAACTGGTGGACGGCCTGCATCATCCGGAGTATATCGTCAAAAACCTCGAAGGTGCCCGTAAGTTCAAAGAGGAATTCGATCCCGATTTCGTCAAGGTCATGACAGACGGCCTGTTCTTCATGCCCTATCACTACGACGAGATCCATAAAGCCTCCGACCTGAGGAATTTCAGGCCTGAAGACGATCTGGAACTCTATTTCGAAAAGAGCGTCGAATTCGCCCGGGCCATCCGTGAGATGTACGGTCCCGACGTCCTGATTTTCTACAACGTCTTTTCTCCGACATTCCAGATCAATCATCGTATGAACCAGACGCATCCGGAGATGCGGAACGAGACCGGCCACATCTTCCCGAAACTGCTGGCTGAGGATCCCGAGGCCGCGGCATACGCCGTCGAACGTCTTACGGATTCCACGCTGACCCTGCTGGACCGCATCTTCAGCGAGGGGATCATGGACGGCATCTATTTCAGCGTGACCTGCTTCAACCGCGGTGTGGCGCCGGAACTGTACCGCAAGTACATCACGCCCTCCGAGAAGAGGATCATCGCTGCCGCGAACCGTTATGCGGAAGACAATCTCCTGCACATCTGCGGCTGGCGCGGAAGCCTGAACGATCTGTCTTTGTATACGGATTACGACTGCAGCGTGATCAACTGGGCGGTCCATGCCGAGAACGTGTCCCTGGCGGAAGGCAAGCGCATGTTCGGCGGGAAGTGCGTGATCGGCGGTTTCGCAAACGACAAGACGGATCTTCTGTGCGCAGGCACGAAGGAAGAGATCCAGGACTATGTGGAGCAGATCGTTGCCGAAGCCGGTACGACCGGCGTCATCATCGGCGCAGACTGCACGACGCATCTGGATACGCCCGACGAGCATCTGCACTGGGTATACGAGAAGGCTGCCGAGATCAGCACGAGACTCTGATCCTGGGCGGCAGGGCAGGGGGGACCGCATTTTTTGTGCGGCCTCCCGGCCCTTTCCGTCTGATGGAGGCGGGAAATAGGGAGATTTGCCCCTGAAAAGACACGAAAAGACGTGTTCGGGACCCTTATGAGGGCCGAAAAGCATCTTTTCGGAAGAAACATCAACATTAACTGTGAAAGTTCGGCAGAAGTTCCAACAAAAAAAGTGCTTTTTGAAGGAACGGACACTTGCCATAACCGGAAAAGATATAGTATAATATCAAAGTTGCCAATAATGGGATGAAGCGGGAGATTGCTGCCCTCGGGGCAGGTCACTTCCGCGGACAATTGTCCGGAAATCGGGCGACGGGTCGGGCATGGTATGGATTCACCGTGGGGCACACACGGCTCCGTGTTCACGGCTCGGTATCACAAGGAGGTAAAACAAGTGGCAAAAATCCGAATCAAACTCAAAGCTTATGACCACAACCTGATCGACAAGTCCGCTGAGCGGATTGTGGAAACGGTTCGCCGCAGCGGCGCCGAAGTATCCGGCCCCATCCCGCTGCCCACCGAGAAGGAGATCGTGACGATCCTCCGTTCCCCCCACAAACACAAGGATTCCCGTGAGCAGTTCGAACTGCGCACCCACAAGCGTCTGATTGATATCATCGCTCCGACTCCCAAGACTCTGGATCAGCTGGTCCGCTTGGAGCTTCCCGCGGGCGTGGATATTGAGATTAAAGTCTAAAAGGAGACAACATGAACAAGGCTATTCTAGGCAAGAAAGTCGGTATGACGCAGATCTTCAGTGCTGACGGTACCGTGACTCCTGTCACTGTCATCGAAGCCGGACCCTGCGTTGTCATCCAGAAGAAAACCGAAGACAGAGACGGTTACTCCGCTCTGTGCGTGGGCTTCGACACCATGCGTGAGAAGCTCGCCAACAAGCCCCTTCGCGGCCAGTTCGCCAAGGCCGGCGCTCCCGTCTGCCGTTACATCCGCGAACTCAAGCTCGAAGACTGCGCCCAGTACGAGATCGGATCCGAGATCAAGGCCGACATTTTCGGCGAGGGCGACAAGGTCGACGTGTCCGGCCTGACCCGCGGTCACGGCTACACCGGCCCCATCCAGCGTTGGAATCAGCATCGTGGCCCCATGGCTCACGGTTCCAAGTATCATCGCGGCGTGGGTTCCATGTCCGCTAACTCCGATCCTTCCCGCGTGTTCAAGAACAAGCACATGGCTGGTCAGTACGGTAACGAAAAGGTCACGATCCAGAATCTGGAAGTGGTCCGCGTCGATGCCGAGCGCAACATGCTCCTGATCAAAGGCGCCGTCCCCGGACGCCGCGGCAGCCTCGTCACGATCCGCAACGCGGTGAAGAAATAACCGGAGGAAGGAGAAGTAAAATGCCTAAAGTTGACATTTTGAATATGTCCGGTGAAAAGGTCGGCGAGATCGAACTGAATGACGAGATCTTCGGTATCGAGATTTCCGAGCCCGCGATGCATCAGGTGATCGTAGCGCAGCTCGCCAACCGCCGGCAAGGCACCCAGTCCGCCAAGACCCGCAGCGAAGTCTCCGGCGGCGGCAAGAAGCCCTGGCGTCAGAAGGGCACCGGCCGTGCCCGTCAGGGTTCCACCCGTTCTCCCCAGTGGCGTCATGGCGGCATCGTCTTCGCGCCCAAGCCCCGCTCCTATCGTCAGCTGGTGAACAAGAAGGTTCGCCGCCTGGCCATGAAGAGCGCCTTCTCCGTGAAGGTCGCCGAGAACAGCATCATCGTTCTCGACAAGCTGGAGATGGAAGAGATCAAGACCAAGAAGTTCGTTGAGCTGCTGAACAACCTCAAGATCGAGGAAAAAGCGCTGTTCGTTCTGGCTGAGCCCGATGACGTCGTCATGCGCTCCGCCCGCAACCTGCCCCGCGTGCAGCTGACTCTGGTCAACACTCTGAATGTGTATGACATCATGAACAACGGCAAGTTCGTCGTAACCGCCGACGCCGTGAAAAAGATCGAGGAGGTGTTCGCCTGATGAAAAGCCCCTATGACGTGATCATCAAGCCTGTTCTGACCGAGCAGAGCTACGAAGGCATGGCGGACCGCAAGTACACCTTCATCGTGGACCGCAACGCGAACAAGACCGAAATCAAGCAGGCGATCGAGACCATCTTCGGCGTCACCGTAGAGAAGGTCAACACGCAGATCCGTGAGGGCAAGATGAAGCGCCGCGGCCGTTTCGAAGGCCAGCGCCCCACTACCAAACGCGCGGTCGTCAAGCTCACCGAAAACAGCAAGACCATCGAGTTCTTCGAAGGTATGGCGTAACAGGAGGAAAACATGGCGATTAAGAAATATAAGCCGACTTCTCCGGCGCGCCGGTTCATGTCCGTCCTGAGCTATGACGAGATCACGACTGACAAACCCTATCGCGCGCTGACAACTGACCTGCGCGGTCAGTCCGGCCGCAACGTGCACGGCCGCATCACGGTCCGCCATCGCGGCAACCGTACCCGCCGTCAGTACCGCATCATCGATTTCAAGCGCAACAAGGACGGCATCCCCGCCACTGTCGCTACGATCGAATACGATCCCAACCGTTCCGCGAACATCGCTCTTCTGAACTACGCTGACGGCGAGAAGCGCTACATCCTGGCGCCCCTCGGCCTGAAGGTCGGCGATGTCGTGAAGTCCGGCACCGGCGCCGATATCCGCGTGGGCAACACCCTGCCCCTGTCCGATATCCCCGTCGGCACTCAGCTCCACAACCTGGAGCTCACCCCCGGAAAAGGCGGCCAGCTCTGCCGTTCCGCCGGTACTTCCGCTCAGCTGATGGCTAAGGAAGACCGCTACGCGCAGGTCCGTCTCTCCAGCGGCGAAGTCCGCAAGCTGCTCATGAACTGCCGCGCGACCATCGGCCAGGTCGGCAACCTCGATCATGAGAACGTATCCCTGGGCAAGGCCGGCCGTGTCCGTCACATGGGCTTCCGTCCCACCGTCCGCGGCGTCGTGATGAACCCGAACGACCATCCCCACGGCGGCGGCGAAGGCAAATCCCCCGTTGGTATGCCCAGCCCGATGAGCCCCTGGGGCAAACCCACTCTGGGCCGCAAGACCCGCAAGACCAAGAAGCTCTCCAATCAGTACATTGTGAAGAGCCGGAACAGCAAGTAAGGAGGTTGCAGTATGAGCAGGTCCATCAAGAAAGGCCCCTATGTTCAGGAGCGCCTCTTTGAACGTGTTGAAGAGCTCAACAAGACCGGTGCGAAGAAAGTTCTGAAGACCTGGTCCCGTTCTTCCACGATCTTCCCCGAATTCGTGGGTCACACCATTGCCGTCCATGACGGACGCAAGCATGTCCCGGTCTACATTACCGAGGATATGGTCGGTCATAAGCTGGGTGAATTTGCCAGCACCCGTACCTTCCGCGGCCATGCCGGCAGCAAGGCTACCAAAGGCAAGTAAGAGGAGGGAATATGGCTACTAGAGTGAAAGAAAAGACGGCCGCCCGCCGCGAGAATGCGGATCGCCGCCCGCGCGCGATTGCCCGTCATCAGAGAATCTCTTCCCGTAAGGTCCGGATCGTTATCGATCTGCTCCGCGGCAAGAACGTCTATGACGCCCTGGCTATCCTGAAGACGGTTCCCAAGGCTGCATGCCCCATCGTTGAGAAGCTGATCCGTTCCGCTATGGCGAACGCCGAGAACAACCTCGGCATGGATCCCAAGAGCCTGTACATCGCTGAGATCTATGCCAACCAGGGACCCACGATGAAGCGTTACCGCATCGTCTCCCGTTCCATGGTTCACGCGTATCTGCATCGTACCAGTCACATCACCGTGATCCTGGACGAGGCTAAGTAAGAAGGAGGAAATTCGGATGGGTCAGAAGGTACATCCCCATGGCGCACGCGTAGGTGTCATCAAGAATTGGGACGCCCGCTGGTACGCGAATAAAAAAGATTTCTCCAACTATCTGGTGGAGGATCACAAAGTCCGCAACTTCCTCAAGGAAAAGCTCTTTGACGCCGGCATCTCCAAGGTCGAGATCGAACGCCGTGAAGCCGGTAAGCTGGTCATTGGGATCTACGCGGGCAAACCCGGTATGATCATCGGCCGCGGAGGCGCAGGCATCGAGACCCTGAAAAAGGAAATCGAAGACCTGATCGGCGGCACCGTGAACCTGAACATCTTCGAGATCCGCAACGTGGATCTGGACGCCCAGCTGGTCGCTGAGTCCATCGCTTCCCAGCTTGAGCGCCGTATCTCCTACCGCCGGGCCATGAAGCAGGCTATCTCCCGCTCCATGCGCGCAGGCGCCAAGGGCATCAAGACCCTGGTCGCCGGCCGTCTGGGCGGCGCTGAAATCGCCCGCTCCGAAGGTTACCATGACGGTTCGATCCCGCTGCAGACCCTGCGTGCGGACATCGATTACGGATTCGCCGAAGCCAAGACCACTTACGGCCGCATCGGCTGCAAGGTCTGGATCTACAAAGGCGAGATCATGCCCAAGGAATTCAAGAAGATCATGCGTCAGGAAGCTCCCGCTCCCCAGACTGCCGGAAACAACAATCGTCCCGACCGTCGCCGCAACAACCGCAACAACGGTGAGCGCCGTCGTCAGCAGGAAGGAGGCAGACGCTAATGTTATTGCCTAAGAGAGTCAAGCATCGTAAGATGATGCGCGGCCGTATGACCGGCAAGGCCAGCCGCGGCAACACCGTCGTTTACGGCGAGTGGGGTCTGCAGGCTCTGGAGCCCGCCTGGATCACCGGCAACCAGATCGAGGCCGCCCGTGTAGCCATCAACCGCTACATCCGTCGTGGTGGTAAAGTCTGGATCAAGATTTTCCCTGATAAGTCCGTGACCAAGAAGCCCGCTGAAACCCGAATGGGTAAAGGCAAGGGCGCTCCCGAATACTGGGTCGCCGTGGTTCTGCCCGGTCGCGTGCTGTTCGAACTTTCCGGCGTCTCGGAAGAACAGGCCCGTGAAGCTCTGCGTCTGGCTGCCAACAAGCTGCCGATCAAGACGAAGATCATTCGCAAAGCTGAAGCGGATGCCAATGAAATGGGTGGTGAAGCGTGATGAAAGCAGCACAGTATCGTGAAAAGTCCACGCAGGAACTCGAAGTCGCACTTCGCGAACTTAAGAGTGAACTCTTCAACCTTCGCTTTCAGCAGGCTGTTGGCCAGACCAGCAACCCCATGGCAATCCATGAATGCAAGCGCAACATCGCCCGCGTGATGACGATCATCACCGAGCGGAGCCGCAAGGCGTAGGAGGCAAGATGGAAACGCGTAATCTTCGCAAGACCCGTACGGGCGTTGTCGTATCCGATAAAATGGATAAAACCATCGTGGTCGTCATTAAAGACAAGGTGAAGCATCCTCTTTATGGCAAGACCATCAACCTGACCAAGCGTCTGAAGGTCCATGACGAGAACAACGAAGCCGGCATCGGCGACCGCGTGCTCGTGATGGAGACCCGCCCCCTGTCCAAGGACAAGCGCTGGCGTCTGGTCGAAATCATTGAGAAGGCCAAGTAAGGAGGAATTGATACATGATTCAGCCTCAAACCCGACTGAAGGTTGCTGACAATTCCGGTGCCAAAGAGATCATGTGCATCCGCAACATCGGCGGCGGCTATCGCCGTTACACCGGTGTGGGCGACGTGATCGTAGCCTCTGTCAAGACGGCTACCCCCGGCGGCGCCGTGAAAAAGGGCGACGTGGTCCGCGCGGTCGTCGTGCGCACCCATAAGCCCATCCGTCGCAGCGACGGAACCTACATCCGCTTCGATGATAACGCTGCCGTCATCATCGACAACCAGAAGCAGCCCCGCGGCACCCGTATCTTTGGGCCGGTGGCTCGCGAACTGAGAGACCGTGACTATATGAAGATCATCTCTCTCGCGCCTGAAGTACTGTAAGGAGGAAATCAGACATGCATGTGAAGAAGAACGACACGGTAGTTGTGATTTCCGGTAAATACAAGGGCACCAAGGGCAAAGTCCTGACCGCCCTGCCCAAGAAAGATCGCGTCATCGTGGAAGGCGTCAACATGATCACCGTCCACATGAAGCCCCGTTCTGCCAGCCAGGCCGGCGGACGCATCCAGCAGGAAGGCACGATCGCCGCTTCCAACGTGATGCTCTGGTGCGACACCTGCAAGAAGGGTGTCCGTACCGATGCCAAGTTCCTGGACGACGGCAAGAAGGTCCGCGTCTGCTGCAAGTGCGGATTCAACTTCGACAAGTAAGATCAGAAAGGGAGACACAATGTCTAGACTGAAAGATAAATATATCCAGGAAGCCGTTCCCGCTCTGATCGCCAAGTTCGGCTACAAGAACCCCATGATGGTTCCCCGCCTGGAAAAAGTGGTTCTGAATATGGGTGTCGGTGATGCCCGTGAGAACCCCCGGTCCCTGGAAAACGCCGCCAACGAAATGACCAAGATTGCCGGTCAGCGCGCGGTCGTCACCACTGCGACCAAGTCCATCGCTAACTTCAAACTGCGTGCCGGCATGAAGGTTGGCTGCAAAGTCACCATGCGCGGCGAGCGGATGTACGAGTACCTGGACAAGCTGATCAACATCGCTCTGCCCCGCGTGCGCGACTTCCGCGGTATCCCCAGCACTTCCTTCGACGGCCGCGGCAACTACGCCATGGGCGTGAAGGAACAGCTGATCTACCCCGAGATCAACTACTCCGAAGTGGAGAAGACCCGTGGTATGGATATTATCGTAGTTACTACCGCCAAGACCGATGAGGAAGCTCAGGAGCTGCTCCGTCTGCTCGGTTTCCCCTTCGCTCAGAACGCATAAGGAGGAGTTACCGTGGCTAAGAAAAGCATGATCGCCAAGCAGCAGAGACCGGCCAAGTTCTCTACCCGCGCTTATACGCGCTGCCGTATCTGCGGCCGTCCTCACTCCGTCCTGCGCAAGTTCGGCATCTGCCGCATTTGCTTCCGTGAACTGGCTTACAAGGGCCAGATTCCCGGAGTTCGCAAGGCCAGCTGGTAAGGAGGTAAAGGAATGAATATTACCGATCCCATCGCGGATATGCTCACCCGCATCCGCAATGCGCTGGTAGCCCGTCATGATATCGTGGAAGTTCCCGCTTCCAACATGAAGAAGTCCATCGCTCAGATCCTGATGGATGAAGGCTATATCAAGGATTACCGCGTCATTTCCGACGATAAGCAGGGTATGATCCGCATCACCCTGAAGTACGATGCCAAAGGCCAGAAGGTCATCCAGGGCCTCAAGCGCATCAGCAAGCCTGGTCTCCGTGTTTACGCGAAGAAAGACCAGATCCCGAAAGTCCTCGGCGGACTGGGCATCGCTATCGTGTCCACCTCCAAGGGCGTCATGACCGATAAAGAGGCCCGTGCCAACCAGGTTGGTGGCGAAGTGCTGGCCTACATCTGGTAAGGAGGAAACATGAGCAGAATTGGTAAACTCCCGGTCTCCATCCCCGCTGGGGTCACGGTGACTGTGGATAGTGACAATTTGGTCACGGTCAAGGGCCCCAAAGGCACCCTGACCCAGAAGGTCTCCTCTGACGTGAAGATCGAGAACAAAGACGGCGTCCTGCACTTCACCCGTGACAACGACGACCGCCGCATCCGTGCGATGCACGGCCTGTACCGTGTTCTCGTCCACAACATGGTCATCGGCGTTTCCGAAGGCTTCTCCAAGACGCTGACCATCATCGGCACCGGTTACCGCGCTCAGCTCCAGGGCAAAAACCTGGTCCTGAACATGGGTTATTCCCATCCCGTGGAGATGGTCCCCGCGGAAGGCATCTCTTTCGAAGTGCCGAACCCCACGACCATCATCGTACGTGGCTATGACAAACAGGCGGTTGGTCAGACGGCTGCGGAAATCCGCGCTGTCCGTCCCCCGGAACCCTATCTGGGCAAGGGCATCCGCTATGAGAACGAGCATGTCCGCCGCAAGGCCGGCAAGGCAGCCAAATAGTGGGAGGATCGCATGATTACGAAGAAAGATAAAAACAAACTGCGTCTCAAGCGTCATCTCCGCGTCCGCAAGAACATCTTCGGTACGGCTGAATGCCCCCGTTTGAACGTGTATCGCTCCACGAACAACATCTACGCTCAGGTGATCGATGATGCGACCGGCAACACGCTGGTGGCTGCGAACACCCTGCAGGCCGACATCAAGGATCAGCTCGCTGATCTGAACAAGTCCCAGCAGGCTGAGCTCGTAGGTAAGCGCCTGGCTGAAAAGGCTGCTGAAAAAGGCATCACTCAGGTCGTCTTCGATCGTGGCGGCTATCTTTACACGGGCCGTGTGGCGGCCCTGGCAGACGGCGCTCGTAAAGCCGGTCTCCAGTTCTAAAGGAGGATTCAATGGAACAGCGTCAGAACAATCGCGAGAACAATCGTGAACGCCGTGACAACCGCGACCGCAGGGACAACCGCGACCGCAGGGACAACCGCGAAAGGAGCAGCGACGCTCCCGAACTGCAGGAACGTCTCGTGGCCGTGAACCGCGTGGCCAAGACTGTCAAGGGCGGCCGCAACTTCCGCTTCACCGCACTGATGGTCGTCGGCGACGGCAACGGTCATGTGGGCGTAGGCAGCGGTAAGGCTGCTGAGATTCCTGAAGCCATCCGCAAGGGCGTGGAAGCGGCCAAGAAGAATATGATCACCGTGTCCCGCAAGGGCACGACCATCCCCCACGAGGTGAAGGGTGTGTTCGGCAAGGGCTCCGTGCTCCTGATGCCCGCTGAAGAGGGTGCCGGTGTTATCGCCGGCGGCAGCGTCCGCGCTGTCCTCGAGGCCGCAGGCATTTCCGACATCCGCACCAAGTCCCTCGGATCCAGCAACCCCGCGAACGCGGTCAAGGCTACCATGGAAGGCCTTAAGACCCTGCGTACCGTCGAAGAGATCGCTCAGATCCGCGGCAAGTCCGTGGAAGAGATCCTGGGCTGATAGGAGGGTATCATGGCTAAAATGTTGAAGATTACCATGGTCAAAAGCCTGATCGCCAGCAAGGAAGTGCATCGTGTGAACATGGAAGCGCTCGGCCTTCGCAAGCTGAACCAGACAACGGTGAAGCCCGACAACGAAGCCATCCGCGGCATGATCCACAAGGTACAGCACCTTGTCAAGGTGGAAGAATTCGAAACTGAGGGGGAATAAGACCATGAAACTGCATGAAATTCAGAAAGCCCCCGGTTCCACGTCCGCACCGAAGCGCCTCGGCAGAGGCACCGGTTCCGGTCTTGGAAAGACTTCCGGCAAGGGCCACAAGGGCCAGAAGGCCCGCTCCGGCGGTTCCATCCGTCCCGGATTCGAAGGCGGCCAGATGCCTCTGTATCTCCGTCTCCCCAAGCGTGGTTTCCATAACCATTTCTCTAAGATCTACGCCGAAGTGAACGTTGAAGATCTGAACATCTTCGACGAAGGCACGGTCATCACTCCCGAACTGCTTCTGGAGACCCGCATGATCACCAAGCTGTATGACGGCGTAAAGATCCTCGGCAACGGTGAACTGAACCGCGCCCTCACTGTGAAGGCTCACAAGTTCACTGCTTCCGCTCAGTCCAAGATCGAAGCAGCGAAGGGCAGCTGCGAGGTGCTCTAATGGGTATGCTTCAGACGTTCCGGAATGCATGGAAGGTCCAGGATCTCCGCAAGAAGATCCTGTACACCCTCCTGATGCTGCTGGTCTACAGGATCGGCTGCCTCGTTCCCGTGCCTGGTGTCAACACTTCCCTCATCCAGCAGATCGTGTCGTCCAACGGCATCCTGCAGATGATGAACGTGCTCAACGGCGGAACGCTCTCGAGTTTCACTCTGCTGGCTACCGGCGTCAGCCCCTACATCACCGCGTCCATCGTGATCCAGCTCCTGACCGTCGCTATCCCCAAACTGGAAGCGATGCAGAAGGAGGAGGACGGCCGCAAGGCCCTCAAACAGTGGACAAGGATCCTGGGTATCATCATGTCGGCGATCACGTCTCTCGGACTGATCCTGACCTATGGTTCCAGCGTCCTGAGAAACCCCGTCTGGTACAACTACCTCTTCATCGCCATCCTGAACGCGGCCGGCACGGCCTTTGCGGTCTGGTGCGGCGAGAAGATGACTGAAAAGGGAATCGGCAACGGACTTTCGCTCCTGATCTTCGTGAACGTCGTGTCCACGCTGCCCGGTACCCTGATCACCCTGATCCGCAACGTCGTCGAAGGCGCTGTGGCCCTGTGGATCCTCCCCGTGGCCTTCGTCATCGCCGTCGTCATCATCTTCGCCGTGGTCTTCATGGACCTGGGCGAAAGAAGGATCCCCGTACAGTACGCTCAGCGCGTGGTCGGCCGCCGCGTCTACGGCGGACAGAGCACCTACATCCCGATGCGTGTGAACGGCTCCGGCGTCATGCCGCTGATCTTCGCCAACACCATCCTGCAGGTGCCCGCTTCCGTCGCTCTGCTCTGGCCGGCTTCCAAGTTCACTGCCTGGTACACCAAGTGGATGAGCTCCGGCACCGTCCTGTACGCAATCTTCCTTGCGCTGTTCATCGTGTTCTTCGCATACTTCTATTCGACGATCGCGTTCAACGCAGTGGAAATCAGCAAGAACCTTCAGCAGCAGGGCGGCTTCATCCCCGGCATTCGCCCCGGAAAGCCCACCTCTGACTTCATGCTGAGGATCAATTCCAAGATCACTCTGTTCTCCGCGTTGTTCCTGGCGCTCCTGGCACTGCTGCCCCAGCTCCTGACGACGCTGAACCCCAACCTGCCTACGATGGCTGCGACTTCCATCCTGATCGCCGTCAGCGTCGCACTTGAAACGACGCGGGCTCTCGACTCTCAGCTGATGATGCGGAACTACCGCGGATTCCTGAAGTAAGGCGGATCGTATGAAACTCGTATTCTTGGGACCTCCCGGGGCCGGCAAAGGCACCCAGGCGGAAAAAGTGGTCTCCCGTTATGGCGTGGCGCATATCTCCACCGGAGATATGCTCCGCTCCGCCATCGCGGCAAAGACCGAAATGGGAGCGAAAGCTGCCGAATATATCAAGAACGGCCAACTGGTGCCCGATGATGTCGTCATCGGCATCGTGCGCGACAGACTCGCGCAGGACGATCTGGAGAAAGGCTTCCTTCTGGATGGCTTCCCCCGGACCGTAGCGCAGGCCGAAGCGCTGGATACCATGACGGATCTGGATGCTGCCATCCTCCTGGATGTGGATCTGGAACAGCTCATCGCCCGCATCGCGGGACGAAGGGTGTGCAAGGACTGTGCGGCTACCCTGCACGTGTCCTCTCTTCAGGGCGACCGCTGCCCCCACTGCGGCGGCGAACTGATCCAGCGTGCCGACGACCGTGAAGAAACGGTCCGCGCCCGCATCGATGTGTATCTGATGCAGACGCTGCCCCTGGTGGAATATTACAAAGGAAAGAAACTCCTCCGCAGTGTAAACGGAGCCGGTTCTGTAGAAGAAGTTTTCCAGTCGATTCAGCAGGTGCTGAAGGAGTTCGAATGATCGCACTTCGTTCTTCGCATGAGATCGAGCTTCTCGCCGAGTCCGGGCGTCTGGCAGAAGACTGCATGCAGATGCTCATGGGCTTAGTCGAAGAAGGGATCTCGACCTGGGAGATCGACCGCGAAGCGGAACATTACATCCGCTCTCACGGTGCGGTCCCGAGCTGCAAAGGCTACGGCGATCCTTCCAATCCTTTCCCCGCTACACTGTGTACTTCTCTCAATGACGAGATCGTCCACGGCATTCCTTCAAAAAAAAGGATATTAAAAGCCGGAGACATCTTGAAAATAGACCTTGTTTTGTCGTATCATGGATATGTTGCGGACATGGCGAGGACCCTGCCCGTCGGTGATATTTCCGAGGAAAAACGGCTGCTGGCCGAACGGACCCGGGAATGTTTCCAGAAGGCGCTCGAAGTCATGGTCCCCGGCAAACGCCTGGGCGACATAGGCTATGCCGTACAGAGCCACGCCGAATCCTTCGGCTACGGCGTCGTACGCGAGCTGACGGGTCACGGCGTCGGTACGGATCTGCACGAGGATCCCGAAGTTCCGAACTACGGGATCGCCGGCAGAGGCCTCCGGCTGAGAGAAGGCATGGTGATCGCGGTGGAACCCATGATCAACATGGGCGACCGCCGGGTGACGTTCTCTCCCGACGGCTGGACTGTCAAGACCCGGGATGGAGCCCCCTCCGCCCACTATGAAAACACCGTGGCGATCACCGCCGACGGTCCCAGGATCCTGACAAGGAGCGGGGATCGGCTGTGATGTGTGATCAGTCCTTTCAGCCCGGAACGCTCGTCCGTTCCCTTGCCGGTCACGACAGGGGAGGGATCTACGCGGTCCTGGCTGCGGATGCGGCTTTCGTGTACATTGCAGACGGCAGACGCCGTTCGGTCAATCATCCGAAGAAGAAAAAGCGCAGGCACCTCGAGCCCGTTCCGGGCGATCTGGGGCCTGTGAAGGAAAGCATTCAGTCGGGGAAGCCCGTAGCTGACAGCACTCTGCGAAAAGCACTGCGGCTAGCGTGCCCCGCCGAATCCTGCGGATCCATCGACAAGGAGGAGCAATTTGTCCAAACAGGATGTCATTGAGGTAGAAGGCACCGTAGTGGAAGCCTACCCCAACGCCATGTTCCAGGTGGAACTGGCCAACGGTCACAAGATCCTGGCCCATATCTCCGGCAAGCTTCGGATGAACTACATCCGCATCCTTCCCGGCGACAAGGTGACTATCGAACTTTCGCCCTATGATCTCACCCGGGGTAGAATCACCTGGCGCGGCAAGTCGCGTCAGTCTTAACTGACAGGAGGAACAACCAATGAAAGTAAGACCCAGTGTCAAAAAAATCTGCGAGAAGTGCAAGATTATCAAGCGTAAGGGCCGCGTCATGGTCATTTGCGAGAATCCCCGCCACAAGCAGCGTCAGGGATAAGCCGGAAAAATACTCCCTCCCAGCGGCTGCCCGCAAGGGAATTTGGGCGGGATTTCAATAGTTCCAAATTATATATGGAGGTGCATCCAGTCTATGGCTCGTATCGCTGGTGTTGATTTGCCCAGGGACAAGCGCGTGGAATACGGTCTGACCTATATCTATGGGATCGGCCTGACCACTTCCCAGAAGATCCTGGAAGAGACCGGGATCGATCCGGATACCCGTGTACGCGATCTGGTTGAACAGGATATCCGTAAATTGAGTGAATATATTGAGCACAACCTGAAGGTCGAAGGCGACCTTCGTCAGGAAGTGTCCCTCAATATCAAATCTTTGATGGAGATCGGCTGCTATCGCGGCATTCGCCATCGTCGTGGACTGCCTGTCCGCGGACAGAAGACCAAGACCAACGCCCGTACCCGCAAGGGCCCGAAGCGTCAGGCCGTTGGCGGTAAGAAGAAAGCGAAGTAAGGAGGGCTGATTCGTGGCAAGAACTAATTCCAAAGCGTCCGCCCGTAAAGGTGCGGTCCGCCGCCGCCGTGAGCGCAAGAACATTGAGCGTGGCGCAGCGCATATCCGTTCTTCTTTCAACAATACGATCGTGACGATCACCGACCTGCAGGGGAATGCCATTTCCTGGGCGAGCTCCGGTGAATTGAACTTCCGCGGCTCCCGCAAGAGCACGCCCTTCGCGGCCCAGATGGCTGCCGAAGCCGCTGCCAAAGCTGCGATGGAGCATGGTCTGAAGACTGTGGAAGTCTACGTCAAAGGCCCCGGATCCGGCCGTGAGTCCGCGATCCGCGCGCTGCAGGCCGCTGGCCTGGAGATCACCCTCATCAAAGACGTGACGCCCATCCCCCACAATGGCTGCCGTCCGCCTAAGCGCCGCAGGGTGTAACAGGAGGAATCAATGGCTAGATATACAGAATCCGTTTGCCGTCTCTGCCGCAGAGAAGGCACCAAGCTCTTCCTCAAGGGCGACCGCTGCTATTCCGAGAAGTGCGCTTTCACCAAGCGTCCCACCCCTCCCGGCATGCACGCACGTTCCCGCCGCCGCGCTTCCGAGTACGGCATGCAGCTGCGTGAAAAGCAGAAGGTGCGCCGCACCTACGGTCTGCTTGAGAAGCAGTTCGCCCAGACTTTCGACCAGGCTTCCAAGCTCCGCGGCGTTCCGACCGGCGAAGCTCTGCTGGTTCTTCTGGAAATGCGTCTGGACAACGTGGCTTACCGCATGGGCATCGGCTCCAGCCGTCCCATGGCCCGTCAGATGGTCCTTCACGGCCATGTGAACGTCAACGGCAAGCGCGTGGATATTCCTTCCTACCGCGTCAAGCCCGGTGACGTCATCACTGTGCGTGAAGACAGCCGCTCCATCGAGTTCTTCAAGGCTCTCCGCGAGGCCGGCAACCGTGCCGTTCCCAAGTGGATGGACTGGAATCCCGATACGCTGGAAGGTCATATCCTGCAGCGTCCCGAGCGCGCCGATATCGATCCGAACTTCTCCGAGCATCTGATCGTTGAGTACTACTCCAAACTGTAATCATTAACCACTGGATGTAGATACGGACGGATCGGGTGACCGGTCCAACCCAAACGAACGCAGTGCCGAAGGAGGGCCGCTATGATCGAAATCGAAAAGCCCAAGATTGAACGTGTGAATCAAAGCGAAGACAACCGTTATGGCTGCTTCGTGGTCGAACCTCTGGAACGCGGCTTCGGTACGACGCTGGGGAATTCGATGCGCAGAGTCCTTCTGAGCATGCTTCCCGGCGCAGCTGTGACCTCTATCATGATCGAGGGCGTCCTTCATGAGTTCTCCACCATCCCCGGCGTCAAGGAAGACGTGACGGAGATCGTCCTGAACCTGAAGAACCTGACGGCGATCCTCTATACGGATCAGCCCAAGACCCTGATCCTGGATGTGGCCGGTCCCAAGGTCGTGACCGCGGCTGACATACTGGTCGATTCCGAGATCGAAATCATCAACCCCGAACTCTATATCGCGACTCTGAACGAAGATGCGCATCTCCACATGGAGATCAACATGAACAAGGGCCGCGGATATGTAAGCGCAGAGAACAACAAGCAGGCCAACCAGCCGATCGGCGTCATCCCGGTGGATTCCATCTATACGCCGATCCGCAAGGTGAACTTCCGTGTGGAAGACACCCGCGTGGGACAGCGTACCGACTACGATAAGCTGACCCTGGAAGTCTGGACGGACGGGACGATCAGCCCCGAGGAAGCCCAGAGCCTGGCCGCGAAGATACTGGAAGATCATCTGCGTCTCTTTGTGGAGCTGACCAACAGCGCCGACCATGTTCCCATGAACGACGGCCCTGTCGAAGGAGACCAATCCAAAACGCTTCAAATGACGATCGAAGATTTGGATCTTACGGTTCGCTCTTACAACTGCCTCAAGCGTGCGAGCATCAATACCGTTGAGGAACTGCTGCAGCGTACGGAAGAGGACATGATGAAGGTCCGTAACCTCGGCCGCAAGTCTCTGGAGGAAGTCATCCTGAAACTGGCGGGTCTCGGCCTGAGTCTGAAGAAGAAAGAAGATTGATTTGGAGGATAACCATGGCAGGATACCGCAAATTGAGTCTGCCCTCTGATCAGCGCAGAGCCCTTCTGCGCAATCAGGTGACGGAACTGTTGGATAAAGGCCGCATCCAGACCACTCTGGACCGCGCCAAGGAAGTCCGCAGGATCGCTGAGAAGCTCATCACTTCCGCGATCAAGGAATGTGACAACGTCGTAGAAGTCACGAAGACCGTGCAGAACGACAAAAAGCAGTCCGTGGAAGTCACCGTGAAAAACGATATGCCTTCCCGTCTGGCTGCCCGCCGCGCGGCTCTGGCTTACATCTATGATGTGCCCATGGCCAAGCAGGACGGCGAATCCAAGTCCGAGTACGCGGAGCGCACCGGGGACATCAAGCACCCCGTCGTGGACCGTCTGTTCTCGGAGCTCGGCCCCAAGTACAAGAAGCGTGCTGAAGACTTGGGTCAGGGCGGCGGCTACACCCGCATCGTCAAACTGGGCAGCCGCCTGGGCGACGGCAGCGAGATGGTCGTTCTGGAACTGGTGTAATGTTCTGAATGCAGGCTGAAAAAGCACGTGCTGCTTTTTCAGCCTTTCTTTTTGTATTTCAGCCGGCAGGGAAGCCGGCACCGGGCTTCGGCCCAGGAACGGAGAATCATGGAATCGATCGTATCCATCCGGGACGTCAGCTACCGCTATCCCTCGGATGCCGAGGAAGCGGAAGCGATCGCACCTTCCGCACCTGCACTGGACCATATCACCCTCGATATCTTCGAGGGTCAGTTCACTGCGGTCATCGGGCACAACGGATCCGGAAAATCCACGCTCGCCAAGATCATCAACGGATTGATCCTTCCCCAGGAAGGGACCGTGTCCGTATGCGGATGGGAGACCCGGGATGAGAAGCATCTCTGGGACATCCGTCAGAACGCCGGTATGGTCTTTCAGAATCCCGATAACCAGCTGGTCGCGACGATCGTGGAAGAGGACGTGGCTTTTGGGCCGGAAAACCTCGGTGTGCCGAGGGAGGAGATCATCCGGCGCGTTCGGAAGAGTCTGGAAGCGGTGGGCATGAGCCAGTACGCGCAGCGCGCGCCTCACCTCCTGTCCGGCGGACAGAAGCAGCGCGTGGCGATCGCCGGGATCCTGGCGATCCAGCCCCGCGTGCTCATCATGGATGAGCCGACGGCGATGCTCGATCCCGCGGGACGCGAAGAGGTCATGGAAGCTGCCCACAGGCTGAACCGGGAAGAAGGGATCACCGTGATCCTCATCACGCACTATATGGAAGAGGCCTATCAGGCTGACCGCGTCATCGTCATGGATTCAGGACATGTGGTCGACGACGGTACGCCCAGGGAAGTGTTCCGCAAGGTGGAAGAACTCCGTGAGATCGGACTCGAGGTACCGCCCATGGCGGAACTGGCCTGGCTTCTGCGCCAGTCCGGCATGGATCTGCCGGAAGGTCTGATGGAAACGGAAGAAACAGCGGAGGCAGTATGGAAGTATCTTTGAACCATGTGTCCTTCGCCTATCAGAGCGACAGCCCGTTCGCGACCCAGGCGCTGCAGGACATCACCTTCACGGTAGGGGACGGGGAGTTCGTAGGGATCATCGGCCATACGGGTTCCGGGAAGTCCACGATGATCCAGCTTTTCAACGGGCTTCTGTTTCCCACGGAGGGCACGGTCACGGTCAACGGGATCGAAGTCAAAAAAGGGATCCCGCTGAAGGAACTGCGCAAAGAGGTCGGGCTCGTGTTCCAGTACCCGGAATACCAGCTTTTCGAGGAGACCGTCGAAAAGGACGTGGCTTTCGGACCGAAGAACCTGGGCCTGGAAGAGGAAGAGATCCGTGAGCGCGTGAAGGACGCACTGCGTCAGGTGAATCTGGACCCGGACGAAGTCGGTTCCCGTTCTCCCTTCGATCTGTCCGGCGGCCAGCGCAGGCGCGTGGCCATCGCCGGCGTCCTCGCCATGCATCCCCATATCCTGATCATGGACGAACCGGCTGCGGGACTGGATCCCATGGGCCGGAACGAAATGCTCGCCCTGCTGCAGGAACTGCACGGGAAAGGCCTGACGGTCTTCATGGTTTCCCATTCCATGGACGAC
>JAEEJN010000018.1 GCA_016281935.1 Bacillota bacterium | reverse complement strand
CCGGGAGTGTCCACGGCAAAACATCCGTTTCCCAGATCCAGCAGTTCGCTGTGGCGCGTGGTGTTCTTGCCGCGGGAGATCTTTTCCGACAGGCTTCCCGTCTCGCGCGAAGCTTCCGGAAGGAGCGCGTTCAGCAGGGAGGATTTTCCCACGCCGGACTGTCCGGCGAGCACGAAGGTCTTTCCCGCAAGGAACGCCTTCAGTTCTTCAAGGCCTTCTTTTCTTTCCGCGCTGACCGAGCAGGTGAACGGGAGATGCCTGTAGACCGCGAGGGCTTCCGATCCGCCGTCAGGTGCCAGTTCCCTCTTGTTGAACACGATTGCCGCTTCCACTCCGAGGCCCGCGGCGTCCGATAACAGTCTGTCGCACAGGAGCCAGTCCGGTTCAGGCACGGCCGCCATGACGATCAGCAGCAGATCGATATTCGCGGCAAGCGGTCTCCTCAGTGCGTTCTTCCGGGGCAGGATCTCCAGAAGATACCCGTCCTCTTCGCCCTTCTGGGGCTGGAATTCCACATAATCACCGACCAGCGGCTTGATTTTTTGTTTGCGGAAGCGTCCCCGCGCGAAGCAGACATGGACCGTGTCCTGTTCATCCCGTACGTAGTATACGCCGCCTACACCTTTGAGGATCCTGCCCCTCATCTCAGGCCCTGCACTTCCACGCTGATCCGTTCGGTCTCTTCGTCGTCCACGTAGACCACCAGCGTCTTTGTGCCTTCCGTCGCGGTCTCGAACGTCACTTCAAGGCTGTGCTCCCCTTCCGCCAGTTCCTGCTGATAGACCGGGATCTGGCCTTCGTCCAGAAGCGCGACCACGCGCACGTACGCTTTTTCCTTTTCGATCGTGACGGAGATCGGCACGGTCTTCTTGTACATCGTGGAAAGTCCGTTGGAGATCCAGAGTTCGATCCCGGACCCCTGAGCCACGGTCGTTTTGTAAGCAGGGCTCTGCTGTACGACAACGCCTGCGCCGTAGCTGGACGTGGGGATCCTGTGGATCTCTCCCGTTTCCAGGCCGAGGCTTCTCAGATAACCGCCCACGCTGTCTTCCGTCATGCCTACGAGATCGGGCATGGAAAAGGTCACGACTTCCACCTGACCGCGGATCCAGACAGCCACCTGCGTCCCCTTGACGCAGGACGTGTCCGCGATCGGATCCTGACGCAGGATCGCTCCGGCGGCCGCCGTATCGTCCGTGACTTCCGTTACTTCGCCAAGAGCGAAGCCCAGTTCCTCCAGGGCGCTGCGCGCTTCGTCCACGCTCATGCCCGTCAGTTCCGGGATCAGCGCCTGCGGCGGTCCGGATGAGATCACGAGTTTGACCGCCGTGCCTTTCGACACGGAGGTGTCTTCCGCGGGTTCCTGAGAGATCACATATCCCTGGGGCACTTCATCGGAAGCTTCCTGCACGAGAGAACAGTGCAGGCCTTCGGATGCAAGAAGCTGCTGCGCGTCGTTGGACGTTTTGCCCACGACGCCCGGGATCACGATGCTCGTGCTCTCCGGATTGGACAGTTCTTTTCTTTCGTCGTCTATCCTCTTGAGCAGGATGCCTGCCGTGATCAGGCCCGCGATGATGATCACGATGAGGATGATCTGGAACGCGTTCAGTCTGGGGACCGTCTGTACAGGGGTCTGGCGCACTTTGCGGGATCCGGAGGCCGTGCTGTCCCGGACGCCGTCCAGCTGCAGGTTCATCGTCGCACCGAAGTGCGTGGTGGAAGTCTTCCTCTCCACGAAGTTCCCGTTCGGCTCGCGCAGGCTCCTTCTCAGGTCGTTGTCCATTTCACGGGCGGTCGCGTAGCGGCAGTCCGGATCTTTTTCCATTGCCTTCAGGATCACCTGCTCCAGCGCGGGAGAGAGATCCCGGATCCGTTTGGACGGCAGGACCGGCTCGTCGTTGAGCTGCTTGATCGCGATCTCCACAGCCGTCTCGCCTTCAAACGGCAGATGTCCCGTTACCATCTCGTACAGTACGCAGCCTGCGGAATAGATGTCGCTCTGTGCCGTCGTGCGGCGTCCCCGGACCTGTTCGGGCGAAGCGTAATGCACCGATCCGACGGCCTGGCTTGCGTTCATCGTCGTCGTGGACTGCTGCGCGATCCTCGCGATGCCGAAATCCGTGACTTTGATCGTGCCGTCGGCAGTCATGAGGATGTTCTGCGGCTTGATGTCCCTGTGGATCAGGTGATGGCTGTGGGAGTAGAACAGGGCATCGCACAGCTGTGCACCGATATCCACGGCTTTCTCATGCGACAGAGGCGCGTGCTGTTCGATGTATTCCTTGAGGGTCTCGCCCTCGATATATTCCATGACGATGAAGAGAACGCCGTCCTCTTCGCCCGTATCCAGCGTCCGCACGATGTTCCTGTGCTGGTACTGGTTCACGATCTGCGTTTCCTTGCGGAACTGGCGCAGCAGCTGGATGTCCTTCATGAGCTCCGGACGGAGCATCTTGACAGCCACGTGTTCATGGGTCTCCAGATCCAGCGCGCGGTACACGACGGCCATGCCGCCCGCTCCGACCATTTTCCCCAGACGGTAGCGTCCTTTCAGGATCTTTTCCTCGCTCACTCGTCCTCACCTCCCTTCTCGTATTTCACGAGCAGGGCGGTGATGTTGTCCATCCCGCCATGGGTATTGGCGGCGTCGATCAGGGCGCCGGCTTTGCTCTTCAGGTCTCCAGGCCGGGAGAGGATCTCTTCCATCTCCTCCTTGGAGCACATGCCGCTCAGGCCGTCCGTGCACAGAAGAAGCAGATCTCCTGGTTCAAAATCCGCCCGGGTCAGTTCAGCCTCCACGCTTTTCCCCGCGCCGAGAGCCCGAGTGATCAGGTGCTTCATCTCATGGGCTTCCATCTCGCTGAAGGTGATGGCTCCCTCCTCCATCATCTCCCAGACCAGTGAATGATCCCGGGTCAGAAGAGTCAGTTCACCGTCATGGAAGCGGTAGGCACGGCTGTCGCCTACGTGCGCGATGAGGAAGCCGTAGTCCTGGGGAAGGGCGCAGATCAGAGTGGTGCACATCCCCTGCAGACTCGGCTGACGGCGCGCTCTGCTGAGGATCGCGCGGTTCGCGGCGGAAACGCCCTGCTGCAGCGTGAGACCGGGCGAATACACCTGGCCTTCCTTCTTCGCGAAATAATCCTTCATCGCCGACACCGCAGCCTGTGCTGCGATCTCTCCGCCGATCCGGCCGCCCATGCCGTCCGCCACGATGAACAGCTCGGGTTTCTCGTTCGGTCCCGGGCAGTAGAATAGGTCTTCGTTGCGGTCTTTGTACTGGCCTTTATGACTGCGCGCCTGGCAATCCCAAATCATTGACTGTTCTCCTCCGTACGACCGTTCATGTAACCGAGCCTGAGCTGACCGCAGGCTCCCTGGATGTCCGCGCCCATCTCCACACGGCGCGTGACGGATATCCCCCGTCCCTTCAGGGTCTCGGTGAACCGGGCGATCGCATCTTCCCGGCTCCCCGCAAGTCCCGTCTCGGAGACTTCGTTCAGGGGGATCAGATTGACGTGCGCCTGAAGTCCGCGAAGAAGGGAAGCCAGTTCGCGGGCGCATTCGGGCGTGTCGTTGAAATCCCGGATCAGGGCGTATTCGAAGATGAGCCGCCTCCCGGTCCTGTGCAGATAGTATTTCATGGCGTCCATGACGTCCGGCAGCGCATAGGCTCTCGCCGCAGGCATGATCTTGCGGCGCAGTTCGTCATTCGGCGCGTGAAGAGAAAGGCAGAGCGTGACGGGGAGGCCTTCCTCCGCAAGCTTTCGGATCCCCGGCACGAGGCCGCAGGTCGAAAGCGAGATGTTCCTCAGGGAGATCCCGAGCCCTTCCGGATCGTTCACCCTGCGCAGGAAGTCCATCACTTCCGCGTAGTTGTCGAGAGGTTCTCCGGAACCCATGAGGACCAGATTGTGGATCCCGCGCTTTTCCTTCAGTGTTCGGTTCACGGTCAGGACTTCGGACAGGAGTTCTCCGGAAGTCAGGTTCCTGGCAAGTCCCTTCAGGGTAGAAGCACAGAAGGCGCAGCCCATGCGGCAGCCCGCCTGTGTGGATACACAGAGAGTCCGCCCGTGTTTATAGTGCATGAGCACGCCTTCGATCACGTTCCCGTCGTCTGTTTCGAACAGATACTTGCGCGTCTCATCAACCCGGGAGTACAGAGTCTGAAGGATGCGGACCCCGCCCAGCGGCCGAAGATGCTCCAGTTCGTCCCGCAGCGACTTCGGCAGGTTGGTCATTTCATCGAAACTCGCTCCCTGAGCCAGCCATCTG
>JAEEJN010000090.1 GCA_016281935.1 Bacillota bacterium | reverse complement strand
GTGAATACGCGCAGCTTCCGGGGCTCATCCTTCTCTGCGGACACTATGAAGGCATCGATCAGCGCATCATCGATCACTGGGTGGACGAAGAACTCTCGATCGGAGATTTCGTGCTCACGGGAGGTGAACTGGCGGCAATGGCTGTCGCCGACGCCGTGATACGATTCATCCCCGGCGTGATCGGCAACCTTGGCGTCCATGAGGAGGAGTCTTTCGAGAACGGACTGCTGGAATATCCGCAGTACACCCGTCCGGCTGACTTCAGAGGCTACGTCGTACCCGAAGTCCTGCAGAACGGACATCATGCCAAGATCCAGGCGTGGCGCCAGGAGATGGCGGAGGAGAAGACGCGTCACGTTCGTCCCGATCTCCTTGAAAAAGGCGGAACGGAAGACTAGACGGTCCGTACAGTACACACTTTCACCATACCGACAGAACCATCAGGGAGGAATGAACATGGCAGGCGTAGTAGGAACGGATGTCGTTGTCCAGATCGGTTTCATCGTGAAGGACGTGGAGGAAACGAAAAGAAAATGGGCCGAATTCCTCGGTCAGGACGTGCCGCCGACGAAGCAGCTCGGCAACTATGAAGTGACGCAGACTGTCTATCACGGTGAGCCCGATCCGGGAGCCAACTGCGTGCAGGCTTTCTTCGACGTGGGTCCGGGACTCCAGATCGAGCTGATCGAACCCAACGACGAGCCTTCCACATGGAGGGATTTCCTCAATGAAAAAGGGGAGGGGATCCATCATATCGCCTTCAAGGTGAAGGATTCCGCTGTCCAGGTCGGCAACGCTGAAGCGATGGGCCTGAAACTGATCCAGCACGGTACCTACGGCGACGGGAGCGGTGAGTATAACTATCTCGACTCCACTGCCGATCTGAAGTGCATCGTGGAACTGCTGGAAAGCTACAGGAAATAGCCTCTGTCTGACACATGCAGCGTAAGGATATGACGCAGACAGTGCTCATCACCGGCACAGGGAGGCCTGAAGCTCTCGGATTCAATCTCGTAAGACGCTATCTCGAACACGGGGACCGTGTGCTTGCCGGCATCCGCCGTCCGTCACCGGCTCTCGAAGAACTCGCGCAAAAGTATCCCGATTCCCTGCACGTACTCACGATGGACATCTCTTCCACGGAATCGGTGAACGCAGCGTATGAGGAAGCGTCAGCGTGGACGGACAGTCTTGACCTTATCATCAACAATGCCGTCGCGACCTCTCCGGACATCATGAAGGAACTCCCTGACTGCGATCTGGATAAAGTCGCGCCCGTCATTGACGTCGGAGCCGTCGGTCCGCTGAGAGTGCTCAAGGCTTTCCTGCCGCTGCTCAGAAAGAGCGGGATCGGCGGTCTCGTCGTCAATGTGTCTTCAGAAGCGGGAAGCATCGGAAAATGCTACCGTTCCTACTACATCGACTACGGGATGGAGAAGGCTGCGCTCAATATGGCCACGATGACCATGCACAACTACTTCAAGGACGATCCGGGAATGAACATCATCTGCCTGCATCCCGGATGGATGCGCACGAACGAAGGAAACAGCAGGGCCCCGCTCATCCCGTATGAGCATGCGGAGACCCTTCGCGTACTCTTCGAACGCAAACGTCACGACAAGGAAGGTCCGGTATTCATCACGTATACCGGAGAAGCTTATCCATGGTAAAAAATGCGGAGATTAAGCAAAAAAATGCTTGCATTGCCGCAGTGACTCGTGTATAATATCTTTGTTATGAACTCGGGCGGTCCTCTATCCTAAGCCGGACACGAACGCCTCAGATAAGGAGGATTCCCCAAAATGATCGACATTCGCACTCTTGAGCAGGAGCAGATCCGTACCGACCTGCCCGATTTCCGCGTAGGCGACACCGTCCGCGTCGACGTTAAAGTCGTTGAAGGAAACCGTGAGCGTATCCAGGCCTTCGAAGGCACCGTGATCGCACGCCGCAATGGTTCCGTGCGCGAGACCTTCACCGTCCGCCGCATGAGCTATGGTGTAGGCGTTGAGCGTACCTTCCCTCTGCACAGCCCCCGGATCGACAAGATCGTCGTGATCCGCCGCGGTAAGGTCCGTCGTGCCAAGCTGTACTATCTGCGCAGCGCGATCGGCAAGAACGCCCGCGTCAAAGAGCGTACCGTACGCTGAGCGAAATGCCCGAATAGATCCGGAAGCCCGAGGCTTCCGGATTTGTTTGTATCCGAGCACCGTCCTTGACATTGACCGGGGGATGGATTACTATTAACTCATGGATCGAATTCTGAGCAACCGCCGCGGAGAACTGCATGTCAGGCCCCTTGAGAGCAGAGAGCCGGCTTCCGGAGAAGTCAGGCTGAAGCTTGAATGCGCCGCCGTCCTTCCGGGGGAGACTTTTCCGATCCTTAGAGACCGGGTGCCCGGCCGCTTTTTCTGCGCCAGAGTCGATGAATGCGGACCGGACTGCGTGAATCTTCTCGAGGAAGACCGAGTAACGGTCTGTCCCGTACCGGTAGCCGACGTCCGAATGGGAGTCGATGCCGACGGATGCTGGCAGGATGAAATGACAGTGCCGGAAGCCTGGGCTGTCCGTCTGCCCGATTCTGTGCCGGATTCTGCATGTGCGCTGTTCGCGCCTCTCGCAGGGATCGCTGAACTCCTGCTCACAGTCCCGGCTCCGTACGGAAAAGCTGTCGGCATCGCCGGAGGAGACGTCCTGGGGATCCTTGCGCTGCGGCTGGCGTCTGCCATGGGTTTTTCGCCCGTATGTGTCCTGGACGATTCGGAAGCCTACCGGAGAAGAGCCGTGGCCTTCGGTGCGGATTTCACGCTCAACCCCCTGAACGATCATGCTCTCGGAAGACTCAGGAACCTTACGAACGGAGGATTCCCCGTGATCCTCGATCTGGGAGAAGGGAAGGACAGAAGTCCGCTGAGCGTCGAAGGCGTACGGGACGGAGGCCGTGCCCTTTTCTTCGATCTCGGCAGCAGCGGATTCTCCCTTGCGCCGGATATCATATCCTCGGCCGTGAAGAGGGGAGTAAGGATCGAATGTCTGAACCTCGCTTCCCGTAAACTTTCCGCGGAAGCGATCGCCTGTGCGTCATGGTTCCTTGAGAGACATGCGCCGGATCTTGAGCGGCTGACCGACAGACAGATCGCGCTGTCCGCGCTTCCCGGTGCCTGGGAAGATTCCAGGATGGGACTCGTCAGAGGCATGATCCTGGCCCGTCCCGAAAACGAATGATCATTTCCCGGAGCGATCCGGAAAATAATAGGAGGAACAAACAATGCCTGAGAAGTTTTTGGTGGAAGTTTCCGCCCGTCATGTACATCTGAACCAGGAGGCCATGGATATCCTCTTCGGGGAAGGGACCAAAATGACTTTCGTGCGTGCGCTTTCCCAGCCCGGACAGTTCGTGTGCGAACAGCGCGTTGAGGTCGTCGGCCCCAAGCGTTCCATCCCCAACGTCGTCATCCTCGGCCCGGAACGCAAAGAGCCCCAGGTCGAAGTCAGCATGACCGACTGCTTCACGCTCGGTCAGGTCGCTCCCATCCGTGAATCCGGAGATCTGGAAGGATCCGCCCCCATCACGCTGAAGGGCCCCTGCGGCGAACTCAAGCTCGAGAAAGGCCTGATCGTCGCCAAGCGTCATATCCATCTGACTCCCGAAGACGCAGAGCGTCTGGGCGTTGAGGACAAGCAGATCGTCAAGGTTCGTGTCGAGACCGACCGTCCCCTGATCTTCGACGACGTCGTCGTACGCGTGAGCCCCAATTACGCGGAAGCCATGCACGTGGATACCGACGAAGGCAACGCCGCTCTCATCGGCCGCGCCGGCTGCCAGGGATTCATCGTGAAAGACTGATGATCGATTGAAAGCCAGCTTCGAGCTGGCTTTTTTTGTTGCGCGGATACAGATTATTTGATAAGATAAAGTGATTCATTACACGGAGGTCCCATCATGCTTTCCTTTGAAAGCGACTACATACAGGGGGCACACCCGGAGATCCTGAAAAGGATGACGGAGACGAATCTCGATCCCCATCCGGGATACGGCACGGACGACATATGCGCTTCTGCCAGAAAGAAGATACGCGAAGCCTGCGGATGCCCCGAAGCGGACGTCTCATTCCTCGTCGGCGGGACGCAGGCCAATTCCACGGTCATCTCTGCTCTTCTGGCGGGTTATGAGGGCGTCATCAGCGCGGAGACGGGCCATATCGGCACCCATGAGGCGGGCGCCGTGGAAGCAACGGGACATAAGGTCCTGTGCCTGCCCGAACACGACGGGAAGATCTCAGCGGACGAACTCGCTGCTTATCTGGACGGCTTCTACGCGGACGGGACCCATGAGCATATGGTGATCCCCGGCATGGTCTACGTCTCCCATCCGACGGAGTACGGGAGTCTGTATTCTCTGGCCGAACTCGAAGCCGTCGCTTCGGTCTGCCGGGCCCGCGGACTTTCCCTGTTCCTTGACGGAGCGCGTCTGGGTTACGGCCTCATGAGCCGAGAGACGGACGTGACGCTTCCCGACATCGCCAGGCTCTGCGACGCGTTCTATATCGGAGGCACGAAAGTCGGCGCCCTTTTCGGAGAAGCCGTCGTGTTCCCCAAGGGACAGCCGAAGCATTTCATGACGACTACGAAACAGCACGGCGCCCTTCTTGCAAAAGGCTGGCTTCTCGGCCTTCAGTTCGACACGCTCTTTACGGACGGTCTGTACTTCAGGATCGCCGCTCACGCGATCGATATGGCTGAAAAGATGAAGAAGATCTTTTCTGACTGCGGCATCCCGTTCTACAGGCATTCGCCTACGAACCAGCAGTTCGTCGTCCTGAGCACGGAAACGGCCCGTAAACTCGCGGCCTCCGTCGCCTTTACTCCCTGGGGCCCTCACGGCTCCGATGCGGTCATTGCCCGTTTCGTGACGTCCTGGGCCACGACGGACGAAGACCTCGACAGGCTCTCAGAGCTTCTGTCCTGGTAAGCCGGAACGGCGGGAGCACCCGCTCATCACCATCTGTACGATACTACCCTCAACGGAGGACGGTTTGATTTATCATCATTCGAGACGAGAAGAATACCGCAGCCCTGCAGGAGCGGTCTGCTGCGGCTGCAGGATGACGCTGCGCCTGAAAACCGGATGCGGGACTTCCGGTGCGGCGCTCTGGCTGTGCCTGCCGGACGGAGAACGCATGATCTCCATGGAACTCAAGGAGGAAAAGGACGGCTGCCGTACCTGGGAATGCGTTTTCACTGCTCCCGAAAGACCCGGACTGCTTTTCTACCGCTTTGCGTTGGATGAAAGGGGAGAGCCCCGTTTCTGCTGCGCCCCTTCCGACGGATTCGGCGGAGAAGGCGAGATCAGGCGCGAGCCCGGAACTCCTTGGCAGATCACCGTATGCCGTTATCAGACCGTTCCGGAGTGGCTCCGAAACGGGATCTGCTATCAGGTGTTCCCGGACCGTTTCTACAGAGGGGAGCCCGAGAAGACTGAATCGCGCATGCATCCCGGAAGCCTTCTGCACGTGGACTGGGAAGACGACCCTGTCTATATCCGGAACAAACGGGGAGACATCATATCCTGGGACTTTTTCGGAGGCGATCTGGAAGGCGTACGGATGAAACTGGGCTATCTCGCGTCCCTGCACGTGAGCGTGCTGTATCTGAACCCCATCTTCCTGTCTTTCAGCAACCACCGTTACGACACCGCGGACTACAGAAAAGTAGATCCACTTCTCGGCGGTGAAGACGCCCTTCGCACGCTGTGCCGCGAGGCGAAGAGCATGGGCATCCGTATCCTTCTGGACGGAGTTTTCTCCCATACAGGAAGCAACAGCCGTTATTTCAACCGTGACGGGTGCTTCGAGGAGCTCGGTGCATACCAGTCCAAGGAGTCGCCCTATTACGAATGGTATGATTTCAGACGGTATCCCGACGATTACGACTGCTGGTGGGGCGTGAAGAGCATGCCCAACGTACGGGAGATGAATCCCGGGTATATCGCCTACCAGCTGACGGACGAAGACAGTACGGTCAGACGCTGGATGCGCTGCGGGATCGCCGGATGGCGGCTCGACGTTGCGGACGAACTGCCTGACCGCTTCCTGCAGATCCTCAGGAACGTGGTCCTGGAAGAGAATCCGGAAGCCGTGCTTCTCGGCGAAGTCTGGGAAGACGCGTCCAACAAGATCTCCTACGACACCAGACGCGCTTATCTCTGGGGCGAGGAACTCGATTCGGTGACGAACTATCCTTTCAGGGACTCGCTGCTGGATTTCCTGCTCGGAAGGATCGACGCTTCTCTTTTCGCCCGCCGGCTGGAGAGTCAGAGAGAAAATTATCCGGAAACGATCTTCTATTCGCTCATGAACATGACGGGAACGCACGACACCGCGCGGCTGATGTCCCTTCTCGGCGGCATCCCTGCGAGGATGCCGGCGGATGAAGAGGACAAGCGCTCCCTGAAGCTGAGTCCCGAAGAAAAGGAGCTTGCGATCTCACGACTTACGTTGTATGCCCTGATCGCTTATACACATCCCGGGATGCCCACTGTCTATTACGGTGACGAAGCGGGTATGGAAGGCCTTGAGGATCCATGGAACCGCAGGACCTATCCATGGGGCAGGGAGAATGCCGGTCTTGTCGCCCGTTTCCGTGAGCTTGGCGCCCTGCGTATGGACCATACGGCCCTGAGGACCGGTTCCTGGACACCGATAGCGCTGGGAAGAGTCTACGGCTCCCTTCGCGAAGATGAAGATGAATCCTTCCTGATGCTCGCCAACCCCGATTCGGCGGATAGGACCGCCTGCGTTTCCTCTTCGGATACGTGGAAGGATATCGAGACGGGCGAAGTATTCGTACCTGAAGAGGGCATCGTCGACGTCTCCATCGGACCTGTTTCG
>JAEEJN010000089.1 GCA_016281935.1 Bacillota bacterium | reverse complement strand
TTGTTTTTGGCCACCTCCAGGAACCCCCGCAGCGTCATGGGATCTCCCGTAGGAGGCTGTTCGCGAACTGCTGACATGACCGCGAGCCCCATGATACCGGAAGCGGTTGCCAGCAGGAAAGCACTGACGGTACTGACACGTCCCGCGAGCTGAGCTCCCAGAAGCATGGCAAGCACCTGAGAACCGCACTGGAAAAGAACGACACGGCTCATGGCTGCAGCCATCTCATCTCCGCGATAGCTTGCGGAATACAGCACAGAAAAGTTTACCCACGTCGCAGCCGTGATGCCCGACATCCCTCGAAAGATCAGGACTGCCATGGCAAGCCACTGAGGCACGGATTCCCGCCCCGCCAGGATCGCAACAAGAGAAAGGCCTGCAGATGCGGCCACGGAAAAGGCGAAGCCCGCTATCACAAAGGGTTTGCGCCTTTTTATGATGTCCGAAATGATGCCTAAAGGGATCCTCAGAACCATCTGAACAAATCCGTAACTGCCGGCTATCACACCGGCCAGGGCTTTTGTCGCACCTAACGTGTCTACGGTATAGCTGTTCAGAAATGAAGGATAAGTATAAACGGAAAACCAGAAAAGGAACACAGCGGCAGGAAGAAGCCAGCCGTGTTGTTTCGATCCAGAATTCTCACTCATGATAGTACCGCCGTTTTTCACAGATACCGTCCGACCCAATAACAGACCGCGGCGGGCACGCTTATCATATCACCATGCCCCGCAAAACTCAATTCTTCCATACGCCCATTTACGGGGTTTTTCCGTGTGGTTGGTACAAGAAGTCCCGGAACATAAAAAACGCTGTCTCATGTACAGCACATGGCTGTGACAGCGGTTTTCGGATTCATATTACGAATCTTGGTTTTCCGTATCCGGGATGTGTTCAAAGAAGTCATCGCATGCCTTGTCCGGTCCGACCGAAGTACAGTAGAGACCGAACTGTGCGTTTGAAAATGGGCCTGTATCCCGTACACGGTCATGCCAGCGCGGTTGGCTCTGATGTTCCAGGATCGCCATCTGTGCGACTTCGAGAGCCGACAGACCGTCGAAAGCATCCAGGGGCTTTCTCCAGTCCATCGTGATCGGATTTTTGGGATACAGATGCAGATAGAGCTTTTTGACCTGCCAGACGCCGTATTGCTCAGCAAGGTCGGGAAACGCCTCGGGAATGGCAGCCAGCCGCACAGCCCTGCGGACCGTTTCGGCGGTCAGCATATGAGCTCCGTGTCCATATTCCCCCTTCAGATCCTGCGCAGCCATAACGTCAGGTCTGTATCTGCGGATCTGTTCCACAAGATAACGCTGGCAGTCCTCGTCTGCCCAGTGTTCCCTAGCTTCCCGGAGCGAATAACAGCGAACATCCGGAAAACTACCGATCACAGGATACTGCCTCACGCCGCTGATCCAGAGCCCGTTGAGCAGTTCGCTGGCCCGCTGCCGAAGATTACAGGACATATAGACTACGACAGTGTCTTTTTTCATCTGCCCCGCATAAGTGGGAAGCACCCCGCCCATGAAGATGATCTCGTCGTCAGGATGAGCAGAAACGACCATAAGATCCGCTTTTTCAGGACGCGCTTCCCATCTGCGGAGCAATGGATCGTCAAAAGGTCCTGTGTCGTCGAAGACCCGAAGTTCCATAAGCCCGACGGGATCTGCATATAGGCGAACATGTCCGTATATGGGCATCCATCTGAGATCGGCGAACTCCTGATACCGATCTGAACCTTTTTCTCCTTCGGCCCGCAGGAATTCATCTCCCGATTCTGTAACAGCATAAACTGCCCAATGAGACGGGATCTTCAGGAAATCCATGAACAGTCCCCCGCATCGGGTTCCCTCCGGAAGATAGATATCGATGTATCTCTCTCCCTGTGCAGGATAGAATGCATCGAACAGTCCGTGATCCAGCGCCGCACGTATGGAGGCCCCGGACGACATCTGACCTCGATATCGGCACTGCAGCGTGATGTCATTCGCTTTTTTCGTCTGTTCTTCCTCAACGGAAAAAGAACCTTCTTCCGCACCTGCGGATAAACACAGGGAACACAGTACGCATATACATATGCAGAGTGCCGTCAGGCGCTTCACCCTGATCATGCCAAAACCTTCGCGAACTCCTGGCGTTTAAAACAGATTCCTGAAAAATTCAGCAATTCTCTGCCAGAATGTGGGGCTTTCGACCGGTGCGAGAGGCATAGGTGTGAAATCCGGAGCGGACGGAGCCTGTGTCACAACCGGCGTGATATCCGGCGCGGCAGTAGGCTGAGGTGTTGGAGTCGGAACAGGTGTAGGCTCAGGAGTCGGCACCGGAGTCGGAGTCGGTTCGGGAGTCGGAAGAGGTATGTTTTCGAACATGTCGTCCCCATTCTGATCCAGTCCGACAGTCGTATAGTAAAGCCCGAATTCTGCATTGGATGTTTTACCGGTATCCAGAACCTGGAAATACCACTTATGCTGGCTGATGTGTTCGCCATAAGCCAGTTTCGCGATATCCAGTGCAGTCTTCCCATCAAAGGAATCCAGAGGAATACGCCAGTTCATAGAGATCTTGTTCTCTTTCCAGAGATGCAGATACACTTTTTTGACTTCCCAGACACCGTACTTCTCATACAGATCGGGAAAAGCAGTAGGATCCATAGCCAGCTGGATCGCCTGCTGCACGGAATAGACCGTGAGCCGATGAGCGCCATGGCCATATTCTCCGTTCACATCCTGGGTCACGAGCACTTCCGGTTTGTAACGTCGAATCTGCTCTACAAGGTAACGCTGACAATCTTCGTCCTTCCAATATTTGCGAGCTTCTCCTATGGAGGTGCAGTACTTGTCCGGGAATGGGCCAAGCACGGGATACTGTCTTACGCCGCATACCCAAAGACCGTTCAGCAGTTCACTTGCGCGTCTCCGTGTCGCATAAGTCATATAAACGACAACCGTGTCTTTTTTCTGATCGCCTGCATAAGTGGGAAGTACTCCGCCGATAAAAATCAGTTCATCATCCGGGTGGGTAGAAACAACCATGAGGTCCGCTTTTTCCGGGCGCTCATTCCAGATCTTGGTCACTGAAGGAGCAAATTCTCCGGAATCATCATAAACGCGGAATTCCATCATGCTCAGTTTGTCCGAACGCAGACGAACATGTTCCGAAATGGGCATAAAACTCACATCAGCAAACTGCTGGAGCATATAGCTGTCCCGTCCGCCTTCTGCACGAAGAAACTCTTCACCGGAGTCCGTCACATAATAAACAGACCACTTGAAAGGAATCTCCACGAAGTCCATGTACAGTCCGGCGCATTTCACTCCATCGGGAAGAAACACGTCGATGTACTCTTCGTTATTGGCTGCAACGAATTTGGTCTCCAGATTGTTGTCAGTCGCCCTTTTGAAGGAACCTGCAGAAGATTTCTGCCCCTTGAACGTACATTCAGATGTTATATCCCGAGCCAGTGAAGGCTGATTGGCTGTTTGATCATCATCCCCTTCCGCCCAGGCAGGCAGGGTCATAGTAAACACAGTCAATACCAACAGGCACAGTGCAAGTATTCTTCTCGTTTTGTTCATGAAATCTCCTTGTCGCGGTTTTCTCCGCTGATTCATTTATGCAAGGGTCTCCGCCTTTCGGCGGTCCACTTCCCAGACGAGCACTTCACCGTTCTGATAACGGATGAACTCATCAATCATATAACGCGCCATCCTGTGGCATTCGGCATTCTGGCTTCCGGCGATATGGGATGTCAGGAACACATTCGGCAGTATGTAGAAAGGACTTCCCTTCACGGGCGGCTCAGGCCATGTCACATCCAGCACCGCCGTCAAATCCGGTCTCGTCTGAAGCACTTCGATCAGGTCATCTTCACGGAGGATCGCGCCGCGCGACGTATTGATGAGCGTAGCATACGGTTTCATCAGGGAAAAATGCTCTTTCCCCAACAGGCCGACAGTCTCAGGAAGCCAAGGAGTATGGACGGACACGACATCACTGCGCTCAAAAAGGGAACGCAGATCTGTCATCTCGACACCCAGTTTCTTTCCGGCCTCTTCAGAAACAAACGGATCGTAAGCCAGCACATTCACTTCAAAACTGCTCAGTGAATCTGCCACCATACGGCCGATCATCCCAAGAGAGACCAGCCCGACTGTGGACCCGTAAAGTCCCGGGCAGGCCTTAGCTGCAGGGATACCTTGGAAAGTCTCCCTGCTGCGGACTTCCCTTGCGTTGGCGAATGCAGCACGCAGATTGACGAGAATCTGTCCAAGTGTATACTGAGCAACAGGAACCGCATTCGCACCCCATGCCGAGAATACGCGTATACCGCGGTTCCACATTTCATCCGTCGTAAAATAGCGGATCGATCCGGCAGCATAGAATACTGCCTCCAGATCCGGCAGATGTGCCAGGAGATCTTGATCCAGAACCGGACAGCCCCAACCGGAGAAAAGATAACGGACACCGTGCAGAACCTCATCCCCCGCACGAAGCGATTCCGGATCCACGAACGGCACGGAACCGCCGACGAGGCGTTCCACGTCCTGTCTTTCTTTCGGCCCGTAAATCAGTTCAAAAGAGCCGGGGTTCAGGCAGTATATTGCTTGCATGAGAGCACCCTCCAGACAAAAATCCAATGATAATTATCTCACGAAGAACGTTTTCTTTCAAGATTCCTTCCCGATATTCCTTCACAACTGCCGAAAGGTTCGATTCGGTTCGTGTCCATTTTGGCCCCGGCTCTCCTTGTTCCTCTCTTATGAAATCGTTATAATAGATATATGGACACAAACGTCTGGTCTTTCTCCCCCGCTCTCGAACAGATCCGGAAATGGGCTGGCAGCAACGGCATTCAGCTGTACATAGTCGGCGGCTGGGTACGTGACAGTCTTCTGGGACTGCCGGCATGGGATGCCGATCTTTCGGGGCCTTTGCTTCCCGAAGCTTTGAAGCCGTTTCTTCCCGGGGACGGTTCAGTTACTATGACGCTGCGTGATGCCGGACTCGGCACTGTCGAACTCCATGCTCTCGGAGAAACATTCGAGTATACCGCATTCAGACGGGAAAGCTACCGTCCCGGAGGTGCTCACCGTCCAAGCAGAGTCGAGCTCGGTGCGACACTGCAGGAAGATGCCTTGCGCCGGGATTTCACTGTGAATGCGATCTATCTGGATCTGAGAACATTGGAACTTACAGATCCCAGGAACGGAATCCAGGACCTGGAGAGGCATCAGCTGTCCACTACAAGAGATCCGGAGTCCGTCCTGAATGAAGACGGTCTCAGACTGCTCAGACTGATCCGCCAGGCGGCAGAACTGGAGTTCTCACCGACATGCGCTGTTCGGCAGGCGGCATTGTCTCATATCCGGCTTTTGAAGGACATTGCTCCGGAAAGGCTGAGAGACGAACTGATCCGCATCCTTACGGCAGATCTGCGTCATCCGGAAAAAACATACAGCAAGAACCCTGTTGTGGCCGCGCTGTCCGATATGTCCGAATATGGTGTATGGAAGATCCTGTGCCCTGAAGCGGAGAACTGTGCGTCGGATCCGAGACTGATACGCGCTGTTTCGCAATTGAAAGCAGATCCCTCTCTCAGGCTGTGCGCTCTATGGCATTCACTTCCCGCTTCCTCACTTAGGGAAGCCTGTGGAAGTCTCAAGCTTACGAAAAAAGAATCTCAAACGGTCATGCAACTTGCTCCCCTTGCGACCGTTTCAATGGACACGCAGGGATTCTGTCTGCTTTGTGCATCTCTTGGACGTGACAAGGCCTGCTCCCTTGTCTCTCTCCGTGCCTGTCTTGCCAAGGAAGGCCTTTCCCCAGCGGATCCGGAGGAAAAGCATCTGCTTGATGAGATGATCCTCAGACATGTTCCTTTTTCCCTTAAAGAACTGAATCTGACAGGAGAGGATCTGATTCCTCTATATGGAGGCCCGTCTGAACGTATCGGTTCCGTTCTGAACGCCCTGTGGAAGCATACCGTCCTTCATCCCGATGACAACCGTCATGAAACCCTCATTCGCCTCGCGCGGGAAAAGGAGTTTGAATGTTGAAAAAACTCGAAGGCACAGTCGCCCTTTTTCTGATACTCGCTCTCCTGACTTCCTGCAGTTCGATTCCGGTGGACAGCCTGATCGGCCGGGAAGAACCCACTTCATTTCCTGTGCTCCCTGATGTGACTGCTGCATCCAGACCAGACAGAAGTCCCGAGGCTTATACGATGCAACTGGAGCATGCCTCCGGCAAAACGGTCACGATCGAAGATGCGGATGCCGCACGCCTTCTTCTTCTGGCTGGAGTGGATCTGAGCCAGCGCACGGAAGATAAGGGTTTTGTTTTCGCACACAAGGTAACTGTCTACGACGGTCAGCATCAGGCACTCGTCACATTTGATATAGCCGATGGGGGCGAACCGTATGGAAGAGATCCTGACGGGCAGGTGTTTTTCCTGCCGCAGTACTGCCAGAGCATTCTGGAAGCATCTCTGTGGCCTGAATATCTTTCCCTTTGGAGCGAATCTTGGCAATGGAATGGCGATACAGATGCGACAGGTGCTCTCGAGATCCGTCTTCCGTATTATCTCAACTGCTTTCTCGCGCAGACATACGGTTATGCTGATGCCTATTTCTCCACTTACAGACTCTATGAAGCCAAGAACGGAAAGCATCAGGTCACTCTCAACATGATAGCGGTCCGAAAGGCCTGCAGGATCCAGGAAAATCAGTTCAGCACGGTCTTTTCGGATTCGATACCCCTGCGTCTGACTCTCGATCAGTCCGTATCAGGATCCTGGAGATTATCGTCCGTCAGATTTGCGGATTTTTCCAAAGGCATTTCGAAAGAAGCGGTGCGGTCCGTCTTCTCCTACGAACTGACCAAAACCATTATGGATGATCTTTCAGACACACGAAGCATGGAAGAATCTCTCAACCTGCAGATCCGCAGTTATATGCTTCTGCATCGTCTGAACGATCTGGTTTGGGAGCCATGATGAACGCGTTTTCTTTTCTTTGCAATGAGATCGATACCCGGCTCGCACGCGGTGAGTCCGTGCGTCTGATCCTTGACGGACCGTGTGCGTCCGGAAAGACCACTCTTGCTGCACGTCTGTCGAAAACATATGATGCTCCTGTGATTCATATGGATGATTTCTATGTCCCATGGTCTGCAAAGACGCCTGAAAGGCTGTCACAGCCGGGAGGAAACGCTGATTGGGAAAGGTTCGAACAGGAAGTGACGATTCCGCTTCTTCAGGGGATCTGCTTCGAATACCGGCCGTTTATTCCGCAGAGCCAGAGCCTTGGAGAACCCATAGCCATAAAACCGGGGCCGCTGGTAATCCTGGAAGGAGCCTATGCAAATCACGTCCGTTTGAGAAGAGCAGGTAATCTTCGGGTCAAACTGACAATGCCCCTGGATATCCGTCTTTCGCGCCTTCAAAAACGAGATCCGGATCATTATCCCAGCTTTCTGACCACCTGGATCCCATTGGAAAACCTCTACTTCGAACAGATGGCTCAAGACGATTCCTTTGATTGGATATTGCCGGGTGATGTTTCGGAAAATGATGACGCTTAAACAAAAAGACAGGCAAAAAAATGTTCAACAAGTGGTAAATCATCTTGACCCACAGGGAAAATCCTTTTACAATAATATACATAAAGTGGAACCAAAGGAGAATCGCCATGGCTCATGAATTTGACTTTCTACGCACCAGATGGCCTAGGATGGCTGCTCTGGGCAATGATGCTGCACGCATCGCGGATGCGAGTCCGTCCGTATGTGTACGCACACTGAATCGCTACTGCGAAATGGCTGCCATCATGGCCATGGAGCAGCTTAAAATTTCTTCGATTCCGGATGATACGCAGGAAGAACGTCTGGACGCTCTTCGCACCAGCGGTGCTCCTTCGGAGATCCTTCAGAAATTCACGAATGTCATGAATGCCGTGCAGACCCAGTCGCCTCTCGGAGATCCCGATCTGGCTGCTGCTTGTGTGGCCGACTGTCAGGATATCGGCCGCTGGCTCATGCGCCAGGCAGACGGCGGTGTCTATGTGAAGCCCGGTTTCACCGGTCCCACCCCTCCGCCTCCCTCTGTGGCCGCCACCACGATCGCTACGCCCAGTGAACTGGGCACCTATAACAGGGAAGACAGTTCCTATGTGCCCGGTCGTGTGGAGATGTATCCTCAGGACAATCAGTCCGCTACGATCAACCGCGGACGCAATTATGAGGAATCCCGTCCTGTCTATGGTTCCGAGATGGATACGGATGAGCCTGAAAGTTTCCTTGACAAAGTCAAGTATTGGTTCACCCGCGGCTTTGGCAGAGTCAACTGGATCATTCTTGCCGCTATTGCTGTCGTGATCGTCCTGATCATCATCCTCCTCAGCACCCTCGGCAAACACGATCCCGGCGAAGCGGTTCCCTCCGCATCTCCGACTCCCTCCATGACGCCTTCCTATACGGTTCCTGTTGCGACTCTGGTTCCTACGCCCACACCTACGCCCGATCCCGCGACATTCATCGTCTATGCTGAAGAACTGCAGGAAGTCGCTGCTCCTTCTGACTTCGAGACATACTATAAGAAACAGTGGACAGCGAACCAGCATACCGATAAGTTCCAGATCGGAAGTCTGAGATACGATCACGGTCTCGGCATGTTCATCCGGAGCAAGAAGATCCCCGCCGGTCAGGGTAAATCTGAATCCGGCAGCCTGACCTATCAGCTGGACGGCAAGTACAGCCAGTTCATCTTTGACCTTGGCGCCGATCCGGGCTGGTCCTACGGAAACGCCTCCAAGAACGGCACCTTCCGCATCATGGTCTATCTGGATGACGCAGCGATCGATGCTCCCAGCTATGACAGTGATTTCGTCGACGGGACCTTTGAGAAGAAGGACATCACGGTTGACGTGACCGGTGTTCAAACCATTCGCATCCGCCTTATGCAGACCAAGGGTACCAAGGGCACTTTGAGCGTCGTTCTGGGCGATGCCCGCTTCATTCTGACGGAAGAAGCATGGCAGGAGATCAACAACCCCGGCGGTTCTGCCTCGGCTGCAACTCCCGCCCCTACGGAATCCACCGAGCCGGGAGCTTCTCCTGAAGTCACGGGCACGACTGCTCCGTAAACCAAGACAGTTCAAAAGCGCACCTGATGGTGCGCTTTTCTCATCTGTCTGTACCATTGACACGTATAGGTCAAACTCCTATAATTTGGAAATATGAATGACAGACTGATACGCACATCATGGGTCCTGGGTCCTTCCGCACTCGAAAAGCTTGCCGGCTGCACCGTTGCAGTTTTCGGCTTAGGCGGAGTAGGAAGTGCAGCCGCAGAAGCTTTGGCCCGAACGGGGATCGGGACCCTTCGCCTGATTGACGGCGACAATGTAGACATAACCAATCTGAACCGACAGCTTGTCTCCACAATCGACCGTGTAGGCTGTTCCAAAGCTGAAGCGATGGAAGCACGTATCCATGCCGTCGCGCCGGAAGTCTGCTGTGATACGCGTCCTGTATTCTACCGTCCAGGCGATGTAGAGCTGTTTCAGGGAGCTGATCTTGTGATTGATGCGATCGACAGTGTCAAGGATAAAATCGACCTGATTGTTTCCGCTCAGTCAGCAGGGATCACCGTCCTTTCCGCTATGGGATGCGGAAATAAACTGGATCCGACACGGTTGACCCTGGCGGATCTCTATGAGACTTCCGTGTGTCCTCTCTGCCGCGTTATGAGACGCGAACTGAAAAAGAGAGGTGTTTCCTCGCTGAAGGTCGTATATTCCACAGAAGAACCTAAACGGCCCTTTGCTCCCGAAAACGCGGGTTCGACCCCCGGATCCGTCGCATGGGTGCCTCCCGTTGCCGGTATGATCCTTGCCGGAGAAGCTGTACGCATCCTGACTCAGGAGATTAAATGATGAAGAAAGCCAAGCGAGTACTTTGCGCACATGATCTGTCCGGCATAGGCCGTTGTTCTCTTACAACGGCTCTTCCCATACTGTCCTCCGCCGGATTGGAAGCGTGTCCGCTCCCCACCGCGCTGCTTTCCACCCAGACAGGCGGAATCTCAGACTACAGCTATCTGGATCTGACGGATGAAATGCCGAAAATGCTTTCCCATTGGAAAAAGCTCGGCCTGTCGTTTGACGGCATCTATACCGGTTATTTGGGAAAACCCGCTCAGGTTCCTGTCCTCAAAGAAGCCATTGAATACTATCATGGCGCATTTGTCCTAGTCGATCCTGTCATGGGAGATGCCCAGGAGCTCTATCAGGGTTTCTCTCCCGAATACATTCCGGGTTTCCGTTCGCTGATGCCTCTTGCGGATCTCACAACGCCCAATCTGACGGAAGCATGTCTTCTTGCGGGAGTCGATCCCAGATTGCCTATGACTCCCACGCTGGAAACAGACCTGGCGTTTCGTGTTCGGGATCTCGGGGCCAAGGATGTCGTGATTACAGGAATCGCACGGGACAATGAGATAGGATGTCTTGTGCTCTCATCCGAACTCGATAAACCTGTGCTTCTGCTCCAGAACATGGTTCCCGGAATATACCATGGAAGCGGGGATCTGCTGGCCTGTATCGTCATGGCATCCCGCATGAATGGCCTCCCACTGCTGAACAGCGTGCGTCTGGCGCTCGACTTTACCGTTCGAGCCATTGTCCGCACTCGGGATCTGGGGATCGATCCCCGTTTTGGACTCGATTTTGAAAGAGACCTTCCCCGCCTTATTCACCGGATCCAAGGAGGGATACCAGAACATGAATAACACGAAAGATCATCCGATCCGCGTTCTCACGCTCTCAGCACTGTTTGCCGCATTGGTTTTCGTCTTTACGGCATTCATCCGCATACCCGGTCCTCTCGGATACATGCACCTGGGTGACGGCTGCATCTTTCTCGCTTCAGACGCACTCGGGCCTGTATCCGCCATCCCTGCAGTCCTGGGAAGCGTTCTAGCTGACTTTGCCGCCGGGTATCCCGTTTATATCCCGGTAACTGCAGTGATAAAAGCACTGATTGCCCTTCTGGGTGCTTTTGCACGCAAAAAGCCGTTTTTCCCCAGGCTGCTGATATTGCTGGGCGCAGAACTCATTATGGTCGCTGGTTATTGCCTATTTGAATTCCTTCTTTACGGATGGGGCAATGCAATTGCAGCAGTGCCTTTCAACCTTGTTCAAGGAGCTCTGGGCGTCGTTTTCGCTCTCCTGCTGCAGCCCCTGTTCGACGGCCTTCTGTCAAGGCTTAGATTCAAGATCTGATTCTGACGTAAAAAAACTTTCGGTTTAATACCGAAAGCTTTTTTCCGTTCTCTATCTATCTCAACCCGAGTCTCGTCAGATACTCGAAGCTGATCCTTAGCGACTCAAAAGGATCGCCCTTGCAGGTATCCTGCTCGACGATGTGATACTTTGCGCCGATCTCTCCACAGGCCTTCAGGATCTCTCGCCAGTTATGGTTCCCCTGCCCGATCTCTGCAAACGTTGCTGCTTTTTTCTCAGGATCGTAGACCATGTCTTTGAAATGCACGATATCCATCCGTCCGCCCAGCCGACGGATCCAGTCGGCCGGATCACCGCCGCCTGCTGCAACCCAGTATGTATCCATCTCAAACTGGAACGTTTCGGGATCAGTCGAATCCATCAGGATTTCCAGTCCCGTTCTTCCATTGAACTTGGCCATTTCAAAATTGTGATTGTGGTAAACCAGCTTCATTCCTGCGTCGCGGATCATCCTGGCCGGTTCGGACATCTCCTTGGCAAAAGCAAGGAAACCTTCTTCACTGTCCCGGAACTGTTCCGGCATGGCTCCCAAGCCGATGTAATCACAATCCCAGATTCTATGCTCTTCGATCAGCTTTTGGGTATCGTTTTTGATCCGATCATAACCGATATGCGTCACACAGATCTCAAGCTCATTTTCATTGGCATATTCCGCAAGAAGTTCCGGAGCGATCGGGCCCCATGCTGACATCTGCACAGCTTTGTAACCGATGTCAGCCACTTTTTTCAGGCTTTCCCGAATGCCCGACGGAGTCTGAGTGAAACTGCGCACCGTATACATCTGCGCAGCCAGCATGGTATTGCGTTTCATATCGTTTCCCCCTTACACAAATGCATCATAGATAGCTGCGACAGCTTTCTCGAAATCCTTGCCGTCCACACCTACGATGATATTCAGCTCGCTGGAACCCTGATCAATCATCCTGACATTGATACCGGCCTGTGCCAGAGCAGAGAAAAGCCTTGCCGACGTACCCGGTGTAGAGACCATGCCGTGTCCCACAGTCGCAATCAGGGCAAGATTGCCGGAAACCTCAATATGGTCGCATTCCGTAACTTCCTGCAGTTCACGGAGAAGCTCTTCCTGTACCGGTTCCACCTCACGGCTGTTCAGCACGATAGAAAGCGTGTCAATGCCGGAGGGCAGATGTTCGAAATTTATATTGTAGCGATCCAGGACATTCAAGGCGCGCATGCCGAAACCGACCTCACTGTTCATCATCGCTTTTTCCAGCGTGATGACTGTGAAATCCTTTCTACCCGCTATCCCGGTTACGACCAGTTCGCGGTCTTTGGGCACCCTGTTGACGATGAGCGTTCCGGGATCCTGCGGCCGGTTGGTGTTGCGGATATGGATCGGGATGCCGGAATGACGTACGGGGAAAATGGAATCCTCATGAAGGACATTCGCTCCCATATAGGACAGTTCCCGAAGCTCTCTGTAGGAGAGAATCGATATCGTCCGGGCGTTCGGCACGATTCTGGGGTCAGCCATAAGGAATCCCGAAACATCCGTCCAGTTCTCGTATACATCCGCGCTGACGGCACGCGCAACAATCGCGCCTGTCACATCGGATCCACCGCGTGAAAACACATGTACCTGTCCCTGCGGATCAGCTCCGTAGAATCCCGGTACCACGGCATTTCGTACTGAACCGAGCTTTCTGGACAGTGCGGCATGTGTTTTTTCCTGATCCAGATTCCCACGTTCATTGAAATAGATACAGTCCACAGGATCAACGAATTCGTATCCAAGAGCAGCAGCCAGAAGTTTTCCGCACAAATACTCACCGCGGCTTGCACAGTAGTCGCGGGATGCACCTGAAGCAATCCGTTCGCGAATAATCTCGAATTCATCTTCAAGACTCAAGTCCAGATCTAGCCCTCGAATGATATCGCGATATCGGGAAAAAGCATAGTCCAACACTTCATCGGCAGGCTTCCCATGAGATGCCAATGAATAAGCATGAAGCAGCAGATCCGTCACTTTCTCGTCTTCGCTGTGCCTTTTTCCGGGAGCAGAAGGTACGACGAACCGATTTCTGAGATCGGAGCGTACAATATCCAGAACCTTGCTCACCTGCTCCGCGTTTGCGAGAGAACTGCCTCCAAACTTTGTTACTACGACTCCCACTGCAGTACCTCCTTATCCCAATTCAGCAAACGGCATTCGAGATAGAACCGCTTGTCCTGCGCTTCTCCCATCGAAAAGCACTTCCGCGGAAGAGGCCCTCCGCTGCGTACGACGGAAAACAGATTTCCTTTGTCCAGAGCCGGAAGCAGAATACCTGCATTGCCCTCTCTGTCAGCCAGACCTCTCAGAGCTTCTTCACCATGGATGTATTCCTGATCAGACGGCGGGATGATCCTGTCCAGCACAGGCTGAAGAACAACCAGTGGAAGCGGAGCAGCATCCTTGTCTATCAGCAGTTCCTTTTCTCCATTGTGCCATATCCATGGCAGGACATGACTGCTGCGGGGATCCTTCCCCAGAACACCGAGATTTCTCAGTTCGCGTTCCACAGCTGTAAATACATACTCCGCGTCCACATGCATAAGCAGACGGTGTATAGGTTCAAAAGCAAGGGCAGGATCCCGAAGATTGACGATTTCAGCCAGGGCAAAACGGGCCGGATGGTTTTCACGTTGTTCCGGAGAAATATCCGTCTTGATCTCATCCCAGAAAACCTTGGCAGCTGCCAGAGAATGGTTTCCGTCCCCCACTGCAAACAGCATGGGGTCTTCGCCCTGCGATTCCGCCCACTTTTGCAGCAGTCCGGCGATAGCCTTTTCTTCCTTATCTCCGACCTTCCATCCGCTGATATGCCCTCCATTCATCATAAGAGAGAAATCATAGACAGGTCTTCCCTTCTCCGTTTCCTTCATGAGGTTCGCGATTTCCATTCCGGGATCATCCACAAGGACCATGACATGAGGCATTTCCAGAGCTGCTTCTCTGCGCAGCCTTACCCTTGCAGGAAGGCGTGACGCAACAGTCGCCTCCGTAGCGCGGATCAGGCTCTTGGAATCCGGCGAAAAGTCATAAGCTTCAAGATCGAGCATGGCTACCAGGCCGCGCCTCATCCCCGTCGTCGTTTCTCTGCAGACCCAGATCATACCTGGTTGGGTTTGTCGGAGCACGCCTTCCGAAAGATAACGGCGCATCGCGGGAGCTACTGCCTTTTCCCGATCGGACCTGTCAAGCCAGGCTTCCGGAAGCATTAACCTCAATGCAGAAGGTGCATCTCCGACGATCTTTTCTACCTGATCCCAGTATTCCTTCTGCGCGCTGTACTGATCACACGCTACGACAGACCATTTCTCCCATTCAGTGCCGGGTGCGGGGAGCAGTATTCTGGGTGTTCCCAGTCCATATCGTGTATTCATTCGGCATTCATCTCCATCATTTTGGCACGGATCTCATCAAAGCCTGAAAAGACAGGAAGCCCTGTGTCCCGAAGGCGCCTCTCATCCATGTGACCGCCTGTCAGTAACAGTGCTGTACAACGGATCCTGGATGCAGTCACGGCGTCATTCTCAGTATCTCCTATAAGAAGCAGATCTTCAGGTTTCAGCCCCAGTTCAGCCAAATGAGATATGGCAAGATGCTCTTTTCCCTCAGCCAGGTCATTGTCTACACCCATGATAAGATCGAAGCTGTCGGTCAGTCCGTACCAATCCAGCTGTTCCCTTGCAAGATCCTCTCTGGAAGCTGTCAGAAGGGACTGTGTGAAGCCTTGTCTCTTCACCCAGATCAGGAATTCAGCTGCTCCGGGACGAAGCTGTGCTTCTTTCCATCTCTTCTGATACTCAGCAGCCCATTCAAGAGCAAGAGATTCATATGACTCACAGCTGTAGTCAAAGCCGGCTTTGCGGTATGCTTCCTCATAGGGGCACCCCATGATAGACCTGAACCGTTCCAGAGACAATCCCGGCTTGCCGCGGCGGATCAGCATGGATGACGTGATATCACAGGACACAGCGGCATCCGCAAGAAGCGTTCCGTTCCAGTCCCAGATGACATGCTTCATATATGCTTCTCCCATCCTTCAGCTGTTGAATAGTGTTATTATAGGAGAAAAGCCGATCAAAATCCATCGTTCATTTGGACAAGAATCCTTTCAATTCCTCGCATTCCAACCAAAAATGGCAAAACCATTGTTGCATATACCTGAAAGAACTGCTTTGTGACATGATCAGAGCATCTTATCCGCATCAAAAACGTATCAGTCGGCGGCTTTCCGTTATTCTTTACACGAATCATCAAATCAGCTATAATGACATCGTATGATCGATGAGGAGGATGGGGCATGGATCCTAAGGCATTGTTTTCACTCAGTTATGGACTTTTTGTTCTCACATCCCAGGATATGGGACGTGACAACGGCTGTATTATCAATACGCTCATGCAGGTCACGAGCAATCCCAACCGAATACTGATTGGTGTCAACAAAACGAACTATACTCATGATCTGATCGTCAGATCGGGTCGTTTCAATGCCAGTGTTCTGGCACAGAGTGCGCCTTTTGAAGTCTATCGTCATTTCGGCTTCCAGTCCGGCCGTGATACAGACAAAATCGGAACCTGGCCCGATATCGGCAGGGCTTCCAATGGGATCACCTACCTGACCAGGAACGCCAATGCGTATTTCTCCTGCAAAGTAGTTTCCAGAACCGAGCTTGAGACCCATTCCCTGTTTCTTGCAGAGATTGAAGACATGGCGGTCCTTTCAAGTGAACCGTCTGTCACATATGCATACTATCATGCATCCGTCAAGCCCAAGCCTTCTTCCGCCCCTCTCCCTCAGGACGGAAAAAAGCGGTATCGCTGCAAAATCTGCGGTTATATACTGGAGGGAGACCTGGATCCGGATTTTATCTGCCCTGTCTGCAAACATGGCGCACAGGACTTTGAAATCATAGAGGACGCTCCGGCGTCAAAGAAAACGGAGGATAAGAACATGAAAAAATGGAAATGCCTGGTATGCGGCGAGATCGTCTACTCTGAGACCCGCCCCGAACAGTGCCCTCTCTGCAAAGCTCCCGGCGAAAAATTCGTCGAGGTCGTAGAAGAGGAAGAAATGACTTGGGCCACCGAGCATGAAGTCGGCGTTGCCAAAGGCGCTCCTGAAGAGATCATCGAAGGTCTGCGTTCCAACTTCACAGGTGAGTGCACCGAGGTCGGTATGTATCTCGCCATGGCTCGCGTTGCTTTCCGTGAAGGATACCCCGAGATCGGTGAATACTGGAAGACCGCTGCCTTTGAAGAAGCTGAACATGCTGCCAAATTTGCAGAGCTTCTTGGAGAAGTGCTGACCGACTCCACCAAGAAGAATCTCGAGATGCGTGTAGCCGCCGAAAACGGAGCAACGGCCGGCAAGTTCGAACTGGCCAAAAAAGCCAAGGCTCTGAACCTGGACGCCATCCATGATACGGTCCATGAAATGGCCAAAGATGAAGCCCGGCACGGCAAGGCCTTTAAGGGTCTGTTGGAAAGGTATTTCGGAAAATAATCCGGTACATGATTCAAACTCAGCGGAGCGGCATGATTGCCGCTCCGTTTTCAATTGAGCAGAAAAGAACGGACTCAGGGTCCGTTCTTTTTATATTGCCATTTTCATCCAGTTTATCTGCCGTCTTTGTACTTGTACAAAAGCTCAGTCATTATGATAGAAGTCTGCATTCATCGTTGTCCATCTTCCTTCACGCCCTGAATGCATCGATGTCTCAAGCCTTTCTCCGTCTTCCACCGTGCCTCCGATTCCAAAAACAGACTGGACATCACGCATCAGCGAAAGGTTCATCAGCATGACCAATTCGACACCCGTCTGCCGTTCTTCAATCGTGCTGCAAATGTACAGATCATCGCGGATCTTTATCTGATCGCATGGATTCGTCGCCATAAAGCACAGATCTGTGTTTCGAAAGGTCATGGCATATGTAAGGTAGCAGTAGGAAGAGAAAATGTATTTGATCCCCCTCCCTTTCGGACCAGAACCTGGACTGGCCCATCGGATAGCCTTACCGGTGAGATCGTTCGTATATGCAGGTTTTTCGAATTCAGGACCCGGGGAGATCCCATCAACGACACCAAACCGGATCGTGCGGACGACTTCTCGCGGAGCTGCCGGATGGCCGAGTGACGCATCAAACAGAACAGCATAACCTGACTCGAGATCCATGATAAGGTCCATGCATCCCGGAATCCCAAGCATACAGACATGATGCAAAAATAAGATCTTATCATATCCCTGTGCAGGGCTTACGTTATAGTATTCCGATCCCGAACGGCCATCACTCGTCTCATAAACCAGACAGTGCACATCTTTGAATGTGTAACTCAAGTGAAAACCATCATCAAAGGTGAATGATAAGTCTCTGCCCGCCAACGCGTCGGAAGTCACGAGCATCGGATCCCTGAGCGAATCATGCCAGATGGAAACCGTATCCGTTTTCCTTCCAAGATCCATAACTTCGTCAAGCGTCAAGAAACGCCAGCGTCTGTTTTTCCTCTGCAGCATGGTGAACACCAATTTCCCTTTCCGTTTATACTACATGATTATAATACGAACAGGATTTTTCAACAAGGCCGCGGAATTCTTAAACAAGTGCAATGTCAGTCTATGCATTGCCTTGATTTGCATTGACACAATCAACCATGCACGTCAAAAGCCACATTTACGATGCCCTATGCGCAGACAGCACTTCGCTGCATCATCATCTGCCAAACAGGAGGCCCCATGGAATTCAATTTCGAGCATGAAGGAAAATATCTTAAAAGGACAGACATCATTCTCGCCGGACGACAGTTTCGAATCGCCCTGGACAATGGAGAAGAACTGGATATACGCTTTGTCAGCGGTGACGTCGTGGAATGGCGGCGTCCCAACGAGCCGCTGCGTTGGGAGAAATACGGGTGTCTGCAAGCCGATGAACAGACGTTTTTCGTTGCTTCCGTCCTGTCAGGCATCGCACCGACAACCTGCATCACGATGGTTTTGGATCTGGAGAACTATCTTGTGACGATGGCAGTATCCAGGCTTGGATACTATCCGCTTCGTCCGCGTCTTGTCGTCGTAGATTACTTTTTCGGGGCAATCCGCACTGCGGACAAGCCGCTCCCTAAAAAACGTCACGGTTTCACAAGAGACCTGGTCGGCAAGAAGCTCACGTGGCACTATGCAAGCGGTTTTATCAACACACACATATATCCATCAGAACGTTATTGCCGAATCCGTCCTCTGACCGGGTCCAGGACGGCTGAAGAGGAAAAACAGATACAGCGCGAGATCCAAGAAGGGAAACGAAAGCCTGAACTACTCTATGAAGAACCGACGCGATTCATCAGAATCAAGGAAGGCATGTACCTGATCAGCTTCGTCGAAGACAATATGAATCGCAACGATCCTTCTGTTGGCGGCAACAATCTCATGATCCTGACGAATCTTAAACTCGGATTTGACTGCGGCCGCACTTTCGCCATGGGCAACGGGAGGCTGGAGCATGGATTCTTCCGCTCAAAGGGTGAAGTAACAGAAGAGAGCATCCCTCAAATCGAGAATGCTCCTTCTCCATATCGCATTCAGACTGAAAGAAAATGCGCAACTCTCTCTGATATCGGGCAATCGAGTGTTGCGAGAGATATACTTCCTGAATCACCTGACGGGAGACGTCGCTACACAGCTCTGCCCGACAGGGGGATTGCAGGGAAAGTGTTCCGTCTGCATCTTGACAGCGGGGATGAAGCTGTCGCTCATTTCATAACGGACGATACCCTTATCTTCGCAAAGAAAGGTGATCCTTTCATGAGTTATCCATGCAGCCCCATGCATTGTGATGATGGTGTCTGGTTCGTTCCTTTCATGCGCGGATCAGAATGTGTGACGCTCATACTGGATGAAGCACAAAACCTGGTAACTGTCCTGTATGCTGAAACATATGCCCGGTCCATGAGGCTCATCCGGCATCGAATCCTGTTCGGCGCAATCGTACAGATGAATCAGACTGAGGAGTTTCGTCGTCATGGCTATACAGATGATCTCGTAGGCAAGAGAATAACCTGGCATTATTCCCCCTATGTCAATATCACACATTGCTATATCACTGAAAACTACATGCGCAACTCTCTCAAGAACCAGCCTGCTCTACCAGAAGACGCACCGGAAGAAGCGGTATTCGATGTCAAGGACAGGATGCGCCGCTGGAAAAACATTTTCTTTGAAGAACCTGCACAGTACGTGCGAATCAATGAGCATCTCTACCTTGTGTGTCTAGGAGAAACCAACAGGAACCGCATGGATCCTATGCAGGGAGGCGGAGACATGGCCTTCGTCATCAATACACTGCGAATGCGCGACTACGGCCGTGGTTTCCGTCTGGAACCGGGACTGCCGGGCTACTCTCTTTTTTCCGTATATGGAGATTGGGACGATGGACAGGATATGATGGATATCGCAGAAAGTCCATACAGGATCTGAGTGGAAACAGCGCAGTCTGCATCCTCTTCTGCGCTCCTGCTGTTCTATGCTCTTCACAGACAGAAAAAAACCCTCCGGAGTACGGAGGGCTTTCTTTATTCAGGATGCTTATTTTGCAAGAGCCGATTCAACTTTCAGAACGGAGGCTTGATAGGCTCTCTGTACTGCCGCCTGATGATCCGGATCTATCTTGTTCGATCCGTGCGTACGGCTGTTCACGAAGTGCAGACAAATCTGTCCGGTCATATCGTTGCCGCCGATGGTATCGTATCCATGAGGCTGTCCATTCATGGACGCAGCGTATTTGTGTCCGTTGTAAATCACCCAGATTGCCCTGCGTGTCCAACTCCAGCGCATTCCGTAAACATGGAACATTACGTTTGTATCATAAGCTTCCAACGGCTCAACGTCAGCATGCTTTCCGCCGCCGGTACGCTTGACCTGGAACGAATAACCTGTATCCACATCCACGATCGTGAGAACCGCCTGTCTGGGCAATGCTGAATTCGCGGTGTCCCAGTCGATCAGTTCACACGCAATATCTTCGCCTTTGTCAAAGCGGAAAGTATCTACCGCATCTGCGGGAAGCGGATCCAGAAGCGTGTACAGCGTGCAGAGAGTATACTCTCCGGCAAGTCCGTCCGCAGTAAGTCCGACTGCTCTCTGGAATGCGAGGAGTGCTGTCTTCGTGGTAGAATCAAACGTTCCAGTGATGCCGCCCTTATAGAATCCCTTCAGATACAGCGCATACTGCATGTCTTTCACATGGACTCCTGTGGAACCAAGTTTCAGCGTCACATCAAAAGACTTGTAGGCAAAGGTATACGATACAGTCTCACCGGAAGACGGATCTTCTGTTGACGTCGGATCATCCGGCTGGACAGGAGAACTGCCTGCAAGAGCCTGATTCAGCGCAGCCAGTGTTTTGGGCCCCGCCACACCGTCAGCTCCGAGATGATTGGCTCTCTGGAATGCCAGAACGGCATTGTATGTGGCCGTCCCGAAATAGTTCGTTACAGCCGTCGAGGAAGAAAAGTATCCGAGATGTTTCAGTGCCTGCTGCAGTTTTTTGACGTTGTCATTCGTTTGTCCCTTACGCAGATACAGATTCGTATCGAAGACCTCAGGTACAGGGACCGGTGTTGCGGTGGCAGAAGGCGCAGGGGTCACGGTCTCAGAGGGAGCCGGTGTGGAATCCGGAGAAGCGGTTTCCGCCGGCGTTGTGCTGGGAGTCGGTGCAGGCACATACTGAGTGTTATTCCACAGTGAAGTGATCGTCTGCGGACCAGCCACACCGTCCGCCTGAAGTCCTTTATCGCGCTGATACTGCTGAACAGCTGTGCGTGTCGCGGCGGAATAATTACCCGTCACGGTATTGTCCATGAGGTATCCCAGTTCCTGAAGACGCATCTGGAGACGGCGCACGTTCTCACCGGCATTTCCGAAGCGGAGATACTGAACTGTCGGCTTCTGGACTGCCGTAACCGTTGCATCACCGGTCCCAGTGCCCTGCTTGGCTTTCCACAGAGAAGCGATGGTTTTGGGACCGACTTTTCCGTCCACACCGAGCCGGTTGTGTTTCTGATACTCACGTACTGCATTTTCCGTTGCCGCGTCAAACGTCCCGCTCACTTCGCCCGAATAGTAATTGACCTCTTTCAGACGTGCCTGCAGACGCTTCACGTCCTCACCGGTCGAACCAAGCTTGAGAAGAGTGCCGGAAGGACGCGGAATGGTCGTGTCCGACATTTCCTTGGGTGGAACCGGAGTGGGTACAGGATCCGAAGGATCATCCTGAGATGCAGGAGCCTCGGCTCCCGTTTTGAGATAATCCTTATACACATAAGCAGTAAGTCCGTCTACCTGGATCTTATACCAGCTCCCGTCAAAGCCAAGAACCTGCACAACAGTATTCTTGTTGAGCGTCTTGATGACTTTGCCTTTCGGAGCTTCCCGGATATTGACATAGCTTCCGGTAATGGTGCCCCAATCTTCCGCTGCTGCTTTTACGGGCATGACGAAAGGAAGGAAGGTTGCCAGGACGAGTGCCAGGCAGATCCAAGTCCGATACTGTTTCATCTTCGCTTCTCCCAGATGTTGTTACCTGTATTGTAGCCGAGAAGCCATGAATTGTCAATCAAAAAGAAAGCATTTTGTAACATATTTTCAATAATTTGTGCTGCCTGACATAATGATTTCCCGTTCTTCCAAATACATGCGGAGTTTGGCCAGATCCTGCAGATATATTTCGCCTAGGCTTCGGTTATAAATGATGCTGGCAGGATGATACAGCGGAAAGAGACAGAATGAAACCTGCGGCCAGATCACGGGGATCTCGATCCCATGTACAGATCCGATGACAGTCTTTTTATCGTCTGCGAGAGCCTGAAGAGGCGTATTCCCAAGCGTAACGACGACCAAAGGCTTTACGGCTTCAATCTCCCGTTTCAGAAACGGCAGGCAGTCATTGACTTCCTTTTTCGTAGGAGGTCTGTTGCTGAGGCTCCCCGTCCTTTCGTGGATCTTGACGGGACGGAATTTCACGGTATTGGTAATATACAGGTCCTTCCGATCCAAGCCAACGGTCTCAAGGAACTCATCCAGATTTCTGCCGGCTTTTCCAACGAACGGACGCCTCAGTCTTGTTTCTTCCGCTCCGGGAGCTTCTCCCACCATCATGATACGCGATCCGGGATCTCCTTCGCCCATTACGGGAGTAATCGTTCCTTTTCCATAACGTTCTTCCAGGAAAGAGGAACAGTCAGCCGCTATTTTCTCCAGTTGATCAGAACACTTCATCATCCTGAGCCTCCATATCCAGTTCCCTCAGTTTCTCACGCAGCATGACGAGATCGTTCCACGCGGCAACTTTATGACGTTCATCACGCAGAAGGGCTGCAGGATGATACGTCCCCAGAAGCCAGAATCCCTTTCTTTCGATCCACTTCCCGCGGACTGCACTGATCCGCGCATCGGGACTGATCACCGCTCTTGCTGCAGGTGTTCCGAGACAAACGATGATTCTGGGACGAATCAAAGCCGTCTGCCGTCTGAGATAACGCAGGCAGATCTCAGCTTCGCCTTCTGTCGGCGTCCGATTCTGTGGCGGACGGCACTTGACCACATTTGCGATATAGACTTCTTTTCTGTCCAGATGGATCGACTCGAGCATACGGTCGAGCAGCTGGCCTGCGGCACCTACAAAAGGACGGCCCTGCAGATCTTCCTGAGCACCAGGGCCTTCACCCACAAACATAACACGTGCATGCCGATTCCCCTCTCCGGGGACAGTCCTGTTTCTTCCTCTCCATAGAGGACAGAGCGTACAGCCTGCGATCTCGTTCTCCAGAGCAGTCCATTCAGAATCTTCGGACATGCAGGTACCTCCTCATTCATTTCATTTGCTGTTCTTATTCTATTATATCATGTGTACGGACACAATACCGCAGCCGAACGCCTGCCCTGTCTTCACAAAAACACAAAGAAACCAAAAAGAAAGTATCCACAGCTCAGAAGTGTGCTATACTTGATACAGCAATCGAAAAACCCGCAAACAGGAGCACGGCAATGATTCAGCAGATTATGACATCCCCTCGTCACATCGAATTCAGAGAGGTCGCCGCACCGAATCCCCTGCCCGGACAGGTCCTTATTCAAATCATGCGTATCGGTGTATGCGGCAGCGACATCCACGTCTATCACGGAACACATCCCTTTACGAGCTATCCCGTGACACAAGGCCATGAAGTCTCCGGCATGATCACGGAGCTGGGAGAAGGCGTGAAGGATCTGAAGATCGGTCAGAAGGTCACAATCGAACCTCAGGTCTTCTGCGGACACTGCTATCCCTGCATCCATGGCAAGTATAATCTTTGCGAAAACCTTAAGGTCATGGGATTCCAGACCACAGGAACAGCCAGCGAGTATTTCGCCGTAGATGCTTCCAAAGTGACTCCTCTGCCTGACAGCATGTCCTATGATGAAGGCGCTATGATCGAGCCTCTCGCTGTCACTGTCCATGCTGCAAAACGTTTCCCCGATATGGTCGGAGCCAATGTTGCGATTCTCGGTGCAGGTCCGATCGGTATTCTTCTCGCTCAGTCATGTAAAGCGTTAGGCGCCCATTCCGTACTTATTACAGACATATCCGATCTGCGTTTGTCCATAGCCGCTTCCGTTGGTGCCGATTATACCGTCAACACTGCAAAAAGCGACTTCGGCCAAGCCGTTCTGAATGCATTCGGTTCTGACAGAGCCGATGTGATTTATGACTGTGCCGGCAACGACACTACGATCAATCAGGCAATATCTCAGGCAAGAAAAGGATCTGTCATCATTCTTGTCGCAGTATTCGGAAAGCCTGCAACCGTGGATCTGGCCGTCCTCAACGATCATGAACTGGATCTGAACACATCGATGATGTACCGCCATGAAGACTATATCGATGCCATCCGTCTGGTCAGTGAAGGAAAAATTCTACTCAAGCCTTTGATGAGCCGTCATTTTGCTTTCAAAGACTATCTGGAAGCATATCGATATATCGACGCGAATCGGGAGTCGACGATGAAAATCCTGATCGATGTCGGAAAGGAGTGAATATGAACACGATTCCCCGTCCCGAACACCCCCGACCGGATTTCTTCCGGGAACAGTATCTGAATCTGAACGGCGTCTGGCAATTTGCTTTTGATGATGAGGACTTCGGCCTTTCGGAAGAATGGTTCCGTCCGGAAAAAACCTTTCCTTTGGAGATTACCGTTCCGTTTGCCTATCAGACGAAAATGAGCGGTCTCGGTCCGAATGATGAGATTCATCCGATCCTGTGGTATCGGAGGTCCTTCAGTATACCGGAAACGATGAAGGGCCGCCGTATCCTTCTGCATTTCGGCGCAGTTGATTACGCATCTTCCGTCTATGTGAACGGAAACCGTGTCGGTGAACACAAAGGCGGATATACTCCCTTTACATTGGACGTGACTCCGTATCTGAAAGAAGCGTCCAATGATCTGTGTGTACGGGTGGAAGACTGGCCGGACGTCACTCAGCCCAGAGGAAAACAGTACTGGGATCGCGGTGTCATGGGCTGTTGGTATACACCGGTATCGGGTATCTGGCAGACAGTCTATATGGAGGCGGTCGGCGTCTATGCGATCAGACAGATCCACATCTCCCCCGATATCGACAGAGGCATTGCCTCCGCCGAGATTGCTCTGGATAAAATGCCCGCGAAGGAACTGACGCTGTCGTTTGAACTGTCCTTCCGCGGCCGAACGATCAAGACACAGAAGGTATCCATGAACGACCGCCATACACGTGTCCCGATCGACGTGACGGAAAAAGGCGGTCTTACCGCTTTCCTTCCCTGGACACCTGAACGTCCGAATCTGTATGATCTCAAAGTCACGCTGCAGGACGAGAACGAAACGCTGGATTCAGTGAACACCTATTTCGGTATGCGTTCCATCGAAGTCCGTGAAGGCTGCGTATATCTGAACCACAGTCCGCTCTATCAGCGCCTGATTCTGGATCAGGGTTATTGGCCCGACTCCAATCTCACGCCACCTTCCGATGACGCAATCCGTCTGGACGTGGAACTGACGAAGCGTTTCGGATACAATGGGGCGCGCAAACACCAGAAAATCGAAGATCCCCGTTATTACTACTGGGCAGACAAACTCGGACTGTTAGTCTGGGGCGAACTGCCTTCTGCATATGATTTCACGGATGAAACGATCCGAAACTGGACACAGACACTCGGAGAATTCATAGACCGAGATTTCAACCATCCGTCCATCATAACATGGACCCCCATCAATGAAAGCTGGGGCGTAAGGCAGATATTCAATCATCCGCGTCAGCAGGAAACAGCCCGTCTTCTTTATCACCTGACAAAGGCTCTTGACGGGACCCGCCTCGTTTCCTCAAACGACGGATGGGAACAGACCGAATCAGACTACTGCGCTCTGCATGATTACGCTGATACAGGTGAAATGATCAACGAGCACTTTGAGGACCGCGGTTATGTGGAAGCCCACGGATGCACGGGCAAAGCCGCTTACGTAAAAGATTACTGGCCCGACGAAACACTCCCCTTCCTGATCACAGAATACGGAGGCATCGCTTTCACGAACATAGGGCTTCAGGGAGATGTCGGGGGAATGCAGACCTGGGGTTATCATGAGAAGGTCACAGATGAAGAAGCCTTCTTTGCCCGCTTCGAAGCTGTCACCGACGCAATCCGTGCCATCCCCTACTGTCAGGGATACTGCTACACACAGCTGACAGATGTGATGCAGGAGATCAATGGTGTCCTGACCCCAGACCGTCAGCCGAAAATGGATCCCGTCCGGTTCGCATCGATCAACCGAAATCCAGACGGCCGATGATGCAGATAAGGATTCAGATTCTCGCCGATTTATCTGACTCGACAGACGAAAGGACATGTTCCCATGAAATGGACGCTCGATCAGCTGAAAGCCGTATACCGCGGAGCATATTCCTTTGAGGAAAAGGAGGAAGGCTGGCTCGCTTCCTTCCAGTATACAAAGCCTCAAATGGACTACTTCAAAGTGCTTCGTGAATTCTTCTATGACCGCTGCATGGCTTCCACAGCCAAAACGCTGGAGTTTTTCACGGAAAGCACATGCTTCTCACTGGATTACCGTATCATCTGGGAAGGTTCTCAGGATTCATTTGAACTCGCAGTCGACGGTCTGATCACAGATATAAGATATGTCAGGGATCTGGAGAAGTGCGGCCGGCTCACGTTTTCTCTCCCCAAAGGTCGCAAACGGATCACATTCTATCTTCCTGCTGATGCCACTGTTCTCATCCGCGAAGCGGAAACGGACAAAGAGATTCAACCCGCGGAGCCTGGAATCCCCGTTCTTTGGCTGGGTGATTCTATTACCCAGGGATACGGTCCCCTTCGTTCGGCCGAGACTTACGTAAGCGTCGCGCAGCGCGAACTGGGATGGGAAGTCCTGAACCAGGGAATCGGCGGATACGTGTATGATCCGGGTTCTATCATGGAAATGCCCGGATACCACCCCCAAAAAATCATCGTTGCTCTGGGTACTAACCAATACAGGAATGAAGATATATCTCCGATCCGGGTATTCTACAGAAAACTTACCGAAATCTACGGAAGCAGGATACCGATTCTGTGCATCACGCCTATCTGGCGTGATGGAACTGCCGAAGAACAGGCCCGTATGGTTGCGTTTACAGAAGAACTGCTCAAAATCGTATCGGAGTATCCACAGATTCACGTAGTCGATGGTTTCCGTTTGGTTCCGCACAGAAACGAGTATTATCTGGACGGTCTGCATCCCAATACGCTCGGATGCGAGACATATGGAAGGAATCTGGTCAAAGCGATCCACGAGGCGGGATTCTGACCTGAAAACAACAGGCGCTGCCGAACGAAACCGGCAGCGCCTGTTTTATACAATCCGCATCGCACCTACTCTTCTGCGGATTCCTTAAGCATACGATCCAGAATATCGGCAGCCCGATATGCAATCATAGGGCATGGCCTGCGTGCATAGTACTCCTGAGTCCGTTCCTCCGGTTCAGGCCCCTCCTTCGTCTCCACGTCTTTCAGAAGGTCCCTGCACAGCAAAGCACCGTTGGCTTCGCGGAATCGTCTGGCATACTCCTGTACGAGCTTGTAGTGACGGATCTTTGCATTCCGGTCATTCGGATCGGAGTAACCCCGTGCGTATCCGAGGATAAGCACGGCAGCGCTCATCGTACCGCAAACTTCCCGGAGTCTCCCGAACCCGCCGCCGAAAGAGGAAGCGATCCTCGCAGATTCGTCCCTGCTCAGTCCGGTAACATCAGTAAAAGCGCAAAAAACCGCCTGAGCACAGTTATAACCTTTCAGGAACAGGGCTCTGGCTGTCTCCGGGTGATTCATATGATCCACCTCCTTGACCTTTCTGCAGTGATTCATTCTAGCACGGCTGACACCATTTGTCAGCCATTTCACAGACAGGCAATGCCCGTATGGCAATCCTCAGCCTATGCAGCAGAGTGCTCTGCCTCCCTTCCATTTTTCAAACTGAAAATTCTCTGTTCCGTGCATTGAAATGCCCAGATATACATGATAGAATAACTTAGATGGTATGTCTTCAGCAAGCTGTCTGAAGACTCCATTTCAAACACTTACATTCTAGCGTAATCGCTATAAGGAGGTAGGCATTATGCAATATTCCCGCGAAGTTGAGGAAATGGTATGCGTGGCCAAAGGCCCGAACCATGGCCCCGCTCCCATCCCTGAAGAGGGAAAATGGATCCAGGCCAAAGAGATCAGCGACATTTCCGGCTACACGCACGGCATTGGCTGGTGTGCTCCCCAGCAGGGCACCTGCAAACTCAGCCTGAACGTGAAAAACGGTGTGATCGAGGAAGCACTGGTGGAAACGATCGGCTGCTCCGGCATGACCCACTCCGCTGCCATGGCCGCTGAGATCCTTCCCGGCAAAACCATCCTGGAAGCTCTGAACACTGACCTCGTATGCGACGCCATCAACACCGCCATGCGCGAACTGTTCCTGCAGATCGTCTATGGCCGCACCCAGTCTGCCTTCTCTGATGACGGCCTGCGCATCGGCGCCGGTCTGGAAGATCTGGGCAAGGGCCTCCGTTCCATGGTCGGTACCATGTACGGAACCAAGGCCAAGGGTGTCCGCTTCCTGGAAATGACGGAAGGCTACGTGACCAAGATCGCTCTGGACAAGGACGATCAGGTCTGCGGCTATCAGTTCCTTTCCCTGGGCAAGATGATGGATGCCATCAAAGCGGGCAAATCCCCCAATGAAGCCTATGAAGAGAACATCGGCACCTACGGTCGCTTCAAAGCCGAGGACGGCGCGGTCAAATGGATTGATCCGCGCAAAGAGTAAACAGGAGGTGCGCAATTATGGCTCTGTTTGAGAATTATGACGGTCGTATGCCCCAGATCCAGCCGATCCTGGACAAATATGGCTTTAAGGATTTTGACGAAGTCAAAGCCTTCAACAACTCCAAAGGCGTAGACGCCTATAAGATCGTAGAAAGCACTCAGCCCATCTGCTTCGAAAACGCGAAATGGGCTTATGAACTCGGTGCCGCCATCGCCCTGAAGGAAGGCGTCAAGACTGCTGCTGAAGCTGCCCGTATGATCGGCATCGGCCTGCAGGCCTTCTGCATTCCCGGTTCCGTAGCAGACCAGCGTCAGGTCGGCATCGGACACGGCAATCTCGGTGCCCGTCTTCTGGAAGAGGATACCGAGTGTTTCGCGTTCCTCGCCGGTCATGAGTCCTTCGCTGCTGCGGAAGGCGCCATCAAGATCGCTCTGAACGCCAACAAAGTACGCACCAAGCCCCTTCGCGTCATCCTGAACGGCCTGGGCAAGGATGCGGCCATGATCATCAGCCGCATCAACGGTTTCACCTATGTGCAGACCAAGTATGATTATCTTTCCGCTGACGTGAAGGAAGATCATGCTCTGACCATCGTGAATGAGACCCCCTATTCCACCGGTGACCGTGCCAAGGTCCGCTGCTACGGTGCGGATGATGTCCGTGAAGGTGTAGCCATCATGTGGCATGAAAACGCTGATGTTTCCATCACCGGCAACTCTACCAACCCCACCCGCTTCCAGCATCCCGTTGCCGGAACCTATAAGAAAGAGCGCTGGGAAGCCGGCAAGAAGTATTTCTCCGTTGCTTCCGGCGGCGGCACCGGCCGTACTCTGCATCCCGACAACATGGCCGCCGGCCCCGCTTCCTACGGCATGACCGACACCATGGGCCGCATGCATTCCGATGCTCAGTTTGCCGGCTCTTCCTCCGTGCCTGCGCATGTTGAGATGATGGGCTTCCTGGGCATGGGCAACAACCCCATGGTCGGCGCGACTGTGGCTGTGGCCGTGGCAGTTGAAGAAGCTCAGAAATAACATATTTTCCAAAGTATATGGCAAGTGATCCGAATAGGGTCATGAATACCGCAAAACCGGTCCGGGTTTCTCGGACCGGTTTTTTGATCTTGCAGCGGAAATACAGCAAAACGGTGCAGCCGGAAAAGCGCACCGTTTTCATTTTCAGATATGGGATCCTGTCTTTTCCATACAGGATCGTTCATTTTCGGCTTCAGATCTCAAAATCGCAGGCGACTGAACCGCTGCGGACCTCATGCATTCTCTTTTTCACGGGCATATGGACAGGGTGAGTCTGATATGCATCGAAAGATTCGCGGTCCCTGAACAGAGTGATGAGCGCAAGGTCATAGGATCGTTCACTGTGAAGGATATCCTGACCCGCTTCCAGATCGATTAGCCCTTCTATCCGGCCTTTCATACCTTCAAAGTTACGGACAAGCTGCGGGATCTCCTGTTTGTATTCTTCTTTGATCTTAAACAGCACGATGTGTCGGATCATGTCGATTCTCCTTTCTCCAATCATCCGATTCTTGTCCATTATAGCAAAAGACAGCTGGGCCGTCCAGCAGTGTACGTGCCCGGATTCGGTGTTCCGGTCTTGTCTGGACAGATGATGGAACCGTCGTTTTTTGTGATCTGAAATCCATGCTTTTTCGGGGATTCTAGGTTTACAAAAACGCCATAACATGATACGATCAGTAGGATGAGTTTTTATATATAAACGGTCTCTGCCCACGGATCAAACCGCTTGATATGAAAACGAAAACACGTTGTAATAACCGGAGGAGGCGAGGTCTTTATGCGCGACACGTTCCGCGGCGGGGTTCATCCCAACGACCAGAAGCGTCTGGCCAGGGAAGTACCGCTGCGCAGCTTCGATCCCAAGGGCGAAATGGTATTCCCTGTAGCCCAGCATATCGGAAAACCTGCCAAGGCGATCGTCAAAAAGGGCGACGCAGTACAGGTCGGTCAGATCATAGCTCAGGCAGACGGGTTTGTTTCTGCCAACATCATCTGTTCCTGTTCGGGAACAGTCAAAGCCGTTGAAAAGCGGCGGATCATCTCAGGGGCGATGGCCGAATGCATCGTCGTAGACAACGACGGACTGTTCACCCCCATCGAAGGGCTCGGACAGGAAGAAGACGCATCTTCTCTGTCCAACGATGAGATCCTGAACCGCATCCAGGCTGCAGGAATCGTCGGTCTGGGCGGCGCAGGTTTCCCCACCCATGTCAAACTGAAGCCCCGTGATCCCGAGGCGATCCGCTATGTCATCGCAAACGGAGCCGAGTGCGAACCTTATCTGACCTGCAATGATCAGCTCATGCGGGAAGAACCCAAAGCAATCGTGGACGGCATCAAACTGGTCCTCCGTCTGTTCCCCAATGCACGCGGTTATATCGGCATCGAAGACAACAAGCCCGAAGCCATTACTGCCATGAAATCGGCCTGCGCTGGAGAGGACAAGATCGACGTTGTCGTGCTCCGCACCAAATATCCTCAGGGCGGTGAGCATAATCTTATCACCGTGATTGCAGGCGTCGACTATCCGGTAGCCAAGCTGCCTGCAGATGTCGGCTGCATCGTGGACAACGTTGGCACACTCTATGCGATCGAACGCGCAGTCGCTCACAACGAACCCCTGTTCCGTCATGTCCTGACTGTCAGCGGCGACGCCGTGAAGAAACCCGGCAATTTTATAGTCCGGGACGGTACTTCATTTGAAGAACTTGTTGAGGCCTGTGGCGGTCTTAAGGATAATGTGGATCTGAAGAAAGCCCTCTCCGGCGGTCCCATGATGGGCTTTGCTGTCGGCAGTCTCAAGGTCAATGTTCAAAAGACGACCAACGGCATCACGCTCCTGGGAAGCGATCCCGCCGAAAAGGCTCAGGCTCAGATGACAGCATGCCTGCACTGCGGACGCTGCACTACGGTTTGTCCCGCCGGGCTGCTTCCTCAGCTTCTGGCGGAAGCGGCGGAAGCCAAAGACTACGAGCGTTATGAAAAAAAGCTCTACGGTCTTGAATGTGTAGCCTGCGGTTCATGCACCTATATCTGCCCGGCCAAACGTCCCCTGACACAGACCTTTAAGCAGGCAAAAGCAGAGATCACAGCAATCAAACGCGCCGCGGTGGCGCAGGCGGGAGGCAAATGATGAATATGACATTGAATCTTTCCTCCGGTCCGCACGTCAGAGATCGTTGGACCACGCGGTACATCATGCACGTGGTCTTCCTGTCTCTCGTTCCCGCTGCAGCAGTCGGCGTTTGTGTCTATGGGCTCAAAGCGCTTTGGGTGATACTCGCATCCGTACTGACAGCTGTCGCCACGGAATTCGTGTTTGACAAACTCTGTCACAAACCGGACACGTGGAAAGACGGAAGCGCATTGGTCACAGGTCTTATGCTGGCCCTCACCCTCTCTCCCGATACTCCGCTGTATTGTCCGATCCTCGGTTCCGTTTTTGCGATACTCGTCGTCAAGTGCGCCTTCGGCGGACTGGGCAAGAACTTTGTGAACCCGGCCCTGGCTGCGCGCTGCTTCCTGCTCATCTCCTTCTCCGGAGCCATGACGCGGTTTACGGTAGACGGTGTATCAGCAGCCACACCCACGGCGGAACTTCTGGCCGGCCGTGCCGTCAACGTCACGGAGATGTTCCTTGGGACTTCCAACGGCATCATCGGTTCTTCCATCCTTGCGCTTCTCATCGGAGGGCTTTTCCTCTGGTCGATGGACATCATCCATGGACAAATCTGCTTCTCCGTTCTCATCGCCTTCACGCTGATCATGGGGATCTTCGGAGGACAGGGGTTCGATCCCGCATTCCTTGCCGCTCATCTGTGCGGCGGCGGAGTCGTTCTCGGCGCGTTCTTCATGGCAACCGACTATGTGACGTCGCCTGTCAGCCGTCTCGGACAGACAGTCTACGGAGTCCTGATCGGTGTTCTCGGAGCTCTGTTCCGTATCTACGGATCTTCCGCGGACTCGTTCTCCTATTCCATCATCATCGCGAACCTTTTCGTTCCGCTGATCGATACTTATATCATCTCCAAGCCCTACGCCTTCCGGCGCAGTGCTCTGGCGAAGCTTTCCGGCGAACCGGCCAAGCCTTTCCTTCAGCGCATTCCCAAGCCTGTGGTCGCTCTCACGCTGATCGCACTGATCGCAGGCGTCGCCCTGAGCGGAGTATTCTCCATGACGAAAGATACGATCGACGAGCAGAAGGAAAAAGCCGCCTGGGCCGCATATCAGGAAGTCGTTCCCGGTGCCGTCACGTTTGAAGCCGTTCCTGAAGCTCAGGAGATCAAAGGGCAGATTTACGGGAATGATTTTGGCCGCGTCACGATCAATGAAGTCGTACGGGGGCTAGATGATTCTGGCAATACCGCCGGTTATGCGATTGCCGTCACATCAGCTGAAGGCTATGACGGCAACATCGGTCTTTCCGTGGGTCTTACATCTGACGGTACGATCAATTCCATCTCCTTTACGGAACTGCATGAAACGCCCGGAAAAGGTTCTCTTGCGGCCGAACCCCTTTTCAAGGATCAGTTCAACGGACGCAGCGCGGCTTTCCTGAAGCTTCTGAAGGATGGCGGAAGTTCGAAGGACAATGAAATCGACGGAATCTCCGGCGCCACCATCTCCTCCAAAGCGATCGTGAACGCAGTGAATGCCGCTCTGGACTTCTTCCACAGCATGATCAAGGGGGCATAAGATGAACAAATACATTGAACGTCTGTATAACGGTCTGATCAAGGAAAACCCCACCTTGGTCCTCATGCTCGGTATGTGCCCGACGCTAGCTGTTTCTACCAGAGCCATCAATGGTATCGGCATGGGGCTTTCCACAACAGCCGTACTGATTCTTTCCAACCTGGTGATCTCCTGGCTGCGCAAAGTGATCCCCGATCAGGTGCGTCTCCCCAGTTACATCGTGATCGTCGCATCTCTGGTCACGGTGACTGAACTCCTTATGGAAGCGTATCTTCCTTCGGTCTATGAAGCGCTTGGCATCTATATCCCGCTGATCGTAGTCAACTGCATTATTCTCGGCCGTGCGGAAGCCTATGCGAACAAGCATACGCCTGTGCTCTCCGTAATGGACGGCCTTGGTATGGGCCTTGGATTCACGATTGCCCTGACTCTGGCCGGTCTTTTCAGAGAGGTTCTCGGAAACGGAACCGCATTCGGTTATCAGATCCTTCCCAAGTCCATGGATCCGATCGGCATTTTCGTGCAGCCTCCGGGAGCCTTCCTGGTCATCGCTTTCTTCATCATCATCATGAATGCCATAGGCATCAAAACGAGACAGCGTCAGCTGGTCGAACAGGAATGCGACGGTAACTGTGCTGGATGTTCCCTGGCCTGCGACAGCAAAAAAGAGGAGGTTGAAAGCAAATGAAAGACTTGATCCTTCTCATCATCGGCGGAGCACTTATCAACAACGTCGTACTGAATCAGTTCCTGGGCATCTGCTCCTTCCTCGGCGTGTCCAAATCGATGAAGCCTTCCGCCAGCCTCGGCATGGCAGTCATTTTCGTCATGACGATCGCATCCGCTGTCGCCAGTCTCGTATATGACCATGTCCTTGCTCCTCTGGGTATGGACTATATGAAGACGATCGTCTTCATTCTCGTGATCGCAGCTCTTGTACAGATCGTTGAGATGTTCCTGAAAAAAACATCTCCTTCCGTCTACAAGGCCCTTGGTATCTATCTCCCCCTGATCACGACCAACTGTGCTGTTCTGGGCGTAGCTCTGACCAATGTGCAGAACGGATATAATTTCCTACAGTGTGTCCTCTCCGGCTTTGGAACAGCCCTTGGCTTCACATTGGCCATCGTTCTCCTTGCCGGTATCCGCAGCCGCATCAATGAAGAGGACCTTCCGGCTCCTCTCCGCGGCGCTCCGATCGTTATGATTGCAGCCGCCCTGATGTCCATTGCCTTCATGGGTTTCGCCGGGCTGTCGTTTTAGGAAAGGAGGCTGAAACATGAACGGAAACATCATTCTCATCACGACCGTCGTCATCACTCTGATCGGCGCAATCGTTGGGATCGGCCTCGTCTGGACCGGCAAAAAGTTCCATGTAGACGTTGACGAACGGGAAACAGCCGTCCGTGAATGCCTTCCGGGAAACAACTGCGGCGCCTGCGGTTTTGCCGGATGCGATGCGCTTGCAGCCGCTATTGCAAAAGGAGAAGCTCCTGCAGGCTCCTGCCCCGTCGGTGGAAAACCTGTCGCGGAAATGATTGCCGCAATCATGGGAACAGATGCCGAAATGGCTGAACGGAAAGTCGCCTTTGTACGATGCAAAGGCAGCTGCGGAGTCACAAAGAACCAAGGCAATTATGTCGGTGTCATGGACTGCCGCAGTGTTGCATTGAACGGTCTTTCCATCACCGACTGCGATTTCGGGTGTCTCGGACTCGGTTCCTGTGTATCTGTCTGTCCGAACGATGCAATTCATGTAGTCGACGGCGTCGCCGTTGTGAACGAACGCAAATGTGTGGGCTGCGGTCTTTGCGCCAAAGCCTGCCCCAAGGGTCTGATTGAACTGGTACCTGAAAGCCGTCGCGTTAGGGTCCAGTGCTCCAACCGGGACCGAGGCCCTCAGGTCAAAGCGGTTTGTTCAGCAGGATGCATCGGCTGCATGCTCTGTACACGTCAGTGTGAGTTCGAAGCCATCACTGTCACCAACAATCTCGCGCATGTGAACTATGCCAACTGCACTTTGTGCGGCAAATGCGCCGAGAAGTGTCCCGTCAAGGTCATTACCGCCCTATAAGGAGACTGAGGAATCATGGAAAAAAGAAATCAGGTTCTCAAGCTTGTGATCTCAGCCCTGATCGTTGCAGCTGTCGCACTTCTCCTCTCCGGTCTGTTTGGCGGCGATATCCTCTACCACATGAAGAACCGCGGTGATCTGGGCCCTCTTTCCAGAGAAGATATCACCTATCTGGATGTAGATGCACCCACACCTTCCAGCAAAGACGGAACGGTCAATGCGCAGGACTGGTCTGAGATCTATCCGTATATCGTCGCTACGATGGGAGCCAACAAAGACAACAGCTACGTCATTTCCTACCTTGAGCAGGATCCTTATCTTGTCGACATTTATCAGGGTTACGGTTTTGCCAAAGACTACGGATCCGCCAGAGGTCATGAATATTGTCTCGAAGACGTTGCCAAAACGGAACGTCCGCATCCCATGGCCAACTGTCTGACGTGCAAGACCCCCAACTTCACTAAACTGGTGAACGATCTGGGTGTTTCCGCATATACCATGGACTTCGCTGAAGTCCTGGCAAAAATGGAAGAAAATGTGTCCTGCTATTCATGTCATGGCAATGACCCCGGCAACGCCGGTAAGATCACGATAACCCACAGCTATGTCACGAAAGCTCTCGGCGCCAATGCCGACGCAATCGATCCGTCTGTTCTTTCCTGCGGTCAGTGTCATATTGAGTATTATTTCACTCCGACGGACAAGGAAACGATGATGCCTTATTCCGGAAAAGATACGATGACCCCGGAAGCGATACTGGACTACTATAACAATATGGTCCTGCCTGACGGCACCGTTGGCTTCTATGACTGGGAGCAGCCCGGCACAGGCACCCACATGCTTAAAGCCCAGCATCCGGAAATGGAGACCTTCCTTTTCGGAAAACATGCAGGCGTACTGAGCTGCGCAGACTGCCATATGCCCATGGAGATGGCAGACGACGGTACTGTTTATCACAGCCACGTTCTGGTAAGCCCGCTCGAAAACGAAACGCTTCTTTCCACATGTGCTCAGTGCCATGATGAACCGGATATGAAGAGTTATGTTCGTCGGATTCAGGAACGGGTCACCACAAGGGAAACGGAAGTCGGCAACAAACTCTCCGCTCTCAAAAGTGCTCTGACCGCTGCAGTCGACGAAGGCAAAATGAGCGAAGACGAACTAAATCAGGTCCGTACACTCCACAGAGAAGCTCAGTGGTTCTTTGATTTCTGCTATGTGGAAAATGCGGAAGGCGCTCATAATTCCGACCTTGCCTTCCGTTGCCTGGATACTTCAGAAGCCAAGATTGCTGAAGCAATGGCTCTTCTGGGACAATAGAGCATTCATCTGGGCAGGAAGCGTTCACGCATTCCTGCCCATTCATTATGCAATCGGAATGGGATCATGTTGAAAAAAATCTGGAAATATCTTTCCTCCATGCAGTTTGCTATTCTGCTCCTGCTGATTCTGATCGTCTCATGCGCGATCGGAAGCTTCATCACACAGGGACAGACTTTTGAATGGTATAAAGAAGCCTATTCAGAACGAGCCGCTGCTCTCATCATCGCGACCCATATGGATGACCTTTATCACAGCCCATGGTTTCTGGTCATTGCAGGTTTTCTCATTGCCAATCTGCTGCTCTGCAACCTGATCAGAGCTCCTCAGCTATTTCGCCGATTTAAGGATGAACAGAAAATAGACAAGGCACTGTCCGAATCTGTAACATGCAGCTTTCATTCAGTGGATAAACCGGGACCTGTCTTTGCGGCACTCTCGATGCCCAAACCGGTAAAGGCCGAAGCGGATGGCAAAAAGATCCTGTTTTCATCATCGAACAGAATCGGTCTCTGGGGAGCGTGGATCTGTCACCTTGGTGTCGTTCTGTTGATCCTCGGGTTCGGACTTGGACAGATGACCCATGAGGATTATTCCCTATACGGTGTATCCGGACAGTCAAAGCAAGTAGGAGACACATCGTACATCTGCTCTATAGACAGTTTTCGCGTGGAACTGAGGGATGATGATACTGTATCTCAGTACAGGGCAGACATCACCGTGCACGATTCATTGACAGGGAACAGTCAGGCGGCAGAGATCAGTGTAAATCATCCCGCCTCCCTGTTCGGCTATAAGTATTATCAGAATTCCACAGGATGGGCCGCTCGTGTAAGCGTAATCAAAAACGGATCTCTCCTTCAGGAAACAGTCCTCTGTGCAGGCGAATCTCTGACCGTAATGGATCTTCCTGAACTCATCCTCCATTTCAATGCGCTGTATCCTGACTATGTATTTATCGACGGTCGCGGCCCAGCGAGTGCTTCCGGCGCCCTGAACAACCCGGCCTATCTGTACACGCTTTACTATAAGGAACAGCTTCTCGGCATGAATGTCCTTATGGAAGGAGAAACGATCACTGTCGATGATTATGAGTTCCGTTTTTCGGAGCCTCAGAACTATACGATCCTTCAGATCAAGAGAGATCGTTTCACTGCCCTCGCATTCGCTGGTGGCATTCTTACACTTCTGGGTATTTTTCTTGCCTTCTATCTCCAGCCCAGGAAAGTCTGGGCTGTTCAGGAGAATGACGGATCCTGGACTGTTTCCGGTCTGAGTATCAAAAGCAGTGCTCTGTTCCGGGAGCAAATGGAGCAAGCCATCCAAAGATCCCAAAACAGCAATACTTAAGACATTCGATCAAACAGGAGAATCAATCCCATGCTGAAAATCGAAAACACTCTGTTTACCGCTGTCATGCTGCTCTACTTTGCATCCATGATCCTGTATTTTGTTTTCATTGCCGTAAAAAACGACAAGCTTTCCCGTGTCGCCATCCTTCTGCAGGCAGCCGGACTTGTCCTTCATACTGCTGCTCTCATCTGCAGAGGAATAGGCGCCGGAAGGCTCCCCATGACGAATCAGTATGAATTCGCAACCAGTTTCGCATGGGGGCTCTGCCTTGTAAGCCTGATTTTCACATACAGGTTCAAATTCCCGATGATCGGCGCTTTTTCTGCTCCCGTAATCTTTCTGATTATCGGTTATGCTGCGATGCAGAGTCGGGAAGTCAAAGCTCTCATGCCTGCGCTTCAAAGCAATTGGCTGGGTTTTCACGTATCCACCGCAATCATTGCATACGGGGCTTTCGGCGTCTCTTTTGTCGTTTCGCTCATTTTTCTTCTGCGGGAAAAGATGCAGGACAGGAGTTTCTGGGATCGGCATGTGCCTGAAAAAGAAAAATTGGATCTTATATCCTACCGAAGTGTTTGTCTCGGACTTCTGTTCCTCTCCTTCTGTATCATCAGCGGATCGATCTGGGCAGAACGTGCTTGGGGCAGTTATTGGTCATGGGATCCCAAAGAGACATGGTCTCTCGTGACCTGGCTGATCTATGCGGTCTATCTCCATCTGCGTATACGCCGCGGCTGGAAAGACAGATCGGCCGCATGGTTTGCCGTGATCGGTTTCATCTGCGTCATATTCACCTATATTGGGGTCAATACGTTTCTTCCCGGTATCCACAGTTATAAGTAGGCTGAGATCTTTCCTTATCTTCAACAAACCCGGAGATTGTAACATCAGCTGCAAAACCTGATTACTGAAAAAGGAAAAGAAATCATCCATGAAGGTCAACTCAGAAAAGCGGGGTTTTCTCCGCAGCGGCAAGCCTTTCTTCTGGTTAGGTGATACCGCCTGGCTTCTGTTTTCCCGGTTGAATGGCAACGAGATCGACCGGTATCTGCGCAATCGTGCCGAGAAAGGCTTCACCGTCATCCAGGCTACGTTGGTACATGGCATCGACTATGCGGATCCGACAGGTGAAAAAGCATTGATCCTGAACGATTTTTCTCATCCGGATACAGGTTCCCGTTACTGGGATCATGTAGAAAAAACGATCCGCCTGGCCGGCTCGCTGGGGATCGTCATGGCGCTCCTCCCCGCATGGGGCAGTTTTGCGAAAAACGGAACACTCAACACAGACAATGCGAAAAGCTATACCCGATTCCTTGCGGACCGATTCGGTCAATATGAAAACGTCCTGTGGCTTTTGGGGGGAGATGTGCGCGGAAGTGATGCTCCTGAAACGTTCAGCGTACTAGGCCGGAACCTGAAAACTCTTTGCCCAGACCAGCTGATCGGCTTCCATCCTTTCGGCCGCTGTTCTTCCAGTCAATGGTTCACAGGTGCTGACTGGCTGGATTTCCACATGTTCCAGTCAGGACACCGTGACCGCAGCCAGAGACGTCTGCACGCATGGGATGACGCGGTGCCGGAAGAAGAGTGGATGGGAGAAGAGAATTATCTCTATGTCTTCCGAGATCTTCAAAGAGATACGAAGCCCACACTGGACGGAGAACCTTCCTACGAGGGCATTCCTCACGGCCTTCACGACCCCAGCTGTCCTTACTGGACAGATCGGGAAGTCCGCCGCTATGCCTGGTGGAGTCTGTTGGCAGGAGCTGCCGGTTTTACATACGGTCACAATGCGGTCATGCAATTCTGGGACGGCAGCACTCACGGTGCATACGGCGTGCGGGAAACCTGGGATAGAGCTCTGGATGCGCCCGGCGCTTTCCAGATGGGACATCTCCGCCGTTTCATGGAATCGATACGCTGGCAGGAAGGTCATAATGCCCAGGATGTCCTGCTGGATGACTCAGGGAAAGAAGATGAGAGAAATCTGGCATTTCTGACACCTGTATCCCTTTGTGTATACAGCTATACCGGCCATCCGTTCGCTCTGAGCCATTCACACCGGTTTTCCCGCTCCCGCGGATACTGGTATGATCCAGAAACCGGACGCAGCCTGCAGGACTTATCTTCCAGAGACGACCTGATTTCGCCTCCCATGGAAGGCAGAGACTGGTTATACGTGCTTCCTGTGGGATGATCCGGACAGTATACCCAGTCTTTCACACCTTCTATCAGAGCTCAAACCCATCAGGAATGCATCGAGTCCGGCCTTGTTTTCTCCGTTCGTCGGAACCGCAAGGACCTGTCTTTCCGTTTTGTCTCTTGATACTGTTTCCGAGCCTCTTCCCTTCTTTTGCGTCTTTCCTCACGTTCCACATTTGCGATCGCTTGTTCAGCCGTCGGATCCGAATACCATTTTCTCATTTTTCTTTCTCCTTCTCAGATGATGGTCTGCCGAAAGAAGAAAGAAAAAAGAAGAAGCTTCAAACAGCTTCTTCTTTCTGCTGGTGGTGCTTACTGGACTCGAACCAGTGACCCCATCGATGTGAACGATGTGCTCTACCAACTGAGCCAAAGCACCGCGCACAATCAGTGTGCCTGATTATTCTACCAAAGTAAACCAGGAAAATCAAGCCCCATTGTCAAAAACTTTTCTCCGTCATTGATTCGGACAGATGCTTCCGCACGGAATAATCCGTTCTATTCATCCTGAGGGCAAAGCCGGAACACACCGTATATGCTGCCCAACATCAGAACCACAGACAGGATCATCAATGTATAGGACCTAGAATAGGAAGCATAACGCTGCACGTCGTACTCTCCGAGTTTCCCGATACCAAACAGCGATATGGCAAACAAAACCCAAAACACAGCATGTGCTTTGCTGAAACCTCTGGATCGTATCGATTTTCTGCTGTAGAAAATGAGAACCGCGAGCGCACAGAGTCCCGCAAAGACCTGAGCAATACTGATAAATGCCGAATACTGGTTCAGATCCGTCAGAAAGCGGAAATGCATCAGCGGAGAATCATAACGTGTGGAATCAGTCACAATCTCCACCGCACAGTATAGAAGCAGGCTCCATCTGGCTACTTCCCCTCTGCCGATCCGGATCTTTTGATTGATCGGCCGTCTGCAGCAGATATAGACAAACAACGAAAGAAAAAAGATCAGGTTAAAAGCGATCAGGAAAGTAGCAAGGACCCACCGTTGATTTCCGGCTGCATCTGTCTCCAGTACAGCAAAGGGCAGATGCTGAAACCTGCTCTGTGTGACCTGCATGAGGCCGCGGCATGAATCGTTCCATGCAGCACTCAGGCGAAGAAAAGAAATCAGCAGGAGCATACCCGGCGCGGAACAGTCCAGAAGTTCCCATACGGACGGTGCCATTCCCATTCTGTACACCAACCAGGCTGCAAGCCCCGTGCCGACAATCAGGCCCGGAAGAACATAACTGCCTACCGAAAAATCCGAGAATGCCTCCAGAAAGCCCGAATAAGTCTCGGAATTGAAATACCAGTGAAGAAAACGGGCAAGGAAGCCACCAATCAGGAATCCGAAAAGATGCAGTGCCAGGGCACCCGTTATCCGCTTATGACGGGGACGGTATAAAGAAACAGTCATCAGCAATGACAAGAGTGCCCCCAGTACGGTCACAAGGGAATCCCAACCGATCCGAAGGGATCCAAGCATCAACAAGTTCGTCATATGATCATCCCCCCTGAATAGAGCGTTCCTTCTCGGGAAGCGCGCTGGCGAAATAAATGATGTCGCTTACTGCCCTTTCAGCTCCGAAATCGATATAATTGTAGGGCTCTCCCCGGATCACCAGCTCCCCTGTCTGTCCTCCATCTAGGCAGTATGCTGTCTTTACGGGGAACTCGGCATAATGCCTGGCAAATTCATTGACGGTCCATCGGGCTGCTTTCTCACCGTGATTCAATGAAAAATACAGGTAATGGAGTTCGTCTATCTGACCGATTCCCGCTCTGGAATAACCCTGAAGCGCTTCACCGAGAGGATACCAGTTTACTTCCTGTGCTATCCCGTCCTTTACGAGGATGGGACCGAAAGCCAGAGAAAAGCTGACCTCATGTTCCTTCATGAAGGCTTTTACTGATTCTTCCGTATGAGTTTCTCCCTGTTCGATATAAACAAAGTCGCCTGCAGAAGTAATGAACAGCGAGGGAATGCAGTTATACTTAAAGTAATTCCGATAAGCAGAACCTGTATTGAAACGGCACAGTTCCCCATTGTATGCTACGATGCCAAGATCCCTGAATCCGTAATAATCTGCATTCATGGCAACCACCGCATTCACACTTTTGGAAAGATCACTTGCAAACTGGGCTCTTCCCGAGCCGAATTTATCTCCGGCCAGTTTCCTTCTGAACTGGGACGGATCAGCGACCTTGACTTCAGCCAATGTACAGCTGCAGCCGTCTATGACTTCCTTCCAACATATCATAAGAATCGTTTCATCCAGATAATACTGGATATCTCTGCGGTGATATCCTGTATAGAATTGTGCGTCAGCACGGAAAGCAACTTCTTCATCTTCCCGAAGAAGGCCGATCTCCCTTGCCCTATCGATCACTCTGATTACGTCCTGAGGGCTGTCATTTCCTGCAGATCCATAAGCGTCTGCTACAGGAGCAGGTGCTGCGGCCGCGTCGGGAGCGATCGTATAGTGAGGCGGTTCCGGCGTCGGTGCAGGCGTAGGGATCGGAGTAGCAGTCGGTTTTTCAGAACGCACCGGTACAGGCGTAGGTTCCGGAGTTCTCTCCGGAGCAACTGTCACAGAAGGGGCTTCAGTCGGGTCAGGCGTTGCTTTAATCTCGGGCACACCTCCGGGATGAATATTGAAGGCAGCCCAAATCAGACATATGCATAAAAGAAGCGACAGTATGCTGTCCATTGCCGTCGTTTTTTTCCTGTTTACAGCCTTTGAGGAACTTCCTGAGCCACAGCGTGACGCCATTGTCCGGCTTCGATCAGACTGTTCCCGATTCTGCTGGCAATCCTTCATTCGATACTCCCAAACAAAAATACCGTCCCGTTTGCCAGAATACGGTCTCCCGATTCCTTGCGGCATAGCGGAACGGTTTCAAGTATACTGCAATTCAGACAGATTGACAATCGAATTCATCTGCGTTTCATACTGTGCAATGCCCTCAGGCCATCCTAATCCAGAGCTAGAATCGCAGCTTTCAGTGCTTCAATCATCGACTCCAGAGGAAGACTGGGATATCTGTCTCCTGCCTGTTCGGGCAAATAGGGCAAATGGATGAATCCGCAGCGAACATTCGTACCGCGGAAACTATAGAGCATCGTATACAGCAAGTCGTTGCAGACATAGGCTCCTGCGGAAAGAGAAACAGTTCCGGGGAGTCCCGCTTCCCGGATCGCTGAGGCCATTCTCCGGACGGGGACCGTGGCAAACAATGCATTATCTCCTCCTGGCACGACCGGAGTATCCTCGGGACTCTGTCCCGCATTGTCCGGGATCGACGCATACCTCAGGTTGACTGCCAGCATCTCCGGAGTCACAGCTGCACGTCCGCCTGCCTGTCCGATACAAAGAATAACATCCGGCTGGAACACTTCGGCCTTCTCGAGTGCGATCTCTCCCGCATGTCCGAATTCGACCGGTATGAGGCATTTGAACACCTCATAGCCGCCTATCCGATCCGGAAGTCTAGATACTGCTTCCCAGGATGGATTGATCTTATCGCCTCCAAAAGGAGCGAATCCGGTGATCATCAGTCTTTTCATGCTGTTCCTTTCCGACTCATGAACTTATAGACCTTATGAAAAAGGGAGGCAAGCCGCCTCCCCCGGGTCATGTTTTATTGTCCCGCCAAAGCCATATCTTTTACCCAGACGGAAGGCGATGCGATGCCGGACCCGTCAAAGCGCAGGTCATCGGCCACAGCGCAGATGTTCTCCAGAAGACTGTAGAAGTTGCCCGAGACCGTCATCTGCTCCATGGGACGGCTCTTCTTTCCGTCCACGATCTCATATCCTTCACAGATCAGGGAAAAGTCCCCGGATGTAGCGTTTGCTCCGGCATGGAGACCGTTTACGTCTGTGATCACGAGACCGTTCCCCATTGCTTCCTGCAATTCGTCAAGGCTCTTCGTACCGGGCCGGATGAAAAAGTTGATCGGCGCTACCGTGACCGGTGATGCCGTACTGCTCTTGTATGCATTTCCGGTAGATTCAACACCCGCTTTGGCAGCCGTCTTCAGGTTGTGCAGCAGAGTCGTCAGAACACCGTCCTTTACGACTGCTTTGGTCCTTGTCGGCACACCTTCGTCATCAAAGGGACGAGAACTGAAACCATTGGGGATCAGCGGATCATCCATGATCGTCACACACGTGGCAGCGATTGCATCCCCTTCTCGGCCGTTCAGCTGAGAAAGCCCCTTCTGTGCATTTTCGGCGGAGAAGATCCCACAGAAAGCAGCCAGCAGGCTTCCCATCGCATCCCGTCTGAAGATGACGGGATAAGTGCCGGAAGGCAGCGGCGACGCTCCGACCATTCCAAGAGCTTCCTTCACTGCCGAACCTGCGACCTCTTCGACGTCGACTTCAGACGGATCACGCGTCAGCGCAAATTCATATCCTCCGATAAAGCCTTCGCCGTTTGGAACGATGGGCATGACCATTGCCGCAAGCATGCGGTCGTCATAATGGACTTTCAGTCCGCGGCTGTTCTGGATATAGACATGGCCGCCGGTGGTTGAAACCGATGCGCTGTTTACACGGGCTACCTCGGGATGTGCCAGAGCAGCTTCCTCCAGTTTCCTGGCCAAAGCAATCTTTTCCGCTGCTGTCATAGACTGGACAGCAGCCGTATTAAAAGTCATCTTCTCATACCGCCCGGAGCCGTCATACAGAAACTGAGGTTCATCAGAATCCACGACCTGCGCGTTCTGAAGCGCTTCCCGGATCAGCATGCCGATTGCATCATCGTCCAGAGCACGGGTGAACGCATAACCAGCTTTTCCGTCCTGAATGACTCTGAAACTGACGGTGCGGGAACTGTTGACCCGGTAATCTTCTACAGCGGCCTTCTGCACCGAAACCCGAAAGCTGTCGGATTCAGTAGCATACGCTTCATAATCCTTAAGCCCAGCTTTTTCAGCTGCGGCAAACAGGGCATCCATAAATTCTTGAATCTGCATCATCTGCCTCCTATTTCCGTCCGCCTACAGTGATCTCGCTCACGCGGATCAGGGGCTGGCCCACATCGGCGGGAATGCTTCCGGAAAGAGAACCGCACATGCCCTGACCGGTCAGCATGTGTTTTCCGACTCTGTCGATTTTCCAGAGTATTTCCGATCCCTTGCCGATCAGAGTTGCCCCGCGCACGGGAACTGTGATCTTTCCATCCCGCACAAGATAGGCTTCATTCACCGCAAAGTTGAAATCGCCGGTCAGAGGATTCACGGAACCGCCGCCCATGGAAGCGCAGTACAGTCCATCGCCCATCGTTGAAATGATCTCATTGTCATCATCCTCACCGGGAGCAATGAAGGTATTGCTCATTCTCGATGTAGGCGCAAAAGCATAATTCTGCCTTCTGGCACATCCGTTTGCTTCAAGCTTCAGTCGCATTGCCCCAAGCCTGTCGACGAGATAGCTTTTCAGGATACCTTTTTCGATCAGTACGTTTCTTCTTGTCGGCTGTCCTTCGTCATCGATATTTCTGGACCCCCAGGCGTTGGGCATCGTACCGTCATCAACAGCAGTCACACGAAGATCGGCAATCTGCTGTCCGAGTTTCCCACAGAATACGGAATTGCCTTTGCCGACAGACGTCGCTTCCAGTGCATGTCCGCAAGCTTCATGGAAAATCACCCCGCCGAATCCGTTTTCGATCGCTACGGGCATGCGGCCTGCCGGACAATAATCGGCATGAAGCATTGTTACTGCCTGGCGGGCTGCATTTCTGCCATCGGCTTCCACGTCCAGTCCGCGTATGGATTCGAATCCGGCATTGAAGCCTGGACCCACATGCCCTGTCTGGGTCTGACCGTTCGAAGATGCCACAGCATACTGATGCAGGCGGATGCGCGTACGGTCATCTTCTACCCACAGTCCCTGAGAATTGGCGATCAGAACGTGCTGCGTCACATCCGAATAGAGGACCTGTGTCTGTGTAATCTCAGGAGAATATGCTTTCATGGCAGCATGACCTGCGCGGAGAAAGTCCAGTTTTTCAGGTGTAGCCACGTTATAAGGCCATTCCCTTACAGGATGGTTTTCTGTCAGAACACGGTGCGCCAGCACAAGATCCGGCACCCTGACCCTGTCGCTCGCAACAGCCTGTGCTGCCTGTTCCGCTGCAGAAAGCAGACCTTCCAATGAAGTATCATTTGTATAGACATATACGGTATCCTTGCCTTTGAAGACACGGATCCCCGCTCCATGATCTCTCCCTGCGACTGCGTCCTCAAGCGCGCCTCCGATCATGGTCAGCGAGTTGGTGCGTGCGTCTTCCGCATACAGTTCAGCGAAATCGCCGCCGGTCGAAAGAGCCTTTTGCAAAGCTCTGGCTACATGTTCCTGTGGCAGCATGCTTACATCCTTCCTTTTTGTTTGCTAAACAGGCTTTTTTTCGGAGATTCCGAAAAAACTTGTGTCTATTATAGCATCCGGAAGAACCAAGAACAAGGTTGTCGGAACAGCCTTTCGTCATTGACAAATCCGGCTTATCATTGTATCCTAGGAAGGTGAAAAGTGCATATTCGGATGATGGAGTTGGGAGAGACCGGACACACCGGCGCCGAAGGGGCCGCAATCACTCTCAGGCAAAAGGACCGGCTCCGGACGAAACTCGGGAGAGCGCTCAGGCGCACCGAAGAAGCAATCCGCCGGGATCCCGATTCCGGTACATGATCGGCGGAGAATCTTTCAGGTTCCACACAGGGGCAAAAAGCATGGGATGCTTTGCGCCCTTTTTCGTTTGAAAGGAGACAAAATGGAGAAAAAAACACCGCTGTACGCCATCCATGAAGAAGAGGGCGGAAAAATCGTGCCTTTTGCCGGATACCTTCTCCCCGTTCAGTACGGTACCGGCGTCATTCGCGAACACATGGCAGTGCGGGAAGCCTGCGGGATGTTCGATGTCTCTCACATGGGCGAGATCCGGTTCACCGGCCCCACAGCCCTTCAGACACTGAATCACATCATGACCAACGATTTCACAAACATGAAGATCGGAAAGGTCCGCTATACGGTCATGTGCAACGAAAAGGGCGGCTGTGTGGATGATCTGATCATCTACAAGTTCGGTGATGAAGATTATCTCGCCGTCGTGAACGCCTCCAACAAGGATAAGGATTATGCCCATATCTGCGCAAATCTTCTGCCGGGCACAGAAGCCGAAGACCTCTCCCCCGTCACTGCGGAGATTGCTCTCCAGGGCCCCCGTTCCAGAGACATCCTCTCCCGCCTCGTACCGGAAAACCAGATTCCTAAAGGCTATTACACAGCCAAACGCGGTATCATGATTGAAGATATGGAATGCATGATCTCCCGTACCGGCTATACAGGTGAACTCGGTTATGAGATCTACACTGCCAACGAGAATGCTGAAAAACTCTGGCGTCTCCTTCGCCGTACCGGAGAGCCCTTTGGACTGATTCCCTGCGGATTGGGTGCTCGCGATACGCTTCGTCTGGAAGCGGGCATGCCGCTTTACGGTCATGAGATGGACGAAGAGATCTCTCCCCTTGAAGCAGGACTTGGTTTTGGCGTTAAACTGGACAAAGCGGAATTCATCGGCCGTGAAGCACTGATTGCCAAAGGCGAACCGACGCGGGTGCGTGTCGGCCTTGAGATCACAGGCAGAGGCATCGTACGTGAACATCAGGACCTCTATGTCGGAGATACTCTGATCGGGCACAGCACTTCAGGCACACACTGCCCCTATATCGGCAAACCTGTCGCCATGGCCTTAGTTGATCGAGCGTACAGTGCAATCGGCACGGAAGTGGAAGCAGACGTACGCGGACGGCGGGTCACCTGCCAGGTCGTCCCTTACGTTTTCTATAAGACCGAAACGAAATAACACAGATACGGAGGAAACATCTCATGAGCAACATCCCTGAAAACGTCAAATACACCAACAGCCATGAATGGATCAGTGAAGAGAGCGGGATCGCTACGATCGGCCTGAGCGACTTTGCGCAGGATGCCATGGGCGATATCGTCTTCATCAATCTCCCCGCCGTCGGTGATGCTGTAACTGCAGGTGAATCTTTCGCGGACGTCGAATCCGTGAAAGCTGTCGCCGAGGTCTTCTCTCCTGTCAGCGGAACAGTTGAATCCGTGAACGAGGAACTTCTCGATAACCCTGCTCTGGTCAACGAAGCTCCGTACGATGCCTGGCTGATCCGTGTCTCTGACATCTCAGAGCGCGTCGAACTGATGGATGCTGCCGCCTATGCCCAGCACTGTGAATCTGAAAAGGAGTAAAGCGGATGGGAAGCTATATTCCTTCCACTGAAGAAGAACGCGCCCGAATGCTGAAGACTGTAGGAATGGGATCTCCGGATGAACTCTTTTCCTGCATTCCTCCTGAAGCGCGCATTCACGATCTCAATCTGCCTGACGGGCTGACTGAAATGGAAGTCAGTGCCAGAATGGCTTCACTTGCAGGTGAGAACAGAGTATTCGCTTCTGTGTTCCGCGGAGCCGGTGCCTATCGTCATTACATTCCTTCCATCGTAACGACAGTTACGACCAAAGAAGAGTTCGTGACCGCCTACACTCCTTATCAGGCGGAGATCAGCCAAGGAGTTCTTCAGTCGATTTTCGAATACCAGACACAGATCTGCGAACTGACCGGGATGGAAGTCTCCAACGCTTCCGTCTATGACGGTGCCGTTGCTGCTGCCGAATCCGTTCTCATGAACGTCGACGGACGCAGGAAGAAAAAGGTCCTCATTTCCGAAGCAGTCAATCCCGACGTACTGACCGTGGTACAGACATACTGCGAGTCCCGCAACGTGCCTCTCACCGTCATACCTATGAAAAACCATGCAACAGATCCGGAAGCTCTCCGGAAACTGTTGGATTCGGAATGTGCGAGCGTCTGCTTCCAGCAGCCTAACTATTTTGGGATCCTGGAAGACGCAGAAACGCTGATCGGCATCACGCACGAGGCCGGAGCCAAAGCCGTCATGAACGTCAATCCCATTTCTCTCGGTCTTCTGAAGACTCCCGGAGAATACGGAGCCGATATCGCATGCGGTGAAGGCCAGCCTCTCGGACTTCCCCTTTCCTTTGGAGGACCGTATCTGGGATTCATGGCCACGACGAAAGAACTCATGCGCAAACTTCCCGGACGCATCGTCGGACAAACCGAGGATACCCAGGGACGCAGAGCTTACGTTCTTACGCTTCAGGCCCGTGAACAGCACATCCGCAGAGAAAAAGCCTCATCCAACATCTGCTCCAATGAAGCTCTCTGTGCCATGACCGCTTCCGTCTATCTGGCTGCCGTAGGACCGGAAGGGCTCCGTCGAGTCGCATTGAATTCCGTCTCCCATGCCCATTACCTCGCGGCCCGGCTTTCAGAGATTGAGGGATTTGCTCTTGTGGAAGACAGTGAATTCTTCCACGAATTTCTGATGACCTGTCCCATCGACCCAATCATCCTGAACGAAAAGCTAGCGGAACAGGGCATTTTGGGAGGTCTCCCGATCGAAGGCGGTATCCTGTGGTGCGCCACGGAATTGAATGGCAAAAAGGAAATCGACCGTCTGGTCGACCTGGTTAAGGAGGCAGTGCGATGAAGCTTCTGTTTGAAGAAAGCCGTCCTGGACGCGGTGAATGCCTCATCCCCGTCTGTGACGTACCGGAATATGCTCTGGATCCGGCCTGTCTGCGCAGCAGCGCACCGCGGCTGCCCGAAATGGCAGAAGTTGATCTTGACCGTCACTATACGGCCCTTTCCAAGGAAACCTACGGTGTGAACTGCGGCTTCTATCCCCTTGGATCCTGCACGATGAAATACAATCCCCGCGTGAATGAAGCGGCATCTTCCCTTCCCGGTTTTGTTCAGATCCATCCTCTTCAGCCGGCAGAGACCGTTCAGGGTGCTCTCCGCGTCCTGTATGATACGGAGAAGCTGATTGCTGAGATCACGGGAATGGATGCCATGACGATGCAGCCCGCTGCAGGTGCTCATGGTGAATATACAGGACTGCTTCTGATCCGCAAGTATCATGAAACGCGCGGAGAACTTGCCCAGCGCACCAAGATCATCGTTCCCGACTCGGCTCACGGCACGAATCCTGCATCTGCCGTCATGGCAGGTTTCTCGGTCGTATCCATTCCTTCCAACCCGGAAGGCGGTGTAGACCTTCAGGCTCTGAAAAACGCCGTGGGTCCTGATACTGCCGGTCTCATGCTCACAAATCCCAACACGCTGGGGTTGTTTGATCCAAACATCCTCGAGATCACAAAGACAGTTCATGAAGCCGGCGGCCTTTGCTACTATGACGGTGCAAACCTGAATGCCGTCATGGGGCAGGCCCGTCCCGGAGACATGGGCTTTGACTGCGTGCATGTCAATCTGCACAAGACATTCTCCACGCCTCACGGCGGCGGAGGCCCCGGTTCGGGTCCTGTAGGCTGCAAAGCTTTCCTTGCTCCCTTCCTTCCCTCTTCTCGTGTCAGAGAAGAGAACGGAAAGTACAGCCTTTTCGATCCGGAACAGACGATGGGAAGAGTGCGCAGTTTCTACGGCAATTTCCTTGTGGTCGTACGAGCACTGACCTACATCCTGACACTTGGCCGCAAGGGCATTCCCGAGGCATCGGAAGGTGCTGTGCTGAACGCCAATTACATGATGAAACGGCTGAGTGAGTACTATACCATGCCTTATCCGCAGCCCTGCATGCACGAATTCGTCATGGACATAGGGCCCCTGAAAGCGGAAACAGGCGTCAATGCCATGGATGTAGCCAAAAGGCTTCTGGACTTCGGTATTCATCCGCCGACAATGTATTTCCCTCTTATCGTACATGAGGCGCTCATGATCGAACCGACAGAAACTGAATCTCAGGAAACGCTGGATGCTGCCTGTGACGCGCTGATCCAAATCTGGAAAGAAGCACATGAACAGCCAGAAATGCTGCATGCTGCGCCTCTGACGAAGACGATCACGCGGCCTGACGACGTCCTGGCTGCCCGCAAACCGATCCTCAAGTACCTCTTTGACGAAAATTGATCCTCATTGATGATCCGTACTCTTTACTTGATCCGTACGGAGAGTACGGATCCATACCGGAACCTGGCCCTGGAGAAAGGTCTTCTGCAGACAGTTCAAAAGGGCCAGTGTATCCTGTATCTCTGGCAGAATGAAAAAACAGTCGTAATCGGAAGAAACCAGAATGCCTGGGCCGAATGCGATCCTTCGCGTCTTGAAAAAGACGGAGCCCACCTGGCCCGCAGACTGTCCGGCGGCGGCGCTGTCTTCCATGATCTGGGCAATTTGAATTTCACATTTCTTTCCTCGACGGATGATTCCGATCGGCAGAAAGAAACGGAAGTCATACTGGAGGCCGTGCGCAGTTTCGGGATACATGCGGAAAGGACGGGACGGAACGATCTCATCTGTGAGGGAAGAAAGTTCTCCGGACATGCTTATTACCGTTCCGGAGGCGCTGCTTTCCATCACGGGACGGTCATGATCTCCGTCGATCAGTCACGTCTGTCTGATTATCTGCACGTCTCCCCTTTTAAAATGCAGAAAAGCGGAGTGCCTTCCGTACGGTCTCGGGTCATGAATCTTCAGGAGATCTGCCCTGACCTTACGGTCATGCGTATGGCAGAAGCTTTAGAGCTGGCTTTCTCGCGTGTATACGGCCTGCCGTGCAATCAGCTTCCGGAATCAATCATCGACTCGGAAACGATCTCCCATGAAAGAGCGGTTTTCGCATCCCCTTCATGGATCTGGCGCGATTCCGGTCCGTTGCCGCATCATACGGAATCCATGTTCCCGGAAGGTCTCTTCCGCCTGGATTATGAAACGGTCAGCTCATGCGGCGGAACTCCTGTTTTCCGAAAAACACTGTTTTCATCGGATACACTGGAAACGGATTTTGATTTCACGATCTCTCATAAACTGACAGACTGTCCTGTAAATACCGAAGCAGCTGTGCAGAAACTGGGAAAAGATGCAGATTCGCCCGCGGGGCGCGTGCTGATCCATCTGATCCAAAACATTGGAGGTAACCATCATGTATGATCTTGCTGTCATCGGCGGAGGTCCCGGAGGATATACGGCAGCAGATGAAGCTGCCAAAGCCGGCCTGTCCGTAATCCTTTTTGAAAAAGATCTTTTGGGCGGTACCTGTCTGAACAGAGGATGCATCCCTACAAAAGCACTGCTGCACGGAAGTGAACTGTACAGGACCGCTCTTCATGCTCAGGAATGGGGACTGCGTCTGGAAGCATCCGAGTATGATTTCCGAGTCATGCACGAAAAGAAAGATTCCGTTGTCACATTCCTTCGCCAGGGCATTGAAAAGCTGATGAAATCCGACAAGGTCACAGTCATCCGTTCCAGTGCTAAAATTCTCTCATGCGGCAGTGAAAATGTCAGGATCGAAGCAGACGGCGAGATCTACGAAGCCAAAGATGTCATTATCGCGGCAGGTTCCGTCCCGTCCCTTCCGCCGATTCCCGGATTGAATCTTCCCGGTGTCTGCACCAGCAATGAGATCCTCGAAGGCAGCGGCAGGTACTACTCTTCTCTCATCATCATCGGGGGCGGTGTTATTGGTTGTGAGTGCGCATCCATCTATCTGAATCTCGGAAGCCAGATTACGGTCCTTGAAGCCATGGAGCATCTTCTCCCTCCCATGGACAGAGAATTCGGACAGCGTCTGGCCTTGCTTCTGAAAAAGCAGGGGGCGTCTGTCAATCTCTCCTGCAGGGTCACGTCTGTCGAAGGAACACCCGGGCATATGATTGTGCGCTATACGGATAAAGCCGGTAAAGAGTGCTCAGCAGAAGCCGAAGGAGTTCTCGTCGCCACCGGACGCAAGGCCGCATCGGACGGGCTCTTTACAGATATGATCCCTCAAATGGAGCGCGGTGCCATCCTGACGGATGAGTCCGGACTCAGTTCCATTCCGCACGTATATGTGATCGGCGATGCCAGAGCAAGGACAATGCAGCTGGCACACACAGCAGAAGCACAGGCGCGCAACGCTGTTGCGGCGATTCTTGGTCTTCCTCTGCCTGTAGATATGAATACCGTGCCCGCTTGTGTCTATACTCAGCCTGAGATCGCTTCCGTCGGGCTGACAGAAGCTGAAGCCAAAGCACAGGGCATCCCCTGCCGGGTCAAAAAAGTCCTGACCGGATCCAACGGAAAATGTGTGATCGAAAGCGGTGAATCCGGATTCATCAAAGCAGTCTTTGATAAGGAAACAGACAGGATCCTCGGCGCACAGCTTTTCTGTCCGAGAGCGACAGATCTGGTCGGAGAATTCGCTCTGGCCGTGTCTCTCGGTCTCACAGCCAGACAGGTCGCATCTGTCATCCATCCCCATCCTACCGTATCAGAAATGGCGGCAGAAGTCTGCAGAGACTGATCTTCACGAAAGCCTGTGACAGGATCCCGCAAAAAACAGAGCAGAGGAGTTTTATCCCCTCTGCTCTGTTTCTTTTTGTCGGCCTGACCATATGGTCTCTATTCCAGACGGAACACCTGTACCATTTTGGGCTGCGCACCAGTGACCGGATCCATCTCCATCTCCATGACGTCCTTCATGTACAGATTCCACCGATCGACGACAGGGCTTTCCGCCTGCACGCGTGCAGCATAATCGGAACCTTTCTCGCATTCATAGTAGCCGAACAATTCGTCCCCAGTCTGCCAGATCGTATAGTTGCATATCCCGGCTTCTTTGAGAACAGCTACGAGTTCCGGCCAGATTTCATCATGACGGCGACGGTATTCTTCCAGTTTTCCCGGCAGAACGCGGGCTTTCCAAGCGTACCTTTCCATCAGTCTATCCTTTCGATTTCAAAAAGATTCCAGGGAACTCCTTCAGGGCTCGCGGTGAAGGTCAGCCTTTCCTTTGTCGTAGGGTGCGTAAAAGACAGTTCAGCAGCAAAAAGCGCGATATCCTGCCCTGGTTTTGATTCCGGGTTATATCTGGCATCTCCCCACAGAGCATGTCCTCTTGAGGAGAACTGTACGCGGATCTGATGGCTTCGTCCCGTCAGAAGCTCAACCTCCGTCAGGCTCAGTCCTTGTTCATACGCTATAGTACGTTGAATAAGGCTGGCATTTTTTGCCCCTTCCGTGCCTTCCGGTACGGTACGGGACGTGTTGGTGGCACTGTCTTTCAGCAGCCAGTCTTCCCAACTGCCGGGAGAAAACTCACCCTTAGCGACGCAGAGATAACGTTTGTTCATCTCTCCCCGCCGTATCTCGTCCGAAAGGCGGGCGGCAGCTTTGGAGGTCCGGGCAAAAACCATAACGCCTCCGACCGGCCGGTCAAGCCTGTGAACGATTCCCAGCCAGACCGCGCCCGGCTTCCGGTATTTGACTTTGATGTACTCTTTGAGGACCGTCGCAAGATCCGCATCCCCGGAGGCATCCGCCTGCACGGGCATGCCCTTCGGCTTTACGACAACCAGGATATGGTTGTCCTCATACAGTATCCTCGGTGTCCTCACGGGACCCACCTTCCGCTCGCACCGCAGGGCAGCACAATCGGCCTCCTGGATACGGGAAGCCCGAGTTCATCTGCCGTCACCTTGCCTCCATGCTGTCCGACAGTAAGCTTAAGAAGATCTGAAAGCACCGAAGACTGCAGTCCTGTTGTATAACTGTTCAGAAGAAAGAAGCAGGCATCCTCCGCCAGAAGCTGGGATGTCAGCTGAAGCAGTTCGTAGATCGAGTCTTCCAGCTTCCATGTCTGTCCGTTCGGGCCCCGTCCGTAACTGGGCGGATCCATCAGGATGCCCTGATACTTTCTCCCTCTGCGCAGTTCACGCTTCACAAAAGCGAGACAGTCTTCCACGATCCAGCGCACGGAACGGTTTTCCGGGAGGTTCAGGGAAAGATTGCGTTTTGCCCATTGGGTCATGCCTTTGGACGCATCCACATGCACGACCTTGGCTCCGGCTGCGGCACAGGCTACTGTCGCAGCGCCGGTATACCCGAAGAGATTCAGGACTTCAGCGTTTTCCTTTCCCTGAAGCTGGTTTCCCATCCAGTCCCAGTTGACAGCCTGTTCAGGAAACAGTCCTGTATGTTTGAAGCCCATGAGTCCGACTTCAAAGGTCAGCTTCCTATATGAGATCTGCCAGGGATCCTGAAGTCTGGTGAGCACTTCCCATTCACCGCCTCCGGAAGCAGAGCGGTGATAATGCGCATTCAAGCCGGTTGTTGCTTCGAGTCTAGATCCTGCAGGCCATATTGCCTGGGGATCGGGGCGAAGAAGTATCGTTTCGCCCCATCTCTCCAACTTTTCGCCGTCTCCGCAGTCCAGGACTTCATAGTCCCTCCAGGTGTCAGCAAGCCACATCAGAGTTTCTCCACGGAGAGCCGGCCGGCAAAGGCATCGAGATTCACTTCGCCTTCGTAGCCGGAAAGCCCTTCTTCGATACGATCCGCCAGTACATCCTCTCCGATTGCGGAAGCGTTCGATGCCATAAGGCTGCAGAACTTTTCATCGCCCGCATAGCCGAGCCGGATATGATCCGTTACAACAAAATCAGCTTCCTTGCGCAGGTTCTGGACTTTGGATACGATCTCACGGATCTGTCCTTCGAGCACAAGTTCCGGAGTCAGTGCGGTATCAAGGGCTACCGTCACTCCCTGATCGCTCTGACTGACCAGACCGCTCTTCTGACGGGGAGAGATCAACAGGTCAGACTCGGCCAGTTCGATTGTCTGGTCGGCCAGTTCGAGTTTATAGACGCCGTTCTCTTTCAGCTGTCTGACGCAGTCTACGCCGTCACATGCGGCCAGAGCCGTCCGCACGGCGGGAAGGAGTTTCCCGAGCCTCGGCCCGAGCGTTCGCATCTGCGGTTTAATCTCATAATCCACAAGGCTGGCTTCGTCATTGGCATATACCACAGTTTTGACGTTCAGTTCATCCGCGACGAGCACATTGAATTCCGGAGTCAGTTCCTCTCCCAGCACATAGAGGGTAGAAAGGGGTTGACGGACTTTCAGTGAAGCCACGTTCCGAGCAGCACGTCCAAGAGTCACATAGGTGAGGACTTTGGACATGGAAGCTTCCAGCCCGGGATCAACCATCTCGGCACTGTATTCCGGCCAGTCACAAAGATGAACGGATTCAGGCGCTTCAGGATCTACACGGCGCACGATATTCTGATAGATCTCATCCGCCATGAAGGGGATATAAGGCGCACAGAGACGGCTGAGGGTTTCCAAAGCGGTATAAAGTGTAAGATAAGCATTGATCTTATCCTGCTCCATGCCGGAGGCCCAGTAGCGTTCACGCCCGCGGCGCACATACCAGTTGGAAAGCTCATCAACGAAGGCAGACAGTGCACGTCCGCCTTCCGTGATGCGGTAGTTCTCCAGATGCTCATCCATTGTCCGAACCAGCGTGTTCAGACGGGAAAGCAGCCAGCGGTCCATGACTCCCAGAGTTTCAGGCTTAAACTCATAATCGTTGGGATTGAATCCATCGATATTGGCATAGAGGATGTAGAACGCATACGTATTCCAGAGAGTGCCCATGAACTTACGCTGAGCCTCACTCACGGCTTCTCCGGAGAATCTGCTGGGCAGCCAAAGCGCAGATCCGGTATAGAAATACCAGCGGACAGCATCGGCTCCCTGCGCATCCAGTACGCTCCAGGGATCGACAACGTTGCCCAGATGCTTACTCATCTTGATGCCGTTCTTGTCGTTTACAAGGCCCAGAACGATGCAGTTTTTAAAAGGCGCCTGATCGAACAGGAGTGTGGAGAGCGTCAGGAGGGTATAGAACCATCCGCGTGTCTGATCCTGTGCTTCGGAGATGAAATCCGCCGGGAAATGCTCTTCGAAAGTCTCTTTGTTCTCAAAAGGATAGTGCCACTGAGCAAAAGGCATGGATCCGGAATCGAACCAGCAGTCTGCGACATCCGGTACCCTGTGCATTTCTTTGCCGCAGCAGGGGCATTTCATCGTATATTCATCGATATAGGGGCGATGAAGATCCAGATCATGCGGAACGTTCCCGCACTTTTCCTCCAGCTCCGCCCTGGAACCGATGACTTCAATATGACCGCATTCACATTCCCATACGGGCAGAGGCGTTCCCCAGTAGCGCTGACGGGATACCGCCCAGTCAATGACATTTTCCAGCCAGTTGCCCATACGGCCTTCCTTGATCGTCTCAGGGATCCAGTTGACCGTTCGGTTGTTGGCAATCAGTTCATCCTTGATAGCCGTCGTCTTCACGAACCAGGAAGAGCGGGCATAGTAAAGCAGAGGAGTGTTGCAGCGCCAGCAGAAGGGATAGCTGTGCTCATAGGGAAGGGCTGCAAACAGCAGGCCGCGCTCTTTGAGATATTCCAGGACTTTAGAGTCTCCGTCCTTGCAGAACATCCCATCCCACGGGGTCCCTCCTGTGAACTCGCCGTGTTCATCCACCATCTGAAGAAGAGGAAGATTGTAATTCCGTCCGATACGGGCGTCATCTTCACCGAAGGCCGGCGCGATATGCACGACACCGGTACCATCGGTCAACGTGACATAGTCATCGCAGACGACATAGAACGCTTTCCCCTTTACGGAGCCGAAAGGCATGAGCTGTTCATATTCCATGCCTTCGAGATCGGCACCTTTCATGGTCTCAAGCACCTTGGCGTCTTCTCCGAGGATGCTTTCCACAAGTGCCGCGGCCAGAATGAAGATCTCTCCCCTGCTTTCTGCTTTTACGTAATCCTCATGCGCATTCACGCACAGAGCAACGTTCGACGGAAGGGTCCAGGGAGTCGTCGTCCATGCAAGGATGGAAGCGTCGCTGCCCTTGACACGGAATCTGGCGATTGCAGAGGTCTCCTTGACGTCCTTATAACCCTGAGCTACCTCGTGGGAAGCAAGAGCGGTCCCGCAGCGGGGGCAGTAAGGCACGACTTTATATCCTTTGTAAAGAAGACCTTTTTCATGGATCTTCTTGAAAGCCCACCATTCCGATTCGATATAATCGTTGTGATAGGTCACATAGGGATTGTCCATATCGGCCCAGAAGCCGACACGGTCACTCATTTTCTGCCACTCGTCCAGATAAGTCCAGACAGAAGTCCTGCATTCTTCATTGAAGTTCGCGATCCCGAACGCTTCAATCTGTTCCTTGCCGTTGAATCCCAGCTTTTTCTCGACTTCCAGTTCCACAGGCAGGCCATGGGTGTCCCATCCGGCTTTGCGGAGCACCTGATATCCCTTCATCGTGCGGTAACGGGGGATCAGGTCCTTGATGGAACGGGTCAGTACATGTCCGATATGCGGACGGCCATTGGAAGTAGGCGGACCGTCATAGAACGTGAAGGAAGGAGAACCTTCACGCAGCGACACGCTTTTTTCAAAGATCGAATGATCTTTCCAGAATTGGAGCATCTCTTTCTCTCTGGCAGCAAAATCCAGAGAGGAGGATACGGGTTCATACAGCATGGAAATACCTCCAAAATCAAAAATCCCCCCGTCCGCACAGGACGGAGGGGGATCCGCGTTACCACCTGAATTCGCCTGAAAGGCGCTCTCAAATACCCGCTCACGGTGGGCTGCCGTCCGGTCTTACTTGATTCAGTCCGGCCCGTCCGGGGTGATGCTTTCCTGCCTTCCCGCACCGGGCTTTCACCTGTCCCCGGCTCTCTTCTTGCGTTCTGGCGTGATGCTTGTCCCCATCGCTCGGTTGTAAACGGTATTATACCCGAAAAACAGTGGATTGTAAAGGCTGAACCAATGGAAAAAAGCCGTTTCGCGGCTTTATTCCCCCGGTTTCACGACTGGAACAGATTCATCTCTTCCGCACAGTAACTCTGAAAATCCACTCGCGGGCTGTCTCCCTGTTTCACACGGGACCAAGTCCCGTCGGAGTGGAGTTCCCACCCCTGCACGTTGTCGGCCAGTGCAATGGACAGGAGACGGTGCAGGCGCTCCGCACACACCGGATCTTCAACGGGGAACGCGATCTCGACCCTTCGGTCAAGGTTTCGGGGCATCCAGTCCGCGGAAGAAAGATAGATCTCTTTGGCTCCGTCAGCTTCGAACGCAAAGATCCGATGATGCTCCAGATAACGTCCGACGATGGATACCACCCGGATATTCTCGCTCATTCCCTCGACCCCCGGAAGCAGACAGCAGATACCGCGTGTCACCAGTTCCACGGGCACGCCTGCACGCGATGCTTCATACAGCCTGTCGATGATGCCGATATCGGAAAGAGAATTGACTTTAGCCCGGATTCCCGAAGGACGTCCGGCTTTTGCGTTCTCGATCTCTCTGTCTATCTTCTCATAAAGGAAAGGCCTCATACCGTTGGGGGACAGTTTCAGTTTTCTCAGTACAGGCATTTCCTCCTGAGCAGAAAGCGCCTTAAAAAGCTCTTCCGCATCCTTGCACAGGTCTTCACGGCATGTGAACAGATGCATGTCGCTGTACGCCCGGGCCGTATCCTCGTTGTAATTCCCTGTCCCCAGGTGGAGATATCTTTCAACTCCTTTTTCCCCTCTTCGCGTGATGAGCAGTGCTTTTCCATGCACTTTCAGTCCCGCAAGCCCATAGATCACCTGGCATCCCATATGCTCCAGGACGTGAGCCCAGTGGATATTGTGCTCCTCATCGAACCTGGCTTTCAGTTCCACCATGACTGTGACCGTTTTTCCGGCTCGTGCAGCGCGGCCAAGAGCCTCCACCACAGGGGAATGGGAAGAAACGCGGTACAGCGTCTGACGGATGGACATGACGTTTGGATCTTCCGCCGCCTCCTGAAGAAGCCGCAACACGGGATCATAGGCTTCGTAAGGAACATGGACCATGAAATCGCCTTTGCGCATCGCTTCGAACATGCTGACGCCGCGCCGGAGATTCTCGTGAATTACGGGTGCTGCTTTCGGAAAGAATGCATCTTTTCCGAGCCCTTTCGTCAGTTCCGTGAACGGTTTTGGATTCAACATGACGGGAAGCCCGGTCACAGCGTTTCTTTCAAGAGACAAAGCGATACGAAGAGCTTCCTCCAGCACAGGGTCATAGCCTTCCCGGGGAAATTCCCGCGCGTATTCCATGGCAACGGGTACGCCCCATCCACGGCGGCGGACGCTTCTTTCCATCTCGCTAAGGAAATCGGGAGCCTGATCGTCGAAATCAAGATCCTCGTCCCGCAGGATTCGGAACAGAAGGACGCCCTGAGCGCCTTCATCCGGCAGAAGACACGTGAGTATCACTTCTTCCATCGGAACCCATTCAGTTTCAGTTCCGGGAACAGACAGAAAACGAGGCCATTCCAGAGGGATGGAATAGGTCCATGCCTTTTCACCTGTCCGCATAGCCAGATGCAGACGTTTACTGCTCATATGCGGCAGTCTGCGGCCTTTCTGGATCAGTATGGGCATAAGATGCGGCAGATATTCTTCCTGCACCTGCCCCCTAAGCTCCTGCTGCTGATCGGAAGACAGTTCATGAAAATGCAGTAAACGAACTCCCAGCTCAGAAAGCTCAGCAAGCAGCTGGGCTGCAGTCATCTGCTGATCCCGCATGAGCGCACGAAGTTTGGCGCGGACATCCTTCATCTGCAACCTGGGGGAGCGTCCTAACACACTCCCTGTTTTGTGTCTTCTGATATCACGGGCAAGAGACGCTACACGCACCATCTGGAATTCGTCGGCGTTCGACTGGGTAATGGAAAGAAAACGGCAGCGCTCCCCTATGGGAACATCTTCCGTCTTTGCCTGTGCCAGAACCCTTGCGTTGAAATCCAGCCATGACAGCTCTCGATGGAGATAACGGTCCATAAGGCCTCCCTGTTTCTGTGTTTTCAATTATTATAACCGATTCCGCCTGTTCTGCCAAGGAAAGCCGCCGGAACAGGAGATCTGCTTCTCCGGATACCGCTGCAGAAACACGCTTTCTCTATGGATGCTAAGCTCAAAGAACCTTAAAAATACCTATTCCATTCTGTGCATTTTATGGTATAATACCCACAAAGACTGCAGAGGTATCGCAACAGTCCTTACAGGAGGGAGAATGGAGCTGACGCATCTGGCCCTCAGCGGGTACAGGAACCTATCAGCTCTGGAATTGGACTTCCCGCCGGGCATCACGGTTCTCTGGGGTGAAAACGCTCAGGGAAAGACGAATCTCCTGGAATCGGTTTACCTTTGTTGTCTGGGCAGGAGCCATCGTTCCGCCCGGGAACAGCAGAACCTGATCGCTTCCGGTCAGGATGCTGCTCACGTATCCGCCAGAGTCCTGCAGAAGGATGGGATCCATACTGTTGAAATCGCACTCAGCCAATCGGGCAAGAAAGCCATCCGTGTGAATGGATCCCCGATCAGGCGCATGAGCGAATTGATGGGACATGCTACGGCTGTGATCTTCTCACCGGAAGACCTTCAGTTGATCCGGGAAGGACCTTCAGCCAGACGCAGATTCATCGACAGTACGCTTTCCCAGATCTATCCTTCCTACTGTCAAAGCCTCCAGCAGTATCAAAGAGCTCTCGCCCAGCGTAACGACCTTCTTCGCGGAATAGCCAGAGGGATCGCAAAGCCGGATACACTCTTTGTTTGGGACGAGGAACTTGCAAGCCTTGGGACTCGTCTTATTATCGCAAGGCAGAAATTCCTTGACCAGCTGTCTCCGATCATCATCGCAATCCATGAGAGCCTGACAGGCGGCCGGGAAGAGTTTCTCCTGAGATACTGTCCCTCCGTTCCGGGTTCCGGCGAAGAAGAGATCCATACAGAACTTCTGGAACATCTGGAACAGGGACATGAAAGAGATCTTAGGCTGCAGTCTACGCAAACCGGTCCTCACAGAGATGACCTTTCCGTGATGCTGAACGGGAAGCCGGCAAGAGAACAGGCATCTCAGGGCCAGGTCAGAACCTGCGCCATCGCCATGAAGCTCGCACAGCTTCACTGGATGAAGGATCAGACCGGTGAAATGCCGATACTGCTTCTCGACGATGTTTACTCCGAACTCGATCTGGGCAGACGAAAACTGCTCCAGTCAGCAATAGAAGGTGCTCAGACCATACTGACCTGCACCGATATCGATACTGCTGTCCTGCCGGATGGGATCTCCAGCCAGATCCTTCATATCCACAACGGACAGATCACCAACTGAACCGACCTACATACGGCTATGCCGTAAGATTTTACAGGAGGTAAGAAAATGAAAAAGAAGCTCATCGTAGTACTGTGCTTGCTGCTTGCCGCGTCTTGCCTGTTCACGGCTTGCTCCAGCGGTTCCGGTACTCCCGTCACCGACGATCCCGGCGCTGCCGCTGCCACGCAGGCTCCTGCCCAGCAGGGCGGTCAGTCTCTGGCTGTCGCCACCAAGATCCCGACCAATTATCCCGATTATTTTGACCGCAAGAACGATGATTCCATCGGCCTCGGTTTCAAAATCGGCCTGAAAGCCGCTAAGGCTGACGCTCAGCTGAAGCAGAAGCCCGTGGCTTGGATCGCTGATCTGGAGAATGCTATTGACGAATACGGCCGCACGATCTGCATCTGGAGTCTTGCCGGACTGACCATGAAGTTCGAATACAGCGAAAAGGAAGTTGAAGCCGGTGTCACCCTCGGTTCCTTCACCAAGGATCTGACCGATATCCTGTATGCTTCCTATGCTGGCGACGGCAAGTGCGTATCCATCGATGTGTATGACTCTTCCGCTCTCGGCGAAAACAACAACGATCGTTTCGTCCTGCCTCGCGGCATGATCATTGGCAAGTCCACCAAAGCCGACGTAGAAGCCAACTTCTGCGAGACGACCGGTGCTTCCGGCGACTACTTCTACAAAGGCCAGTTCGCTGAAAAGACCTATACGCATGATGCGTTCGGCAAGAAGACCACTCTTGACGGCAAAGAAGCTTATCTGTATGTGTATCCCGTGGATAACCAGAAGGACGATCTGATTGGCACCGACAAGGAAGCCTATCGTTCCGTGTACTTCGTCTTCAATGCTGACGGCGTGATCGAGCGCATGCTCCTGCAGCAGACTCCCTATGATCCCAACTGGGATAAATAAAGACTGAAACAGGATAATCCCAAAGGGGACCCGATCGGGTCCCCTTTTCTGATACCTCCGTTGATATACAGTTGTTAATCGCGGACAGTTTCATATTCACATTTGCTGTCGCGCCTGAAGGTCAGGATTCACCGACCGTCCAGCCTTCCTCAAGTGTTTTCCTCACTGCTTCCAGAAGATCGTCCCGGCAGCGGGATTCTTTTGTCGAGAATACGACAGTGGGTGTTCGAAAGGTCATGCCGAGTGAATCCGACAGTCTGGCAGATGACAGTTTCCGCTGAGACCTGGTGATCTGATCAGCCTTAGTGGCCACGATCACGCAGGGGATCGCATAATGCTGAAGATAATAGGCCATCTGCAGATCGTCCTGACTGGGCTCACGACGGATATCCATCAGCAGGAACAGAGCTTTCAAGGACTTGGAATTCGTCAAATATTCTTCAATCATAGGCCCCCAGGAAGTCTGTTCGTCTCTGGACACCTTTGCATATCCGTAACCCGGAAGATCCACAAGGTAGAACGACTCATTGATGCGGAAATAATTCACGAGTCTGGTCTTGCCCGGAGTCGAAGACACTTTTGCAAGATGTGAATTCCGGCACAGTGCATTGATAAGAGAAGATTTTCCCACATTTGAGCGGCCGACCAGAGCAATCTCGGGAAGACATGGGATTTTCAGTTTTGCCGGGTCTGCAGCGGACGTCACAAACTCCGCCTTTTTGATCTCAAAAGCCACAATTAACTCCTTTTCAAACAAAACGGAAAGGGCTCCGAAGAACGGAGCCCTTTTTTCATCTAAGTGCAATGGAAAGCACTTCATCCAAGGTAGAGACCGGAGTGAACACCAGTCCTTCCTTGATTTCTGGGGCTACCTCTTCCAGATCCGGTATATTGCCTTTGGGAATAAGAACCTGTTTCATCCCTTCACGGTATGCTGCCATGGATTTTTCCTTGAGACCTCCGATGGGCAAAACCCTTCCCCGCAGGGTGATCTCTCCCGTCATAGCCAGATCGCCTCGTACAGGCTTCCCGGTCAGAGCTGACACCATGGCTGTCGCCATTGTAATACCTGCGGAGGGGCCATCCTTCGGCACTGCGCCTTCAGGTACATGCACATGGATATCCAGTTTCTTATGGAAGTCCTCCGGCAGACACAGCTGTTCCTGACGCGAACGGATCCCAGACAGGGCAGCCATAGCGGATTCTCTCATCACTTCACCCAGCTGTCCCGTAAGTTCAAGTTTTCCGGAACCGGGCATCGTAGACACTTCGACCACAAGAGTCTCCCCTCCGACGCTTGTCCATGCGAGCCCATGAGCCACACCAATGAGGTCCTTGGTACTCTCGGGTTCTCTCCTGAAACGTACAGGTCCAAGATACTCTTCCAGGTTCTTTCGACCGACTACGATCCGTTTGCGGTCTTCTCCCATATCGACGATCTTCTTCGCGGCCCGTCTGCAGATCTTTCCGATCTGACGTTCCAGAGAACGCACGCCGGCTTCCCTCGTATATCCGTCGATGATCAGAGGATAGACAGCATCGGTAAGGCGCAGTTGAGATGGTTCAATGCCCTGCAGTTTGCGCTGTTTCGGGAACAGATGCCGTTTGCCGATCGCTGCTTTCTCAAGCTGGGTATAACCATCCAGTTCGATGATCTCCATGCGGTCGCGAAGCGGTTCGGGAATTCCCTCCAGATTGTTTGCCGTAGCCAGGAACATCACATGGCTCAGGTCTACAGGCACATCCAGATACAGATCTCTGAAGGCTACATTCTGTTCACCGTCCAGGACTTCAAGCATGGCCGACGCAGGATCGCCCCGGAAATCATGGCTCATCTTGTCCAGTTCATCGAACAGAAACACGGGATTCATCGTCCCGGCTTTTTTCAGGGAAGAAATGACACATCCGGGAATAGCCCCTACATAGGTGCGTCTGTGCCCGCGGATCTCAGCTTCATCTCTCAGACCGCCGAGTGAAACCCGTACAAACTCCCGCCCCATCGCCCTTGCTACAGAGCGAGCTACGGAAGTCTTTCCTACTCCGGGAGGACCGACAAGACAGAGGATCGATCCGAGCTGGTTGTTGGACAGACGTTTGGCCGCCAGATACTCAAGGATCCTCTCCTTGACTTTTTCCAGGCCATAATGATCCTCGTTCAGAATGCGTTCCACGTGGGAGAGGTCCAGATCATCTTCCGTCATTTTCCCCCAGGGCACATCCAGAATCCAGTCCAGCCACGTTGTGAGCACGGTCGACTCCGGCATGTTGGCAGGCATGCGTTCCAGTCTGTGCAGTTCACGCTCAGCTTTTTCCTTCGCTTCCTCATTCATGGGGGAGGCTTCGATCTTCTCCCGGTAAGCCTCCAGTTCCGCCATGTCGTCGTCCCCGAGTTCGATCTGGATCTGACGGATCTGCTCGCGCAGATACTGCTCCCGCTGTCTTTCCCCGAATTCTTCACGCACCTGATCCTGGATCAGATTCTCTTCACGGAGGATTTCGGTCTCATCACGGATCAGAGACAGCGTCAGTTCCATGCGTCTGTACAGATCAGCACACGAAAGGACCTGCTGACGTTTTTCAGGATCCTGAAGTGCATGGAAAGCAAGATAGTCGGTAAGGCGGGCGGGTGTCGGCTGAGCGATCGCAGACAGAACGATTTCCGGAGACAGCCGTCCGGAAATCTGCGCATAGGTCTCAAAAGCCTCCGTGAGCAGCCGTACGTGGGCCTGGCATTCCGGATCCTCCGGATTCGGGATGAGCTGCCCTATGAATTCCGCTTCGGCCCACAGGCTCCCGTCTTTCTCGAAAACGGACAGCAGGCGCACGCGAGCCTCTCCTTCCACCATCAGGCGAAGGTTTTCTCCCTGCGGGTGCACCAACTGAAGGATACGTGCAGTGACGCCGATCGTATGAAGATCCGAAGACTGAGGTTCTTCGACTTCGATATGTTTCTGCATCACAAGAATGACCTTACGGTCCATTTCCATCGCCAATTTCAGCGCTGTGGCCGAACGTTCTCTGGCAATATCGAGCATCGTAGGCAGCTGCGGAAAAGCCACCACTCCGCGCAGAGCGATGACAGGCAGTGTCACACGAATATCGTCCATTCAGTTCTCCTTGATTCTCTTTCAGACAAGAGTTGGTTATTGTTACGTTATTATATCATTATACCCTGCATAAATGCAAACGCTTTCGGGCTTCCATGAACCGTCTTTGCGTGCTATACTGATTTGGAAACAGGAGGGGCACATGCGAGAAAAAGTTTTACATAAAACCCGCCGGTTTGACGGGAAAGTCGTCACACTAGAACACTGGCTGATCGAAAAACCGGACGGAAAACAGGGAGTCTATGAGGTTCTTCTGCACCCAGGCGCTTCCGCCTGCATCCCTGTTGACGAAGAAGGGAACGTCTATCTGGTTCGCCAGGACCGCATTGCGATAGGAAGAGATACTCTGGAGATTCCCGCAGGCAAGCTGGAACCCGGAGAAGATCCTCTCGAAGCTGCAAAGCGGGAACTGGAAGAAGAGACCGGACTCAGTGCGAACAACTGGAAACATCTGGTCAGTCAGTATCCTGCCGCTGCATACGATCAGGAGATTGTTCACATCTATCTTGCGACCGGACTTCACCGCGGAACAGCCCATCCGGACGAAGACGAATGGGTATCCGTGGAAGTGCAGCCTCTGGAACAGCTGTTCAGGCGGGTCATGAACGGTGAGCTTCAAGACAGCAAGACCGTGACTGCGATCCTCATGGCACACAGCTTGCTCTGCTCCTGACCCTTGCATCTCATGCACGCTGCGCATTCTGGCACGTCTCCGCATCCGTCAGATTACTGATGGATGCAGGGACGTTCTCTTTTGCAAAAAACCTCTCTTCCGGACGCGACAGGCTATGCAGAGCTTAGGGGCAAAGTCCTCTGAGAACGATTTCAGCCTGTTTTCCGCATCAGTATCGCCAGTCAAATTTCGTGTATTCCCACAACATACGGACCGATAGAGTTCTGATATAATAGTATCGTTACAGTGAGTCTTACGGAGAGAGGTTCCAATGAAAAGGCATTCCGATATCGATATGATTCATGGGCCGCTGCTGAAGAACATGCTCATATTCGCTCTGCCCATTATGGCCATGAATCTTCTCCAGCTGCTGTTCAATGCTGCAGACATGGTCGTAGTCGGAAGATACGCAGGCAGCAACGCACTGGGAGCGGTCGGAGCGACCGGGGCTCTCATCAATCTGCTCGTTAATCTATTCATGGGATTGTCTGTCGGTACGAGTGTCATCGTCGCTCAGGATTACGGTGCAGACCGGCCCGCCGACGTGTCCCGATCTGTTCACACTTCTATAACCGTTTCCATACTTGGCGGTCTGTTCGTCGGTGCAGTAGGCATCATTTTCTGCCGTCCTCTTCTTTCTCTGATGGGAACGCCCGACAACATTCTTGACCTTTCAGCTCTATATATGAGAATCTATTTTCTCGGAATGCCTGCAAACATGGTATACAATTTCGGGGCCGCAGTCCTGAGAGCTGTAGGCGATTCCAAGCGTCCGATGTATTATCTGATCATCAGCGGAATCGTCAATGTCATCCTGAATCTCATTTTCGTAATCGCGTTCCGGATGAGCGTTGCGGGAGTTGCAATCGCCACAGTTGTATCTCAGTATCTCTCTGTCGTCCTGCTCATGCTCTGTCTGCTTCACTCGGACGGCTGTATCCGGTTCTTCTGGAAAAAGATGCAGCTGGATCCTGAGAAGCTCAAGAGCCTTGTTCGGATCGGGCTTCCCGCAGGCATGCAGGGAACACTGTTCTCAATCTCCAACGTCCTCATCCAGTCCGCTGTCAATTCTTTCGGCTCCACTCTTGTGGCAGCTTCTTCCGCAGCCAGCAATCTGGAAGGCATGGTGGGAACGACCATGAATGCTTATTACAATGCTGCAATCACTTTCACCGGTCAGAACATAGGAGCCGGTAACCCGAAGAGGGTGGATTCGATCGTGAAAGTGGATCTGGTCTTTGTCTTTATCACCTGGATCCTGTTGGGCGGCGCCATGATGCTGTTCTCCCGTCCGCTTCTGTCCATCTATACCAGTGACCCCGAAGTCATAGAGTTGGGAGTCATAAAAGTCAACGTTATGATGATCGTCTACTTCACCTGCGGCATCATGAACACCGTTCCCGGCGTCATGAGAGGCATGGGCTATTCCATCGCTCCCATGCTGATCACGCTTGTGGGCTGCTGCGTGTTCCGCATCATCTGGCTGTATACCGTCTTCGCCTGGTATCCCACGATCCGGGTCCTGTATGGCTGCTATCCCGCCTCATGGTCTCTTGCTGCCGCCGGTCATCTGATCAGTTATCTCATGGTTCGGAAAAGCAAAGGCATTTCCGGCGGTTCCGGACTCAACACTCAGGAGGTTTGAAAATGAAAAAAACAGCAATCGTTCTGATTCTTGCTTTTCTGTGTCTGGTTCTGCCCGCCTGTTCCAAAAAGAATCCCGTTGCGGAGATCGAAGTGCAGGGCTACGGCATCATTACGGTGGAACTGGACAGATCCGCCGCGCCCAAAACGGTGGATAATTTCGTCAAACTCGCTAAATCCGGATTCTATGACGGACTGACTTTTCATCGCGTGATCTATGGGTTCATGATCCAGGGCGGCGATCCCACCGGAACCGGGAGAGGCGGTTCTTCCGAAACTATCAAGGGAGAGTTTGCCGTCAACGGTGTGAAGAATCCCATATCGCATACCCGCGGCGTGATCTCAATGGCACGCAACAACATCAGTTATGACAGCGCGAGCAGTCAGTTCTTCATCGTACATCAGGATTCTGTATTCCTTGATGGACAGTATGCCGCCTTCGGGCATGTGACTTCCGGAATCGAGATCGTGGATGCCATCGCAGCCAATACGCCTGTCATCGACAAAAACGGTACAGTTCCCCCGGAATATCAGCCGGTCATCGTTTCAGTGAAGATCAGGTAACCAAATCACCGATATCACGCAGAACGGTATATCGTTTTTTCAACAACAGAATCGGCGGTACAGCCATCAGGCCGTACCGCCGTTGTTCATTGATCGCTATTTCAGGATAAGTTCTATCGGACAATGATCGGAACCCATGACCTCATCATGAATCACACAGTCCTGGATCCTGTCCATGAACCTTCGGGACACAAGAAAGTAATCGATCCTCCATCCCACGTTCCGCTCTCTTGCCCGCATACGGTAACTCCACCAGGTATAGGCTTCCTTCCTGTCCGGATACAATTCACGGAACACATCTGCGAATCCGGAATCCTGGAGTTTTCCCATCTCAGCACGTTCCTCATCTGAATAGCCGGGATTGCCCCGATTTGCTTCAGGATGCGAAAGATCGATCGGCTGGAAAGCAACGTTCAAATCTCCGCAGTAAATGACCGGCTTTGTCTGGTCGAGCACGTGGAGATATCGTCTCAGATCTTCTTCGAAGTGGAGTCTGTACGGCAGGCGGGCCAGTCCTTCCTGTGCGTTCGGAACATAGGCACAGACAAGATAAAAATCCGGATACTCTGCCGTGATGATCCTGCCTTCCTGAGGATGATCCGTATAATCCTGAGGAAATCCCGTCGTTATCATGACCGGGGCGATTCTTTCCAGAAGCGCCGTACCGGAATATCCTTTTCTTTCAGCGCTGAACCAGTGAGCTGTGTATTCATCCCAGTCCCAGGCAGCCTGCTCAGGCTGCATTTTTGTTTCCTGAAGGCATACGCAGTCCGCATCACTGTTTTTCAGGAACTCCATGAATCCCTTGTTCATACAGGCACGGAGTCCGTTCACATTCCAGGAAAAGATTCTTTTTACTCCCATGTCTTCCAAACCTCCGGACAGTATCCTACTGTAGCCTGCCGCCCGTTACGGACGATCGGCACCTTCAGGAACTCCTGATGTTCAAGCAGCTTGTCTTCAATCGACCTGGGATCACCGAGATACAGCATCCAGGAATCTTCCGAGTTTTTTGCTTTGTCGTCTATGAGAAGATTCAGGTCACCGACCGCCGCGCGAACGGAACGCAGTTCACCCGCGGACATAGCCTTTTCTTTCAGATCAATATACTGGAAACGGATTCGACGTTCCTTAAAGTAGCGCTGTGCTTTCTGCGTATCGAAAGACTTGCTTCTCCCAAAGATCTGAATGTTCATTCTTTCTCTCCGTCAGGATCAGCATACAACGGAATCGGGCGTCTTTTATGCGCGGTCACACGATGAGCGCGTTCAATGATACCCTCGGAACCTTCATTTCTGATTCCTCTCAAAAGCATATCATCGATTGCCTGATAACTGACTCCCATCTGATCTTCGTCCGTCTGGCCTTCATACAGGCCCGCAGAAGGAGCTTTTGTCCGAATCGAAAGAGGAGCATCGAAATAGGCCAGATACTCATAGATCTCTTCCACAGTAAGATCTGCAATGGGATTGAAATCACATGCTCCGTCTCCCCATTTAGTGAAGTAGCCCATGTAGCGTTCACTACGGTTGCCCGTACCGGCAACAAGCGCATTCCGTGACTGGCCAAGAGCATACAGTGTCGTCATACGCAGGCGGGGGTTGATATTGGACGAGGCTGCATCCGTAATGGTCCCCGCTTCACCAAGTGCCGTCATAAACTGTTCCTTGACCGCGCTCAGATCGACCGTCAGTGTTTCAATGCCGTATTGAGCTGCAGCTGTAAAAGCATCCTGCATGTCAGACCCATAATTCCGGCTGCTCTGGCAGGGCATGACGACGCCTACGGTATTATCGCAGGCCATCTTGCACAGTATACCGACCAGTGTGCAGTCTTTGCCGCCGCTGTTTCCATAGATGATTCCGTCAGCATGGGCATCCGCTAGCCTTTCTTTGATAAAAGCGATCCTCGCGGAAGTCTCTTTTTCATAATCTCTCATATCATTCTCCTGTTCCATTCGTCCATCAGGCGGTTTCTGGCCCTGCCGGCCAGTTCCCTGAACGAACCCTGACAATAAGCTTCGATAGACATGCGTCCGTCATATCCTCCGGACTGCAATGCTTCCATAAATCCATCAAACAGTTCCTCCGGTTCCAAAGGAAGGCTCCTGCCCAGAGGCTGTGCCAAGTGCACATGTTTCAGTTGAGATGCCCGATCTTTCAGGCTTGTGAAATCTTCTCTCCCAAGGAGGAAATGATAACTGTCTGCAAGCACTCCGACAGAAGGATGGTCTGCTGCGCTCATCAGCTGAAAACCTTCCTCCAGAGTATTGACAAGGTTGCTCTCTCCCCTGTTCAAAGGTTCTATCGCAATGCAGAGTTTTCTCTTTTCAGCTTCCTCACCGAGATAATGAAGAAAGAAAGCCAGCTGATCGATTGCTCTTTCCTTCGGGAAAAAAGCCGGACTGTTTCTGGCACCGGAAGACCCGAAAACGATGGTATCCGCTCCTAACGCAGCGGCGCGGTCCAAAGCACGCACAGCATAATCCGCGGCCTCGTTCGGCTGTGCATCCGGTCCGGTAAGCCTGAGACTTGCCGGCGCGAAATTGTTGCATGCCGCAACCCGTATGCCCCGATCCCGAACAAACTCAAGCACGTCACGCCGGAAATCGCTGTCGGACAGTGCCATCATCTGTGCAAGCGGGAGCTCAGCATAATCATACATCTCATCGTACACGGCGGCAGCCATATCCATCCCGATACCGGTACGGTCAAACTCGGATGCCACCATATTGACACAGTATCCTATTTCCACGGGCATTTCCTCCATATGCTCCATTATCTCTGATTGGCAGATTTATGTCAATCCGGCTTTTCAAAAGCACTCGACTAGAGTATACTGAAGCCGATGATACAGGTCACTCAAGGAGGTTCTATCATGTCCAGAGACTTATCCCAAAAAACGCTGGCGATCATTCACGCAGCCGTTTTTACAGCACAGACCGTACAGCCCTACATCGATGAGTTCATCCCCGAAGTCCAGGTCGTACATCTCGGTGATGACACGATTCAGCGTGATAACCTTGCCGCTCCTGTCGGCACAATCCCGAAAGTCAACTTTTTCAAATTCGCCACCTACTGTCATTTCATGGAAGAAGCCGGTGCGGATCTGATCCTTCTCGGATGTTCCACCTTCAACCAGGCAGCTGAACATGCGCGTCCCATGATCAATGTTCCTATCATGAACATCGACCGTCCCATGATGGATCTGGCAGTCCGGCAGGGCAGCCGGGTAGGACTCATCGGTACTCTTCCTTCCACCATGCCGTCATCTGAGCGGCTGCTTCGCGAAGCGGCACGCGACGCAGGAAAGGAGATCACTGTCGAGACCGCGCTTCTGTCCGAAGCCTTCAAGGCACTGCGTTCCGGCAACACCTCACTCCACAACCGTATGCTGATGGATGCAATCGACGACATGAGCCGTCGTGTGGACTCCATTGTCCTGGCACAGGTCTCAATGTCCGCCATTGAAAAGGAACTCGGTGCTACACGCGTACCGGTATACAACTCCGGAAGAACCGCTTTTGCAAAAGTCAGGGAGATCCTGGAGGCCATGGAATGACTCGGCACGTTGAAGTACGGGCCGATATGGCCCGAAAAATCGGTCCTCTTCCCCATCACTGGAACTACATCGGATACGATGAATGCAACTATTCGCATACTCCCGGGGGCATGAAGCTCCTGAAAGCTTTCGGAACGCTGCCCGATGCTCCGTATTATGTCCGCTGCCATCATATGCTGGTAACAGGCATCATGCATCCGTTCTATAAATGGGGATCCACCAATGTATATACGGAGGATGAAAACGGCGATCCCGTATACTGCTTTGAAACGCTGGACAAGATTTTTGATGAGATCCTGAAATCAGGCGGAAAACCTTTCTTCGAGATCGGTTTCATGCCCCTGGATCTGGCTGACCCGCGTCTTGCAAGGGATGGAAAGCGGTATGCGGGACATGGAAATCTATCAGAGTATCAGCAGATCGGATGGTCCATGCCTCCCAAGGACTGGGACCGTTGGTATGATCTGATCCACGTCATAGCCGCTCATCTGAAGGAAAGATACGGTGAAAAGGAACTAGCCAGCTGGTATTTCGAGATGTGGAACGAACCGGACATCTTTTACTGGAGAGGCACACACGCGGAATTCTGCAAGCTCTACGACTATACGGAAGCCGCTCTGCATGATGTCCTCCCCGACGCCCGTTTCGGCGGTCCCGCTACTACGGGCACCAGAGATCCTGAAGGCAATGCGACTAAGTTCCTGGATGGTTTCCTCAAGCATATCAGGGAAGGGATCAACTATTATACCGGATCAACAGGCACAAGGATCGATTTCACGACTTTCCATACAAAAGGCGGAGGCTATCGTTTCGATCCCCTGTCTCTCAGAAAAAAGCAGCTTCCCTCGGTGCAGACGCTTGTGGAAAATGTGCGCACTCAGGCTTCCGTTCTCAAGAAATGGGGTTATGGCGATCTGGAATGCGTACTGTCAGAAGCTGATCCCGACGGCTGGGCTGCCGGCGGCCGTTTCGATAATCACAATCTGAATTTCCGGAACACGGAATACTATGCCACCTATACCGCATCCGGCTATTATCACATCGAAGAACTGGCACGTGAACTCGATATGGATATCCGGCCGCTGGCCTGGGCTTTCATGTTCGAAGGCGAACGCTGCTTCGAAGGCACCCGCACGTTTTCCACACAGGGTGTGGAAAAGCCGATGATGGGTCTGTTCCGTCTGCTTGGCCGACTGGGAACGGAAGAAATCGAACTATCGTCCTCCGGTGCACAGGATCTGTCTTCTTTCCCGGATCCCTGGGGTACCGGCCTCGTACCTGAGATTAACGGACGCGCGACTTCCGATGGGAAGCACCTCAGCATCCTTCTGTTCAGTCATCATGATGACTGGGATGAATCCCGTGATTCCGTGATCGATCTTCAGATTCTCAGTGCTCCCAATAACAGGAACGCCGTCATGACCGTGACCAGGATCGATGCCGATCACGCCAATGCCTATACGGCTTGGAAAAATGCCGGAAGTCCGGACTGGCCGGATAAAGATCTGCTTGCCCGATTCCGTCAGGCATCCGAACTGAAGCCGGAATCTGCTCCGCTTGAGAATAAGAATGGGACTTTCAGCGCATCCATATATATGCCGTCACATGCTCTTGCGCTGATTGAAATCGATTTCGAATAATGGCTCATCGACATCCAGCATAACAAAACGATCCGGAAAGCTTCGGCTTTCCGGATCTCTTTGTTTTCGGTCGGAATCAATCCACCTTGGGAAGCATCGCGCGGTATTTGGCAAGATCTTCGTCCGTGGGGATATAGTCTTCCATCTGCCCCTCATGGAATTTCTCATACGCGACCATATCAAAATAACCTGTGCCGGTCAGACCGAACACGATCGTCTTTTCTTCACCGGTCTCCTTGCACTTCAGCGCTTCGTCGATCGCGACACGGATCGCATGGCTCGATTCGGGCGCGGGCAGGATGCCCTCGACACGGGCAAAATACTCTGCCGCTTCGAATACGCTCGTCTGAGTCACTGAGGTGGCTTCCATGTACCCGTCATCATACAGCTGACTCAGCACGGGGCTCATGCCATGATAACGCAGTCCGCCGGCATGGTTCGGGGAGGGGATGAAATCACAACCGAGCGTATACATCTTCGCGAGCGGGCAAACCATGCCAGTGTCGCAGAAATCGTACGCATAAACGCCACGGGTAAAGCTCGGGCAGGAAGCCGGTTCTACGGCGATGATGCGGTAATCCGCTTCTCCGCGCAGTTTCTGGCCCATGAACGGCGCGATCAGTCCGCCGAGGTTGGAACCGCCGCCTGCACAGCCGATGATGATATCCGGAACGATCCCGTACTTGTCCAACGCAGCCTTGGTCTCCAGGCCGATCACAGACTGATGGAGGAGCACCTGATTCAGAACGCTGCCGAGCACATAGCGATAACCGGGATTCTTGACAGCGACTTCCACGGCTTCGGAGATCGCGCATCCGAGGGATCCGGTGGTGCCGGGATGCTCGGCCAGAATCTTGCGGCCGACTTCCGTCTCCATAGAAGGAGAAGGTGTGACGGAAGCGCCGTAGGTACGCATGACTTCACGGCGGAACGGCTTCTGTTCATACGAGACCTTGACCATGAAGACCTTGCAGTCCAGTCCGAAATAGGAACAGGCCATGGAAAGAGCGGTCCCCCACTGTCCTGCGCCGGTCTCAGTTGTCACGCCTTTCAGTCCCTGCTTCTTGGCATAATAAGCCTGGGCGATCGCGGAGTTCAGCTTATGCGATCCGGACGTATTGTTGCCTTCGAATTTGTAGTAGATCTTGGCAGGCGTTCCCAGTTTCTGTTCCAGGCAGTAAGCCCTGACCAAAGGAGAGGGACGATACATTTTGTAGAAGTCCAGGATCTCCTGAGGAATGGGGTATTCCCTTGTCGTATTGTCGAGTTCCTGCTGCACGAGCTCATCGCAGAACACCGCGCTGAGTTCTTCCGCTTTCATCGGCTGATGCGTTCCGGGATTCAGCAGCGGAGCGGGTTTTGTCGTCATATCCGCCCGCACATTATACCAGAACTTCGGCATTTCGGATTCGTTGAGGTAGATTTTGTAGGGAATAGTTTTTTCGGCCATTTTCGGCTCCTTTCTTCGGGGCAAATAAAACGATCCTGCCCCAGTCGTATTTCTGCTGGGACAGGATCGAATCATACTTTCCTGCGGTGCCACCCGGCTTGACGCTTCAGCGCCCACTTAGCGCATACTTTCATATGCCGGCCTCATTGACGGAAGGCCAGACCGTCTCACATACTCCGATTGCTCGTTTCCGCTCGCCCTCAGGAGCCCATTCGCTTTCTTTCTTTCACCGCATTCCCACCCTCAGCGGCTCTCTGTCAGAAAGATACGGAAAGTTACTCTTTCTCCTTCATCGGTTTAACTTACTATAGCACAGGCTGTCCTGCCTGTCAACACCCAAATCCGATTTTCTTTTTCTGATATACAGACCCTTATCCATCGTCTGTCAATCGTATCTGCAAGCCACAAAAAGAGAAAACCGGGATCCCTTTCGTCCCGGTTTCGGTCGTCTTATTTTTTGCTGCGTGGATAGGATGTATAGATCTCATAATTCTTGCGTTTTTTGACCGGTGCATCTGCTCCGCGTTCCGCATTGATCTGATCGATATCCTGCCACACAGAACTCTGTGAGGCATGATACTTTTTCATCTCTTCCATATAGCGCAGATATTTTTTATCCCTGTACAGGTACCAGAACCACGTCAGGAGAGCTCCTCCGAGCAGTGTGGCCACGACCCAGACTGCCAGTGCGACGATTCCCTCCATGACAGCGCCGTCCTGGATCGCGCCGACGAGATTCAGCACGTAGATCACGGTTCCGAATCCGCCGACAAGAAGGTAACCGACCCAGAAGCGACGAAGGACATAATTCACAGCCCCGCGCTCGTGATTCGGTTTCCATGCGCGCAGATAAACGGCTTCTGCGGTGCCGTTTACATTGACTGCCCGGGAAAACAGAGCCATTTATGCCTCCAATGCCGCAAGGCTGCGGCGGATCCTTGCAAGCGTCTCATCCCTGCCGAGAAGGACGGCGATCTCTACTGCTCCGCAGGGAGTCACCGCTTTGCCGGAGATCGCGATACGGAGAGGCCACATGATGACGCCGTTCTTCTTGTTCTGGCTCTGAGCCAGATTGATCAGAGCATCATGCACAGACTCCTCGTTCCAGGCAGGGAGCTTCTCCAGAGTGTCCAGGATCACGGGAAGATCTTCTCTCGCCGTTTCTGCATTGGTCTTCATTTTCTTGGAGAAATACAGCTCATCGGAGAACTCGGGCATCTCCGTAAGGAAGTCCACCATAGCCGGCAGTTCGGAGAATACCTCCACACGGGGCTGCAGACACTTTGCCAGAATCGCGCGATCCATATGAGCGATACCGGCTTTCTCATACCAGGGGCCTGCAGCTTCATCAAATGCTTCCGGTGTCATGCGGCGGATATATTCCGCATTCATCCAGCGGCATTTCTCCTTATCGAAGATCGCAGGTGATTTCGAAAGACCCTCCAGAGAGAAAGCTTCGATCAGTTCGTCCATCGTGAAGAACTCACGGTTGTCTCCGGGATTCCAACCGACAAGAGAGATATAATTCACGACAGCTTCCTTCAGATAGCCTTCCTCCAGGAGATCTTCGAAAGAAGGATCTCCGTATCTTTTGCTCAGTTTGCGAGTCGCGTCCGCCATCACAGGGGTCAGATGGATGTATACGGGCTTCTCCCATCCGAACGCGTCATACAGCAGATTGTATTTGGGCGTAGAAGAGAGATACTCATTGCCGCGCAGAACATGCGTGATGCCCATCGTATGGTCATCGATCACGTTGGCGAAATTATAGGTAGGAAGCCCGTCCTGTTTGATGAGGACATTGTCGTCCAGTTCCGAACAGTCTACGGTGATATGCCCGTAAAGAACGTCATCGAAAGACGCTTCACCGGATTCCGGTACATTCTGACGGATCACATAAGGCACCCCGGCATCCAGCTTGGCCTGTACTTCTTCAGGTGTGAGGGAGCAGCAGTGTTTGTCGTATTTCCAGGTCTTCCCTTCCGCTTCACACGCAGCTCTGCGCTCAGCAAGTTCCTCTTTGGTGCAGAAGCAGTAATATGCTTTCCCTTTTCTGACCAGTTCCTGAGCGTAAGGAAGATACATATCCCGGCGTTCCGTCTGAATATAAGGCCCGACAGGTCCTCCCACATCAGGGCCTTCATCCCAATCCAGGCCAGCCAGACGAAGACTGCGGTAGATCTTTTCCGTTGCTCCTTCCACCAGGCGTTCCTGGTCGGTATCCTCGATCCTCAGGATATAAACGCCGTGATTCTTTCTTGTGAACAAATAAGTGTATAGAGCCGTACGAAGCCCGCCCAGATGAAGATACCCGGTGGGACTCGGCGCAAAACGTGTACGAACCTGCATGTCGCTCTCCTTATCCTTTTGCCTGGACTTTCGCCCATGTATCCTTCAGACTCACGATCCGGTTGAAGGTCAGTTCACCTTCCTTTGCATACTGGTCCAGGACATAATAGCCCTGTCTGACGAACTGGAACTTATCTTCAGGTTTCGCTTCAGCCAGCCAGGCTTCAGCCATGCATCCTGTAAGAGTCTTCTTGGAATCCATGTTCAGCCTGTCAAAATAGTCATCATGCTCGTCACCGCCTTCACGGTCCCGGAGCAGTGATTCGTAGATACGGATCGTAGCAGGTTTTGCTGTGGCCGCATCCACCCAGTGAATCGTCCCCTTGACTTTTCGGTCCGCAGTGGGACCGCCCGTATAACTGTCCAGATCCGCCGTACAACGCAGTTCGCGGATCGTACCGTCTTCATTCTTGACCACTTCGTCGCAGCGGATGATGTATGCACCCATAAGCCGCACTTCACCGTCAGGTTTCAGACGGTGATATTTCGGAGCAGGCACTTCCATAAAGTCGGCAGCTTCGATATAGATCTCACGGGAGAAACTGACTTCGTGGCTTCCGGCTTCCTCGTGGAAAGGATGGTTCGGACGCATGAACGTCTCGCTCTTTCCTTCCGGATAATTCGTAATAACGACCTTGATCGGTTCCGTCACGACCATGGCGCGGGGAGCATTCTCGTTCAGTTCATCCCGGATGCACGACTCGAGAAGCGCCATATCGACGACGCTGTAAGCCTTGGCAGTTCCCGCTTTGGACAGGAAATCGCGGATAGCGGACGGAGTGATGCCTCTGCGGCGAAGCCCGCGAAGCGTAGGCATGCGCGGATCATCCCACCCGTCCACCAAGTGCTCTTCGACCATTCGGCGAAGATACCGTTTGCTCATGATAGTGCCCGTCATATTCAGACGTGCGAACTCGATCTGCCTGGGAGGATACTCGAAGCCGATCTCATGCGTGACCCAATCATACAGAGGACGGTGATCCTCATATTCCAAAGAGCACAGGGAATGTGTGACGCCTTCCAGCGCATCTCCGATGGGATGAGAAAAATCGTACATGGGATAAATGCACCATTTATCTCCTGTCTGATGATGCGTAACAAAACGGATGCGGTAAAGGACCGGATCCCTCATATTCATGTTGGGAGCGGCCATATCGATCCTGGCACGCAGCACCATGGAACCTTCCGGATGTTTGCCTGCCCGCATTTCACGGAACAGACGAAGACTTTCTTCGGAAGGACGGTCTCTCCAGGGAGAATTCTTACCGGGTTCGGTCAGGGTACCGCGATTCTCCCTGATCTCATCGGCAGACTGCTCATCCACATAGGCTTTGCCTTCGCAAATGAGTTTTTCAGCGAACTCATAGGTCTGTTCAAAGTATTCGGAAGCAAAATGGAGTTCTTTCCAGTCAAACCCCATCCAGTGGATATCCTCAAAAATCGCATCGATAAACGACTGATCTTCCTTTTCGGGATTGGTGTCATCAAAGCGGAGATTGCAGCAGCCTCCGTATTTTTCGGCTGTCCCGAAATCCAGGACCATCGCTTTGACATGTCCGATGTGAAGATAACCGTTCGGCTCGGGCGGGAACCGCGTCTGGATATAATCCCGAACCTTGCCCGCTTCGATATCTTCGTTGATAGCGGCATCGATAAAATGCTCCGCAGGTTTAACTTCTGCCTTGACCGGCATCGATTCATCCTCCGTTTTCGCAATGACATACCCTTGAACAGGTATGTATAAGTATATCATAGATCATCCGAGTTTTTCAAGAAATGATACGGCAAAATGCCCTTGTCTCGGCGTTTATATCACTGATTTCTCTTGATGAAGCGAAATGCCTGTGTTACAATAAGAAACAAGAAATCCATCAGTAAGGAGGAGTCTTCATGATTTGTCCCAAATGCGGAAGTCCTTTAGCAGACGGACAGAAATTCTGCTCCAACTGCGGTTCTCCAATTCCTCAGATCTCCTTTACTCAGGAACCTGTTCAGGAGAACGCGCCTTCCGAACCCGCAGTTCCCAGCTACGAACCCGTACAGGAACCCGCTCCCCAGCCTGAAGCTCCCGTACAGGAACCCATTCAGCAGGAAGCTCCTGCAGCACCTGCCTATCAGCCTCAGCAGCCCCCGCAGGCACAGAACATCCCCTATCGTGCTCAGCCTCCGCAGGCACCTGCTTATCCGAACCAGCAGCCTCAGGGGCAGCCTGCTCCTTATGTGACTCAAGCACCTCAGCAGCCTTACGGCGCTCCTCAGGGTCAGCCTTACGGTGCTCCCCAGGGTCAGCCTTACGGCGCTCCCCAGGGTCAGCCCTACGGCGCTCCTCAGGGTCAGCCTTATGGTGCTCCCCAGGGTCAGCCTTACGGCGCTCCCCAGGGTCAGCCTTACGGTGCTCCCTATTCCGCACAGAAGCCCAAGAAGAAGAGCAAAGCCGGCCTGGTCATCGGAATCATCGGGGGCGTGGTCGCCCTGGCCGCGATTATCGTCGTCCTTCTTCTGCTCTTCAGAGAAAAAGAACCTGAGATCATTTCCGTAAACCTGAACGATTATGTCAGCGTCAAGTTCGAAGGTTATGATACGATCGGCAACATCACTGAACAGAAATTCGATGAGGATGCTCTTCTCAAGGATAAAGGCGAATCCATCAAATGGAATCTGAAAGCCAAAAAAGAGATCAAGAGCATGACGAAGCTCTACACAGCCGATGAATACTTCAAGGAGTATGTTCTCGGCTGCCTGTATGGATCGGTCGACGGATACTACTATGATGAACTCTCCAACGGCGACACAATCACCTGGAAGTGGAGCGATTATGGCGCCGAGGATTTCCTGCAGTATCTCAATGTGGATCTTCAGTATGACGAACTGAAGATCAAGGTTACCGGTCTGGACGAGCCCGGCACGTTCGATCCTTTTGAAGGCGTGACCCTCGATGTCTCCGGACGCAGCGGCGATGCGTATGCCTCTCTGGATTATCCGTCCGATTCCGTTTATTATTACCTGGATTACACGATGTCCTGCAACAAGGATGATACGAACGGATATCTCCGCAACGGCGACGTCATCACTGTGACTGCCGAGCTTCCGGACTGGGCCCGTTCTACTGTGATCAAGGAATACGGCAAGGTTCCTTCCCCGACCACCAAAGAGTATACGGTCGAAGGTCTGGATTTTGATCTTGAATCCTATGATCAGATCCCCGAAGATATCCGCAGCACCCTGATCAGCACGCCTAAGGACGCAATCAAGAACGAGTTCACGACATTTGCCTCTACGCGCAGCTACTTCGATTTCGTAGGCATCGAAGAAGACGGATACTGGTTCACCAAACTGAAAGACGGTGCATACGGCTATGAAGCCAACCGGCTCTACATCGTTTACAAGATCACGATCAAAGTTGCCGGCAACAACACGTCTTATTACTGGTATGCCAAGTATACAGACTTCGAGTCTGAGGATGGTCAGATCCATTACAATGAGGAAGACAATCCCAGCAGTTACGGCGTTGCCCCTGACCGTTTCGATCTTCCCTATACCAACGGCAATACCAAGAGCAGCCTGACGATTCGCGGCTATAAGACTTTGGAAGAACTCAGCAGCGCAATCTCGAAGGACAGCGGAGACGATTACGAAGTGGTCGCCAACGAAGCATCCTGAGTTTCGTTGATCCTGTTATCATCAATCAAACTCCCGGCGGTACGGCTTTGAGCCGTACCGCCGTTCTGTTTCCATGCACGGGATTTGACCGGTTCAGAAACGCACTTGGTTTATGATTCTGATAACAAAAAACTGTGGATATCCGGAGAATCACTTCTCAGTATCCACAGTTCTCAACCTTATACCTGATTACTTTTTCGGCTGGATGACTACGTGACGGTAAGGATCTTCGCCTTCTGAATGCGTATCTACGCCTCGAACAGATGCAAGCGTGGAATGGATAATCCTGCGCTCATAAGAATTCATCGGTTCAAGAGATACATTCCTGCGGGAACGGACTGCCTTCTGAGCAAGCCGATGGGCAAGATTAATAAGAGTCTGTTCTCTTTTGCGGCGATAAGAACCGATATCCAGAGAAATACGCTGATAGCCATCGTCACCGTCGCTGTCTCCACGGTTCTGGTTCGCTACGAGACCGGCAAGGAGCTGCAGAGCATCCAGAGTCTCGCCGCGATGACCGATCATCACACCGATCTTGTCACCTTCCATGCGGATGCGAAGTCCGCGTTCACCACGTGCAATAGCAACACCGGGGTCTTCTACGCCCATGTAGCCGGCAACGGTCGTCAGGAAAGACGTGACTCTTGCGGCGCTTTCACTCAGTTCCTCCTCCGTAAGCGGAACAAAATCATCCTTGTTGGATTCTTCCTGTTCAGCCAAAGCCTGATCCAGAGTCTTGAAGACGACTGCGGGCTGTTCTTCCTCTGCTTCTTGTTTCTCTTCTTCTTCCCAATTCTCAATCGTAAACGATTCCATGGAATCAGGGATCACGAGCATAACCCGTGCCATCTTAGCACCGAACAGGCCCAGGACTCCGCGGCTGCCCTCATCGAGCACGAGCACATCCACATCTTCTCTGTTGAGATGCAGTTCGGTCAGGCCTTCCTGTATAGCCTCATCCACAGTACGGCCGATGTATTCTTTATTCATTTTGAGATGATTCCTCTTCTCCTTCAGGCAGTGCCGGTTTGTTCTTCTCATCCTGCATCTTGAAAATCCAGGAAATGACGAGCTGGCTCAGCACGGCCATGGCGGAACTTACACACCAGTACAGCGCGAACGCTGCGCTGGAAGTCCAGGTAAAAAACAGAAACATGATCGGCATCATCCATGTCATGATCTTGGAATTCATGCCGTTCTGCTCCGCCGCGGCTCCCTGAGTCTTGGCGGTCTCCTGCTGGCTCAGCTGAGTCTGAAGATAGCTGAACCCGGCAGCGGCCAGAGGCAGGAAGCCCCAGCCGTTTCTGAGCGCTGAAAACTGCTCGATCCAGGATGCCATGACCGTACCGTAATCCGTCACACCGGACATGGCTGCATATTTACCGATTTCATTCTCCAAAGGCATGACCGTCGCCATAAAGGTGTCCGGCTGCCAGAGGTTCCTTACCCACAGGAAACCGTAGGGCACGATTTCTCCGCCGTTCTTGGCAGTTTCATAGAAGGCATAGATCTGTTCGCCTGTCAGATTACGGATCACGTTGAAGAACGCAATGAAGATCGGAAACTGGATGATCAGGATGAAGAGCATGGGCAGACAGCCGGCGAAAGGACTTATGCCTTCCTTCTTGTACAGCTCCATCTGCTTGGCATTCATCTTCTGAGGATCATTGCCGTATTTCTTTTTCAGCGCTTCCAGTTTGGGGTTGATCTTTGCCATGTTGGCCTGCTGGGTCCTCATGGTCTTGCGCTGGTAATAATCCAGCGGAGTCAGCACCAAACGGAAAAGGATGGTAAATACAATGATGGACCAGCCGTAGTTTCCGAGAAAACCATTCAGCCATTCCAGAGCCATTGTAAACCAGTGTGTCAGTGTCGACATTCGTCTTACTCCTTGCTGCTGCCACTTTTGTGGCTGCACGGGGTCTTTTTTTCAGGCACCGGGTCATATCCTCCCGGAAAGAAAGGATTGCAGCGCAGCAGCCGCTTTACCGCAAGCCATGTCCCGTATCCTGCACCGAATCGGGAGATCGCCTCATAGGCATATTCAGAGCACGTGGGCACATAACGGCAGCTTGGAGGCAGAAGCGGTGAGATCTGCCTTTTGTAAAAGCGGATCAACGCAAGAAAAACCTTTTGTACTACAGAACCCACGGTATAAACCTCGAAGCGGAGCCCGTTCAGGATCTCTCTTCCCACATGTTCGATCGGGCAAACAGCTGTTCCATTGTCCTGCATACCGTCTGAAAATCGACTTCACCATCCTTCACTATGGAAGGACGAACGACAAAAATCAGGCGATACCCCGTTTTCAGCCGGGGCTGCAGGCTCCGGAAAGCTTCCCGAAGCACCCTCTTCGTCCGATTGCGGATAACAGCGTTTCCGACTTTCTTGCTTACGGAAAACCCCACAAGCATCTCTCCCGGTCTCCCTGTCCGCATGCAGATCAGAGTCAGTGTCGCCGAGGATGCCCGTCTGCCTCTGGCATAGATCCGGTGAAAATCACGGTTCAGACGAAGACGGTTACGGCGTGGCAGCATCGTTAGGCGGACAGCACCTTGCGGCCCTTGGCACGGCGGCGAGCAAGAACCTTACGGCCGTTCTTGGTGGACATGCGGGCACGGAAACCATGCACCATGGAGCGCTGACGTTTTTTGGGATGATAGGTCTGATTCATAAGATTTTCTCCTTTCGATTGTTGACAGGCCAGTCACCGCCCCTGTCTGGCGGAGGGGCTCCTAACACGTGAGCCCGCTATTAGGCAGTGTACTGCTTATTATATATAGATTCGGAAGTCTTGTCAATCTCAGCGGTTCTCAGCCATTCGTGAATTTCAGGATTTTCCAATTATGGCGGGATCTTTTGGACATCTGTCTCACCATTTATCCAATATACACTTCTCTGCTGTCCCATGAACGTCGGAATCCGGACCTGAAGCAGAAGAAAAAGCCCCGCCGCAGCGGGGCCTTGCTTGATTACAGTGAAACGACCTGTGATAACCGAATAATCACACGAGTCCCTGAGCGATCATCGCCTCAGCAACTTTCTCGAAGCCCGCGATGTTGGCGCCGGCAACCAGGTTGTATCCCAGTCCGTATTTCTCCGCAGCAGCAGCAGACGCATTGTGGATCGACTGCATGATAGTCTTCAGACGCGCGTCGACTTCCTGGGCGCTCCAGCCGAGACGCTGGGAGTTCTGGCTCATCTCCAGAGCGGATGTAGCAACGCCGCCGGCGTTGGCCGCTTTGGAAGGCGCCACTACGACGCCCTGTTCCTGCAGATAAGCAAGAGCTTCGTTCGTCGTGGGCATGTTGGAGACTTCCACATAATAGCGGGTACCATTCGCCACGATCTGCTTGGCTTCTTCCAGACCGACTTCGTTCTGGGTTGCGCAGGGCATCACGACATCCGCTTTGACTTTCCAGGGTTTCTCGCCGGGATAGAAAGTGGCGATCTCCGGGAATTTCTCCGCGAAAGACTTGACGCCGCGCTTGCCGGACGCACGCATGGTCAGGAGATAAGAAACCTGCTCATCCGTCAGAATGCCTCCGGGGATATGGACATAACCGTCGGAGCCGGAGAGCGTCACGACCTTGCCGCCAAGCTCCATCAGTTTCTTCGTCGCGCCCCAGGCTACGTTTCCGTAACCGGACAGAGCGAATGTCTTGCCCTCGAGCTTGTCGCCTTCGTGCTTGAACATCTCCTCGGTATAGTAAATGGCACCGTAGCCGGTAGCTTCCGGACGGATCAGGCTGCCGCCGTAGGACAGGCCTTTCCCGGTCAGGACGCCGTTTTCGTACGCGCCGCGGATCCGCTTGTACTGGCCGAAGAGATATCCGATCTCTCTGGCGCCAACACCGATGTCACCGGCAGGAACGTCGGTATCGGGTCCGATATGACGATAGAGCTCGGTCATGAAAGCCTGGCAGAAACGCATGACTTCCGCATCGCTCTTTCCGGCGGGATCGAAATCGGAACCGCCCTTGCCGCCGCCGATAGGCAGAGTCGTCAGGCTGTTCTTGAAAGTCTGTTCAAATCCGAGGAACTTCATGATGCTCAGATTGACTGTGGGATGGAAGCGCAGTCCGCCCTTATAGGGACCGATCGCGGAGTTGAACTGCACGCGGAAAGCACGGTTCACATGGACTTTGCCGGCATCATCCTGCCAGGTCACACGGAAAGTGATGATGCGCTCGGGTTCGACCATGCGCTCCAGGAGACCCAACTTCTCATACTGGGGATTCTGGGCGATCACTACGTCCAGGGACTTCAGGACTTCTTCGACAGTCTGAAGAAATTCCTTCTGATCCGCGTCTCTTTTGCGGACCTCATCCAGCACACGCTGTGTATAGGCTTGCATTGACACTTCCTCCTTCCAGAGTTGCAGCTTTATAAAACTTTGCTTTCCGAAATCCTAGAAACCTCGGAAAAATTACCTTTCCATTGTACACATAGTGCAGGATGATGTCAATCATCCTGCAAAAACTTTATTGCACTAACCTGAAAAATTTACTCTCGCGACAGTTTCATATCGCCCTTCTTGATCCATCCTACACGGTACAGGGCCCAGTCGAAAGCAAAAGTCAGCAGAGCAGGCGCGATCACCTGGAGGCCAAGGATCAGGATCAGCACATAAATGGGATTGGCACCGCCTTCCGTGACCATGGATGCCCACGTGCCGAACTGACCGACAAGGCCGGAAGTACCCATACCCGCCCCGGCAGGTGTATTGGTCATATGGAAAACCGCCGCAGCGATCGGTCCGAGGATAGCACCGGCAAGCGTCGGCGCGATCCAGATCTGGGGACGTCGCAGGATGTTGGGCACCTGAAGCATGGAAGTTCCGAGTCCCTGAGAAAGCAGACCGCCGAAACCGTTGTCTCTGTAGGAAGCAACAGCGAAACCTACCATCTGCGCACAGCATCCTACAGTCGCAGCACCGGCCGCCACGCCGTTCAGTCCAAGCATGATACACAGAGCGGCCGAGGAGATCGGTGCAGTCAGTGCCATGCCGACGAGGACCGCCACGGCTATGCCCATGGGGATCGGAGCCAGTTCCGTCGCTCTGTTGATGACACCGCCGAGGGCTGTCATGAAGTCGCCGATGGAGGGAGCCAGGAATTTGGCTGTGAGTCCTCCGGCAATGATCGTGACCATAGGCGTAAGAACGATATCCACAGGGGTCTTCTTGCTGACGAGACGGGCGATCTCCGCGCCGATCACGGCGGCAAGATACGCGCCTACCGGTCCGGCGGTGGCACCGCCGGCACTGGAAGTCGCCAGATATCCGAGGGCTCCCGTAGCAGCGCTGGAATAGATAACCAGCGGATCGGCTTTGAGCCCGAATGCGATCGCGACACCGATGGCTGCGCCGATGACAGGAGAAGAAGCTCCGAGCACCGATGCAAATTCAGCAAGGAATCCAAGATGAGGGATCTTGCCCAGCTGACTCAATATGAGTCCGATGATTAAAGATGCAAACAGGCCGTATGCCATGGCTCCCATCGCATCGATCAGATAACGCTGATATATTTTTCGGATGAACGACATGGTTCCACCCTCCAGTAACAGAATCAAAACGTATTATATCCTCACGTTCTCCCGACCGCAAGCAATGCGCTTTTTTTCTCCTGAGACGGACTCATATCGGCCGTTTTTTTGTGCACATTTCTTTTTTGCAACTAAAACATCGTGACAGAGACCGTGGAGTAAGCTATACTTTATGTGATATAGATCTGTATTTCCGGAGGCCTGCATATGGCGAAAACTCTCGTTCTGACCGGCGGCGGCACAGCCGGACACGTGACCCCGAATCTCGCGCTGATCCCGCTTTTTCAGAAGGAAGGCTGGGACGTACACTATATCGGATCCTATGACGGTATGGAACGCGATCTGATCTCAAGAGCAGAAGGCGTAACCTATCATGCGATCGATTCAGGAAAGCTTCGCCGTTACAGAGATCTGAAGAATCTCTCGGATCCCTTCCACGTGATCCACGGTGCCTTTCAGGCCGCCCGCATCATCGCAAAGCTCCGCCCCCGTGTCCTGTTCGCCAAAGGCGGTTTTGTCAGCGTTCCTGCGGTCTTCGGCGCATGGATTCACCGTGTCCCTGTCGTCACTCATGAAAGCGATCTGACCCCCGGACTGGCCAATCGTCTGACTCTTCCCATGGCGACAACTGCCTGTGCCACTTTTCCTGCAGCCGCCGAAGGGTTCGGAAAGAAAGGTGTCTGGACGGGTTCTCCCATCCGTGAGAGCCTATTTTCCGGCTCCCGCCAAAAAGGTCTGCAGCTGTGCGGATTCTCCGATACAGGAAAACCAGTGCTCCTGATCATGGGAGGAAGTCTTGGCGCCCGTGCGATTAACGAGGCTGTGGACGAATCTCTCCCCGAACTTCTGAAGTCTTTCCGAATCCTCCATATCCGCGGCGCCGGAGGACTGAATCCGGATCTGTCCCATACGGAAGGATATGCCCAGTTCACCTATCTGCACGATGAGCTGCCGGATGCCCTCGCCGCAGCGGATCTTGTGCTTTCAAGAGCAGGCGCGAATGCGATCTGGGAATTCTGTGCGCTTGGTCTTCCCATGCTCCTGATCCCGCTGCCCCTCGCTGCGAGCCGCGGTGATCAGATCAAGAACGCGGAACTGTTCCGCTCACTCGGTTATGCGGAGATCCTGGCTCAGGAAGAGATGACACAGGACACACTGTGCCGCTCTCTGCTGGACGTATGGGAGAAAAGGGACGTGATCCGAGCCGCGCAATGTCCCGAAGATCAGCGGCAAGGGCTCATGCGCCTAAAAAGAGAAATAGAAAAAGCCGCCAAGTCGGTCTGATAACAAGTGCTCACCGGTAGGAGAAACACAACGTGCCATAATCATTCATAAGGAGGACGGATCATGAAAATCGCGATACTTGGATTGGGACTCATAGCCGATGCGGTCGCCCCGACAATCGTCAGGACGCCCGGCGCCGAATGCTGGGCTGTGGCCGCACGCGATCTTTCCCGTGCACAGGCTTTTGCCCATAAACACGGGTTCCGGAAAGCATACGGCAGCTATGAAGAAATGCTGTCCGACCCCGAAATCGAACTCGTCTATGTCGCAACACCTCATTCTCTGCATGCCGAACACATGAAACTGTGCATGGAGCACGGAAAAGCGGTCCTCTGCGAAAAAGCGTTCACGATGAATGCCTCACAGGCAAAAGAGATTTCCGAATTCTCAAAAGAAACGGGCGTCTATGCAGCAGAAGCCATGTGGACGCGCTATATGCCTTCCCGTTGGCTTATCCAGGAAACTCTGGATTCAGGCATCATCGGTCCCGTTCATATGCTGACGGCCAATCTCTCCTATGATATGGACACAAAACCGCGTCTGACGGATCCGTTTCTTGCCGGGGGCACGCTTCTTGACGTAGGCGTTTATGGCATCAACTTTGCCATGATGCACTTCGGCAACGGGATCAGCAGAATCGAATCCTCTGTCCAGATGACTTCGACAGGCGTCGATGCACAGGAATCCATCACGCTCCATTATCCGGACGGACGCATGGCTGTCCTCACACACGGTATGTATGCCCGCGGCGACCGCAAAGGGATCTTCCACGGAGAAAAAGGATATATCGTCGTAGAGAATATCAACAATCCGAATGCCATCCGGGTTTTTGATGGTTCAGACAGACTGATCCGTGAGATCCCGATCCCGGAACAGATCTCAGGATATGAGTATGAATTCATCGAGGCCATGGACCGCATCACGGCTGGAGATAGAGAATCACTGTCGATGCCTCAGTCGGAATCCATCGCGCTCATGGAGCGCCTCGATCAGATCCGTGCACAGTGGGGACTCGTCTATCCCCAGGAAAAATAAACATCAAGGAGATTGATCCATGCCGATTAAAGTTGCATTCATCGGAGCCGGTTCCATCGGCTTCACCCGGAAGCTTCTGTCCGATATCCTCACGGTTCCGGAATTCCATGATATCTCCGTATCCTTCACGGACATCAATCCGCGGAATCTGGATATGGTCTATCAGCTCTGTCAGCGTGATATCGAATCCAACGGGCTTAATATCAAAATCGATGCTACGCTCGACCGCCGCGGCGCCTTCAAAGACGCCAATTATGTCATCAACTGCGTAAGGATCGGGATGCTTGAAGCCTTTACCTATGACGTGGAGATCCCGCTGAAATACGGTGTCGACCAGTGTGTGGGTGACACGCTCTGCGCCGGTGGCATCATGTACGGCCAGCGGGATATCGCAGCCCTTGAAGGCTTCTGCCGAGATATACGGGAAGTTGCTGCTCCCGGATGCATGCTCCTGAACTATTCGAATCCCTGCGCCATGATCACCTGGTACTGCAACAAATACGGAGGCGTGCCCACGGTAGGGCTCTGTCACGGTGTCCAGGGCGGGCACAAGCTGATTGCAGAAGCTCTCGGTTACAAAAAGGAAGAAATCGACATCATCTGTGCAGGGATCAACCACATGACATGGTATATCTCCGTAAAGCACAACGGTGAGGAACTGAACGACCGCCTCCTTGCCGCTCTGGAAGCGGACCCGCATATTGCCGAGACGGAAAAGGTCCGCATCGACATGATGAAACGCTTTGGATACTTCTCGACGGAATCCAACGGACACCTGAGCGAATACGTTCCGTGGTATCGCAAGCGCACGGGCGAGATCATGCGCTGGATCGACCTCAGCACATGGATCAACGGTGAAACAGGCGGCTATCTGCGGGTCTGCACCGAAGGACGCAACTGGTTCGAAACGGACTTCCCGAACTGGCTCAAGGAACCGCCCATGCGCTATGTCCCCGAAGAACGCTCCGAAGAACACGGGAGCTATATCATCGAAGCGCTGGAGACCGGACGTCTCTACCGCGGTCACTTCAACGTCGTAAATCACGGTACGATCACGAATCTTCCGGAAGATGCGATCGTGGAAGTGCCCGGATATGTGGATACACACGGCATCAACATCCCCCGCATCGGAGATCTGCCCATGGGCTGCGCCGCCGCCTGCATGAGCAACATCACCGTGCAGCGCCTGGCTGTGGAAGCTGCCGTAAAGGGTGACATCATGCTCCTGAGGCAGGCCATGATGATGGATCCGCTGGTCGGAGCCGTATGCAATACGGAAGAGATCTGGCAGATGGTGGATGAGATGCTGATCGCGGAAGCGGAATGGCTGCCTCAGTATGCAGAGGAGATCGAACGCGCCAAGGAACGCTGGGCAAAAGCGGAAAAAGAAGGAACTCTGATCCCGCCCATCGTGACACAAGGTGCAGCAAGGCTGCACACGAAGACTGTGGAAGAGATGGCACAGGACCGTGCAGCCGCCACGGCAAATGCAAGCAAAGCGGACAAAGCCCACTGAGCACATCCGGATACAGATAAGGCCTGACGGTCACGGGAGACCGTCAGGCCATTTGTTTTCACTGATTCCAGAGTCAGATCTTACAGGCGTTTCACTTTTTCGGATTGACCTGTGATGCGCGCAGCGTCTTTCCGTCGGATTCGAATACAGCGTTCCCTTCCTGCGTCAGATAGATTTCCGTACCCAGGCTCTTCAGCAGTTCCAGGACACGCTCGTCCGCAGGATTCTTCTCGCTGGCTGTGATCACACATACGCGGGGCCGTGTCTGTGTGTAAAAGTCACCGGAAGCATCGTTCCACCGTCCGTGATGAGGCGCCTTGAGAAAATCATAGCTTTCATCATGTCCGGACATCCACTCACGAAGACGTGCTTCTTCCGCATCGCCGGGAAACAAAAAGTCCAGTTCACCATGCGTGACTGATACGATCAGAGAGACGTCATTGTCTCCGGGATCATCCAGGGAAGTCGGATATATGGTGACCCGGGCCGAACCGAGTCCGAACGACAGTTCTTTCTCTGCACGGACGATCTCAGCATCCGACTGACCCAGCGCCAGACGGTATGCTTTCATTTCATCGCTTTTTTCTTTATAAACGGGTTCGATGACTTTTCCGATCCCGACGGAAGAGATCAGCTGCGCGGCTCCTCCGATATGATCCTTGTCAAAGTGAGAGATCAGGAGCACATCTATGGAATCGACTTTCAGATCATCCAGAACAGAAAGGATCTTGTCAGCGTCATCCGTTTCACCCGCATCCAGGAGCATCGCATGACCTCCGCAGTAAAGGACGAAGGCATCCGCCTTGCCGCACTTGACCGCACAAACGGTCAGAGCATCTTCCGCAGGTGACTGCGAAGGCAACGGCGAAGGCGGCGAAGACGAGCATGCTGAAAGAAGCAGGAGAGCGGTCAGCAGTACTGCAGTTGATCTACGCATCAGTACCTTCCTTCTTTGGCAGTATAAGAAGACAGAGTCCTCTTTCCTTCATGCTCAGAGGCGTATGCGGCGGGAGATACGCAGTCTGCCCTCTGGGCAGGGAGAACGATTCGTTCCGGCACTCGAAACGCATATCCTCCAGCGCGATAACAGCGGAGAATTCACTTCTGTCGGGGAATTCCATGGGATCGCTTCCGCCGAACAGAGAAAAGGACGGCATATCGCAAAGAAGTGTCCATGTTCCGTTCTTTCTCAGGACTGTGGGCAGATGCGTCCAGGCAGTCAGATCCGCGACCTGAAGGGCTTTGTCAAGATGAAGAGGTCTGGGATTTCCATCCCTGTCCAACCGGCCGTAATCGTACAGACGGTATGTCGTATCACTGTTCTGCTGGACCTCGGCCACCATGATCCCCGCGCCAAGGGCATGGATCTGTCCGGCTTCGATCGCATAGCACTCCCCTTCCTTGGGAGTGATCCAGTGAAGATACCGGGGCAGACTTCCGTCCAGAGCCGCTTCACGCAGTTCTGCCCGATCCATATCCTTTTCCAGTCCGATCGCGAGTCTCGATCCGGGTTCCGCCGAAAGAACAAACCAGCATTCGCTTTTCCCGTACGGAAAGCCCTCTGCCCGCGCTGCACGGTCATCCGGATGCACCTGTACTGAGAGATCTTTCGCGGCATCGATCAGCTTGACAAGAACAGGAAAATCCCTTCCGGGAAAATCATGTGAAAAAATCTCTGCAAGGCTGCGCCCGTCGTCCGAGAAACTCATCCCATCCGCTCTGGCCGAAAGTTCCCATGATTCTGCCAGCGGCGTCTCGCCATCTTTCCCCCAGGAGCGGAGCTTTTCTCCCCCCCAGAGATAGTGTCTGACTGTGGGTATCATACGGATCGGTCTGTTCATGGTTTCACCAGCGCAGCGGCTCCCACGATGCCTGCGTCTCCTCCGAGCGTTGCCGCCTCTATCCTTGTCCTGGGCAATCCGTCCGCCGCATAAATCCTTTGGTAGATCTTGTCCCGGATCGGAGCGATCAGATACTCTCCCTGTGCGGATATACCGCCGCCGAACAGCAGAAGCTCTGGTTCGAAAATATTGACGAGAGACGAAGCTCCTTCAGCCACCGCATCCTCATACCGCGCAAGGACATCCAGTGCTGCCGCATCTCCCGCATGTGCCGCAGAGAACAGGATTCTTCCGTTCATCCCGGAGTCTGCAGAGTCCGCAGATCTGCGCAGCAGACTTTCCGGATGTTCCGCGGCTGCTTCTTCAGCCATTCGGACAAGCGCGGTCGTGGATGCGTAGACTTCGTAACAGCCCTTTCTTCCGCAGTTGCAGGGGATCCCTCCGTACACCATGGTCATGTGCCCGATCTCACCGGCCGCACCGTTAAATCCGACCAGGAGCTTTCCGTCTACCATGATTCCGCCGCCGATCCCTGTTCCAAGCGTCACGAGGATCACATCTCTGCATCCCTTGGCAGCTCCCGCAAACACTTCACCCAGGAGAGCGCAGTTCGCGTCGTTCCCCAATGTAACGGGCATTCCGCAGGCTTCTTCGAGCCGGCCGGCAAGCGGGTACATCCTGAACGGAAGATTCGGGGACGTCACGACGATGCGTCCAGTAACATCCACCGCACCCGGAGTCCCGACGCCCAGACCCGTGATCGGCTCAGGGCTGTCTTTCGCGACCTCTAAAGCCAGCGACGCCATCGTATCCACGATCGAATCTGCACCGTTCTGCGCACGGGTCAGCGTTTCCCTGCGCGCAAGGATCTTCCCTTCTTCCGAAACAAGGGCAGCCGTCACAGTCGTGCCGCCAAGATCAATCCCGATTCTCATTCTGAACCTCACAAGATATAATAATACCCGCACAAAACTATGTGCGGGCTGCGTGGAATCAGTTGTCGGCAGTCAGCGAGTTGAGCTGCTTCACGATGGTCTCCACATCCACACCGTGCACGGCGCAGGCTTCCTCAACGGTCTCGCCGGAGGACATCGGGCAGCCGATGCAGTGCATTCCCATCATGTTGAACACGATCGCGGTACGGCGGTCCGCACGGAGCGCTTCACCGATCGTCGTATCTTTAGTAAAAGTCATGTGTTTCACCTCCTACAGGTCTGTACAAGAAGGATACACCCTTTTCCCTCTTTTTTCAAGAGGTTCAACGACAAATCCTGACAAAAATAATAAGAATTCATGCGTCGGAATCCTTGATTCACGTCTTCGCGTGTTTTTCCGTTCCTGTCGTTCTTCTGAAGACCTGCGGGCCATGCTTGACACCGTCCTGCATCTGGGTTATAATCCATTTAATCCTTGAAAGGAGACGTATCATGGCAGCGATTCGAGGCAATTCCATGGGTACCGTCAAGATGTGCATGCGCAGCATGGACATGTGCATGATGATGCCCAAACTCGAACAGACCTGCCGCTGATCCCATCCACCGAATCAAGGACAATACCGACACAATCTCGGGAAGCGGCACGCTTCCCGTTTTTTGTTGAAGAAAGGAATACCATGATCGAACTGCGCGGACTGGAAAAGATCTACCGGGATACCGGGGAAGATATCGTCGCACTCCAGGACATCAATCTGACGATCGAAGACGGTGAAATCTTCGGAATCATCGGGCTGTCCGGCGCCGGCAAATCCACGCTTGTACGGTGCATCAATCTTCTCGAGAAGCCGACATCCGGCCAGGTCCTTCTGGACGGGAAAGATCTCATGTCTCTCCCCAAAAAGGAGCTCCTTCGCATCCGTCAGAACATCGGCATGATTTTCCAGGGATTCAATCTTCTCGAGCAGAGAAATGTGCTTGGAAACGTCTGCTTCCCTCTGGAGATCGCCGGCGTCAAAAGCGGAGACGCGAAAAAGCGCGCCCGTGAACTGTTGGCGCTCGTCGGACTGGAAGACAGACAGAACTCCTATCCGTCCCAGCTTTCCGGCGGACAGAAGCAGCGCGTCGCTATCGCCCGTGCTCTCGCGACCAACCCGAAATACCTTCTCTGTGATGAAGCGACGTCGGCTCTTGATCCGAACACGACGAGATCTATTCTGGAACTCCTGAAAGAGATCAACCGGACACTGGGCGTCACGATCATCGTCATCACCCATGAGATGCGTGTCATCGATGCAATCTGTGACCGTGTGGCGGTCATCGATCAAAGCCGTATCGCCGAGGTCGGAAACGTCAGTGAAGTCTTTGCCCACCCCAAGAGCGCCATTGCAAGAGAACTGATCCTTCCCTCTGACCGTGTCACGATTGAGGAAGCGCATGGCCGCAAACTGCGGATCCTTTTCTCAGGCGAAGAAACGCGGCTGCCGGTCCTGAGCCAGCTGATCCTGGATACGGGCTGTCCCGTCAACGTCCTGTTCGCCGACACTAAAGAAACAGAAGGGCTTCTGCAGGGACAGATGATCCTTGAAGTGTCTCCCGAATTCGACACGAAGGTGGTCTCTTGGTTGGAAGGCCACGGGATCTCCTATGAAGAGGAGGTGTAAAGATGTCCGAGATGTTCCATAAACTTTGGGATGCCGGTCTTATCCAGCTCGGCATCTGGGAAACGATCTATATGACGTTTCTCTCCACTATCATCGCGTATCTGTTCGGGCTCCCCCTCGGCGTGATCCTGCATATCACAAGCCCCGGCGGCATACACCCCATCCGATGGCTGAACAATACCCTGGGTTTCGTCGTAAACTTTTTCCGGAGCATTCCCTTCATCATCCTCCTCGTCGCCCTACTTCCTGTGGCCAATCTCATCGTAGGCACCTCTCTGGGCAACAGAGCTATGGTCGTCATGCTGGTCATCGCCGCGATCCCCTACGTCGCGCGCATGGTCGAATCGTCGATCCGTGAAGTCGATGCCGGAGTGATCGAAGCAGCCCATTCCATGGGGGCAAATGATTTTGAGATCGTTACGAAAGTCCTGATCCCCGAGGCCAAACCCAGCCTGATCATCGGTGCCGTGATCTCTCTCGTCACGATTCTGTCCTATTCGGCCATGTCCTCCGTCATCGCGGGAACAGGTCTGGGACAGATCGCGATCATCTACGGGCACCAGCGTTCCAATCCGGACATAACCTGGGTATGCGTGTTCCTGACGGTCATCATCGTCCAGGTGATCCAGGAAGCCGGTACTTTCCTGGCGCGCAAGACCGACAAACGGGCAAAATAGGCAGGTCGGATCTGCCGATCCATCTTTTTCGGAAGGCTACCGGGAAACCGGTTCCCATAAACTGTTACTTCAGCAAAGGAGAACAACCATGAAAAAAATCACCGCGCTGGTACTTGCCGTGATCGTAGTGCTGGGTGTCCTGTCCGGATGCGCCGCCAAGACGGATGACAAAAAGATCGTCATCGGTGCTACGTCCACCCCCCATGCCGAAATCCTTGAACTCATCAAGGACGATCTGGCCAAGGAAGGCTATGAGCTGGAAATCAAGGTATTTGACGACTATATCCTCCCTAACAAAGGTCTGACCGATAAGTCTCTGGATGCGAACTATTTCCAGCATGTCGCTTATCTCACCTCCTATAACGCCTCCAACGGCACCGATCTGGTCTCCGCAGGCGCCATCCATTACGAACCGTTCGGAATCTACGGCAACGGCATCACCTCGCTGGCCGATCTGGCCGCAGGAGCTACCATCATCATCCCCGCGGACGATTCCAACGAGACCCGTGCGCTTCTGCTTCTCCAGCAGGAAGGCCTGATCACCCTGCCCGCCGATGCTTCCGCTCAGAAAGGCGTATCCACGCTGGATATCGTCGATGCCAAGGGCTATGATATTCAGGCTGTCCAGGCCGACACCGTTCCCGCTCAGCTCAAGAATGCTCCTGCCGGAACCATTGCCATCATCAACGGCAACTACGCACTTCAGGCTGGCCTGAAGATCGCAGATGCTCTGGCGATCGAATCCGCCACCGGTGATGCGGGCCAGACATATGCCAACGTGATCGCCGTCCGCAACGGTGATGAAAAGCTTCCCAAGATCCAGGCTCTCGTCAAGGCTCTGAAGACCGACAAAGTCAAAAAGTTCGTCGAAGAATCCTATAACGGTGCCGTAGTCATCGTATTCGGCTGATCGCACGTCCCGCTGCGAAACCAGATGCCCCGGATTTCTCCGGGGCATCTTATGTTTGGCCTTTTTCTCCCGATACAGGGCTTTTTTACAGAATATAAAAGTATTATAATGCAGATAATCTCAGACATTTTCTGCTACAAAGGAGGTACCATGGCAAAATACCAAGATCTGGATCGGTTGCTGCAGTCCTTCGTGGACGAACGGCTGCCGGGCTGCGCTTTCCAGATGACGCAGCATGGAAAGACCCTGTATGAAGGATACTTCGGATATGCAGACCGGGAACGCGGCATCCCTGTAACCAGGGATTCACTGTTCCGTCAGGCCTCCCTTTCCAAGATCCCTCTCTACACTGTCATGATGATGCTGTATGAGAAAGGTCTGTTCAATCTGACTGACCCGATCTCCAGATGGCTGCCCGAATGGAAGGAGTCGCGCAAATTCATCCGTACGGGCAACGGATCGCTGCGTATCGTTCCCACCGAACGGCCGATTAACGTAAGCGACGTCCTGTCCATGAAATGCGGCCTTCCCTACTGCAACAGTCCCGCACCTACCAATGATCCCGCTCAGCGTTCCATGCAGGAATGCATGAAGCCGCTTTGGGAAAAGGGTCACTATTCGGTACAGGAACACATCGCCGCAATGTCCAAAGCCGTCCTTGATTTCGAACCCGGTACACACTGGTTGTACGGTTTTTCCAGTGAAATCACGGCTGCTCTGATTGAAAAACTGACCGACATGCCTGTCGATGATGCTTTCCGCAAGCTCCTGTTCGATCCTCTGGGCATGGATCACACCGGATCCTCCTTCTTCGGAAATGCACAGGCAAACCTGGTCAAACTCTATGCCTGTTCCGAAGACGGCAAACTGACGCCCGCTGCTACAGATTTCGACAGCAAGTTCCTGCCGGGTGAAGAACACGAAGCAGGCTGGCGCCGTCTGTTCTCCAATGTCAGTGACTACTCAAAACTGTTCTCCATGCTTGCATGCGGCGGCATATATGACGGCGTAAGGATCATGGGCCGCAAAACGATCGATATGATGCGATCCAACGGTCTGGACGAGATCCAGATGAAAGACTTTACAAACCTGTATAACGCAGGCTACGGATACGGCTACGGCGTGCGTACTCTTGTCGACAAACAGCTGGGCAACCACAACGGTTCACTGGGCGCTTTCGGCTGGACGGGAGCCTTCGGCACCTGGGGAGAAGCCGATCCCGAGGACGGCATCTCGCTCGTGTACATGCACAATATGCTGCCCAACTATGAGGCCTACTACCATCTGCGGGTGCGCACGGTGGCATATGGCTGTGTGAAATAAGGGAAAGGAGCGTAACGATGGCTGAATTCAAAGATCTGGATGCTCTGCTCCAGAGATATGTAGATGACGGACTGCCCTCCTGTTCCTGTGTGATCGCCAAAAAAGGCGAGATCCTCTATGAAGGATACTTCGGCTATGCCGATATCGAGAACAGGATCCCTCTGACAAGAGCAAACGTATTCCGTCAGGCATCCCTGACAAAGGTCGCCATGTATACGACCGCCATGATGCTTTTCGAACAGGGCAGATTCCTCATGTCGGATCCGATCTATGAGTATTTTCCCGAATGGCGTCACTCTGTGAAAAGGGTCCCGAAAGGCAACGGAGGTTTCGATATCGTACCTGTCGAACATCCCATCACCATCAAAAACATCATGAACATGACCTGCGGTCTGCCCTACCATATGATCATGGGCGGAACGCCTGTCGTCTCTCATCCTACGGCCGCTGCCATGGCGGAAAAGATGAAGCCGCTGACGGACAAAGGATACTATACGCTTCGCGAACAGATCAAAGCCATGTCGGAAGTTCCCCTAGCTTTCGAGCCCGGGACGCAGTGGCTGTACGGTTTTGCCAGCGAACTGACGGCAGGCCTTCTGGAAGTGATCGGAGGGAAGCCTGCGGAATTGGTCATCAAGGAAACTCTGTTCGAACCCCTCGGAATGGACAGTTCCGCCAACTTCGTTTTCGGCGATATCGGGGAGCGGCTCGTCAAGGATTATTTCCTGAAACGGGGATCCAATCTCGGAGATCCCGATTCCCTGTATATCTGCCCGCCTGAACGTGAAGCCAGAATGGTCGGCCCGCTGGGAACGGTACCCGGTTTCTCCCGCGTCATCACAAACTGCCGGGACTACACGAAGCTCATGCAGATGCTTGCCAATGGAGGCGAGTATAACGGGGAACGGTTCCTCGGCCGCAAGACGATCGACCTGATGCGGACCAACACCCTGACTCCCGAGATGATCAAGAAAGATTTCTCCAATAATTATCTCGCAGGTTACGGATACGGATACGGCGTCCGGACCCTCATGGATAAGTATACGGGCCATCACAACGGTTCTCTCGGACAGTTTGGCTGGACCGGCGGCTCGGGCACCTGGGCCGAATCCGATCCTTCCGAAGGCGTATCCATCGTCTATATGCACAACCTGCAGCCGAACCTTGAAGAATACCATCATCTTCGCATGCGCGCCGTAGCCTACGGTTGCATGGAATAAACCCCAGATAAAGCAAGATCCCCCGGAGTCACCTCCGGGGGACTATTCAATTACTGTCATCAGACATTCACGCGGAAAAGGACGACATCTCCGTCCTGCATCACATATTCTTTTCCTTCGATTCTGACAAGCCCTTTTTCCTTACAGGCATTGATCGAACCCAGGCTCTCCAGCGTATCGAATGGAACGACTTCCACACGGATGAATCCTTTTTCGAAATCGGAATGGATCTTACCGGCTGCCTGAGGCGCTTTGGTCCCTTTGGTGATCGTCCAGGCACGGACTTCCTTTTCTCCGCCTGTCAGATAAGAGATCAGGCCAAGGAGATGGTAGGACTTCCGGATCATCCGATCCAGTCCGCTTTCATGCAGTCCGAGTTCTTCCAGGAAAGCCTTTCCTTCTTCCGGATCCATCTCGGCGATCTCGGCTTCGATGGCAGCGGATACGACGACGACTTCTGCACCTTCCGCTGCGGCACGTTCCCGTACACGAGCAACCATCGGAAGGTCCTCCGCGTCCGGCCCTAGATCATCCTCAGCCACGTTGGCGGCATACAGGATAGGTTTGGCAGTGAGAAGCCACATATCATGAACGAGTCCGGCCTGAATCTCAGTCAGTTCCAATGCACGGACAGGTATTCCTTCGTTCAGTGAATCCGCAAGAAACTGAAGAGCTTCCGCTTCTTCCTTAAGACGCTTATCACCTGACTTGGCGGATTTTCCAGTACGCTCCAGACGCTTTTCGACCGTCGCCAGATCGGCAAGCATCAATTCCACGCCGATCGTCTCCATATCCCTGACGGGATCCACGGAACCGTCCACATGCGTCACGTCATCATCTTCGAAACAGCGAACGACCTCTACGATCGCGTCGCATTCACGAATATGGCTCAGGAACTGGTTGCCCAGCCCCTCGCCCTTGGATGCCCCCCGTACCAGGCCGGCGATGTCCACAAACTCCACCGTTGCCGGAGTGTATTTCTGCGGATGATACATCTCCGCAAGGACATCCAGTCTGCGGTCGGGGACCGTAACGACTCCGACGTTGGGCTCGATCGTACAGAAAGGATAATTGGCCGCCGCCACACCCGCTTTTGTGATCGCGTTGAACAGTGTGCTCTTGCCAACATTGGGAAGACCGACGATTCCTAATTTCATTTATCTCAACATCCTCTCAAAAAGTCCCGTATTTTCAGGGTTTTCGGAATCACCCGAAAATCCATTACGCCCATTTTACGCCCTTTTTTCATTTGATCGTGGCTTAAGGCGTACCGTATACTTTTTCTTTCGGGTTCTTGCCTTATATCGAGCTTCTTCCTGCGTGAGCAGGAAAATAGTCTCTTTATCGGGTGAATTATATCATAGCGGCTTTCTTTTCTCAACGCTCATATCCTGAGCCCATGACGAATGACAATCCCTATTTATGATAAGGTTCATGCCTCAGTATCCTGCACCCCCTGTAGACCTGCTCCAGAAGCACGATCCTTGCCAATCCATGGGGCAGTGTCATCGGGCCAAAAGAGAGAAGACCTTTGGCTCCCTTTTTGACCTCATCTGACAGGCCAAGGGATCCTCCGATCAGAAGAGCGGTGTTCGTTCCATCCATCTGCCGTGTCTCAAGCCAGTCTGCCCAGTCTTCTGACGACAGTTCTTTTCCATGACTGTCCAGACAATAGTATTGTGTGCCCTGGCGAATCTTTCCAAGAAGCGCGTTCCCTTCCCGTTCAAGCACGCGGTTCTTCTCTGCATCCGACAGTCTCTCAGGAACAGGAAGATCTGCGATCTCTTCCACGGTAACGGGCAGATATCTGCTCAGCCGTTTCAGATATTCTGCCTGTGCGGCACGCCAAAACGGTTCATTCAGAGAACCGACAGCAAGAATCTGCAGTTTCATGGCCAAATCTCCAAAGTCGTCCAGATCAGTCGAAGCATCAGAAAGAAAATCGAAACAATGAAAGCCATGGGCAGGTACGACGCACCGGATGCTCCGCCTTCGCCCGAATCATCCCCATCGCGCATCAGTGCAGGCATATGTGTTGGGCAACGATGAGTGAATCCTACAGCAAAAACACCAAGGAAGAGCCCGCCGATTAGAAGCAGGAAGCTTCCCAGCAGTATGATGCCCGGCCAGTTGGCCGGTTGTGCATAAGGGTTCACCGTTACCGCACCCCTGCCGGCGGCCGCAAGAGCTTTCAGGATCAAAGAAGCCGAATTATATACTCCATGGAAGAGAACCGCTCCGAACAGGGATCCCGAACGGATCATAATCATGGCCAGAAGCAGCCCCAGCGCAAAGGAATAGGGCAACCTGTGTACAGATCCATGCATCAGAGCGAATATGCCGGCAGAAACGAGCAGGCCTGCAGCACGGCCCCAGCGGCGTTCCATGGCAGGAAGCATGGCTCCACGAAATAGAAGCTCCTCTGAAACAGGTACCAGGATACCTGCAAACGGGATCGACAGCCAGAGGGGGATACTCGTTCCGTTATCCAGGCTGTATGGAATTCCGGTTCTCTGCATCATAACGGTCCAGATCATCTGGAAGCCGGTGACGGCAAAAACTGCCGCACCGCTCATCAGCAGAATCCACGGCACCTGTCCCCGGATAAGCGCTCTCCCGATCAGAGTTTCTGAAGGAACGCCCGCACTTACCGTCATAAAAATCACCGGAAGCGCAAACAGACAAATGCTCAGAAGCGATTCCAGAACAAAGAAGACCGCCCCGTCAGCATCTGTAAGATAAGGCCGTATTTCTGCGCGGATATACCCGATCCCGAACAGCAGAATAGATGCATAAAGCATGATGAAAGAAACCTGCTCCAGACGGAGGACCGGGCATCGGCGGTAAGTAAATGCCGTGGGCTGATGGTAATCCATATCTTCTCCTGAATTGAAAGAAGCGGCCGGAGTAATCCGGCCGCTGACTTTTTCTTGATTATTTCGTACCGAAGAGTCGGTCACCTGCATCGCCCAGGCCGGGCACAATGTAGGCATGCTCATTCAGATGATCATCCAGTGCTGCGGTAAAGATGTCCACGTCGGGATGGTCTTCCTGGATCCGCTTCACACCTTCAGGCGCCGCAACCAGGCACATGAGCTTGATGTTGTTGCAGCCATGACGCTTGATGAACATAATAGCCGCAGAAGCGCTTCCTCCGGTCGCGAGCATCGGATCTACGACGATAAGTTCGCGTTCTCCGACATCAGGAGGCAGTTTGCAGTAGTATTCGACAGGTTCATGGGTCTCCGGATCGCGGTACAGACCGATATGACCTATACGAGCGGAGGGGACGAGATTGACCACGCCTTCCACCATCCCGAGTCCTGCGCGCAGGATCGGTACGACGCCGAGCTTCTTGCCCGCGATCATCTTGCAGTGTGCCGTAGCAACGGGTGTCTCGACTTCCACATCCTCCAGCGGAAGATCGCGGGTGACTTCATAGGCCATAAGAGAAGCGATCTCTCCCAGGAGTTCCCGGAAATCTTTGCAGGATGTGTCTTTGTCACGCATGATAGCGAGTTTGTGCTGGATCAGCGGATGATCCAAAACCGTGAATTTACCCATGGTCGTTCTCCTTTATATGAAGATAGCCTTTGCAGTCTGTGGCTGCGGGCTTCATTTCACAAGCTTGTCTGCTGCAGCGTTAACCATTCTTTCCAGCTGCTGGGCGACCGCATGGTATACTTCTTCCCCGCATCCGTAGGGATCGTCCACTTCTTCGCCCGTGCCCAGATAGTCTCCCAGACTGAGGACCTGAGTCTTGGCGCCTTCCGGCACCATATCCTTTACAAAGCGCGCGACTCCATGCGTCATGGCAAGGACAAGATCACACTCTGCAAGCATCTCCGGCGTCGCCTGAACGGCTTTACGGCCGGAAAGATCGATCCCGTGGAGCTTCATCTCGGTTATCGTATCCGGTGCCGCCACGTCATCGGGCCAAATGCACGCACCGGCGGATATGACCTCGATGGACGATACGCCCGTTTCCTGAAGGCGGCGGCGCAGGAACGCTTCCGCCATAGGGCTACGGCAGGTATTGCCGGAACAGATGAACATGATTTTCATTTCGTGGTTTCCTTTCAACTGGACGGGAATAAACCCTTACCTATTGTACATTAAGCGGCGCTTGTTCCGCAAGTCCTGCCTGCTGTTTTTCAGACGGTATCGCCGAGATACCGGAATTCCGCCGCGCGGAGGAGCCGGTTCATTACGGCAAGGCCCAAACCGACAGGCTCGACGGTTTCCGCAAACAAAACGGATGCACCTTGTCGGTCCGCCTCTCTGAGGAGAGTGAACAGCGTCTCGGCCAGCGTTCCCGGATCCGTTCTGGTACCCCACGTCAGGACTTTCCGTTTCCCGTATATGGGAAGGTTTTCTTCCGTCCCGAGAATCATGCAGTTCTCGGAACAGGCATCGTAAGCGCTGCATATCTTCTCCGCTTGATCCCGTGCGGAACCGGATGCCAGCAGTACTCTGGCTTTAGGAGCATAATGCCGATGCAGCATACCGGGAGAAGGTGCCGACGAACCGGCCGCCATAGGTGACAAAGCCGACACATGAACCTCCACGTGGGGAACGACGGCTTCCAGCATCTCTCTGGTCACGCCGCCGGGGCGCAGGATTCTCACTCTGTCTATCTCGACGGACAGAACTGTCGATTCCAGTCCGATGCGGCAGGGACCTCCGTCCAGCACTGCCGGTATCCGGCCATCCATATCCTTCATAACGTCCTCTGCCCGTGTAGGACTGGGCCTTCCCGAACGATTCGCCGACGGAGCAGCTACGGGTACGCCGCAGGCAGCGAGAAAAGCCGCAGCGACAGGATGATCCGGCATACGGACACCTACCGTGGCAAGCCCAGCCCTTCCCACTTCCGGAACACAGGGTTTTGCCGGGAGGATGATCGTCATAGGTCCGGGCCAGAAAGCTTCAGCCAGGGCCGCAGCGGCATCCGGTATATCAGTGACAAGTCCGCTCCATTGAGACAGGCTGTGGATATGATAGATCAGAGGATTGTCCGCAGGACGGTCTTTTGCGGCAAAGATCGATCGTACGGCATCCGGATCCATGCCGTTGGCGCCGAGTCCGTATACTGTTTCCGTAGGGAAAGCGACAAGTTTCCCTTCAAGGATCAGATCGGCACAATGCCGGATTGAATCCGGATCTGCATGATAGAGCTGGGTCAAAATGATCTCCTTCACGGTTCTGAACAGCTTTCATGTATTATAGCAAAATTTACGTTCAAAGAACAGCGTATGTTTTCCCGGCGGTATCCGTCCGGCCGTGCCTGAACCTCTCTTCATCCGGAACCGGTTCATCCCGCGTCATTGCTCCTTCTTTTCCGACTTTTTCTTTTTTTCCATTTCCAGTATCCCTGAAATATGCTATACTGAAGCAAATTATGAACATCATTCTCTGGAGCCGTGGAATGGTCTCGGAAAGGCTGAGGCAATCCGTTTCCAACGGCACCATAAAGGAGAGCGTTTCATGTCCGATATGATGAAGGCAGTCGCGCTGACCGGACTGCGCAAAGCCGAAATCGTCCTTCGTCCCATTCCTTCCCCGGGTCCGGGAGAAGCTCTTATTCACGTACAGCACATCGGAATCTGCGGATCGGATCTGCATTACTATATCGACGGAGGCATCGGTGATAAAAAAGTGCCGTATCCTATGGTCCTTGGGCACGAGTCTGCAGGAACCGTCGTTGAAGCAGGTGCCGGCGTTCCACGTGATCTGATAGGAAAAAAAGTCTGTGTCGAGCCTCAGGTGACCTGTGGACACTGCAGATGGTGCAGAGAAGGCCGGTATAATCTCTGTCCCGACGTCCGTTTCCTCGGATCCATTCCCAACGACGGTTCCATGTCGGAATACCTTGCCTTTCCCGCAGACCGTCTGGTCGAGCTCCCAAGCAGTATGACCACGCTGGAAGGAGCGATGGTCGAGCCCATGAGTGTAGGATTCCATGCCGCGCTTCGAAGCGATGCCGTCGTTCCCGGACGCAAGGCATTGATCATTGGTGCGGGATGCATCGGGCTGTGCACGCTTCTCGCCCTCAGGAAGATGGGACTGACGGAAATCCACCAGACGGAACCGCTCGAACTCCGCAGAAACAAAGCGCAGGAACTCGGAGCCATCGTCCACGATCCCCGGAAGGAATCCAATGAGGATCTGATGCGCGCATCCGGAGGCGAAGGTTTCGATCTCGTGATCGAATGCGCGGGCGAGACCGATACGCCGTCCCAGGCCGTGGAGCTCTGCCGGAGAGGCGGATCCGTGACGCTCGTTTCCATGCCTGCGCAGACCAGTCTCCCCTTCCCGACCCTGCAGGTCGTCCGGAAGGAGCTGGATGTCCATGGCCTCTACCGCTACCGCAACCAGTATGCAGCCGTCACTGAGATGATTGCAGACGGACTGCCGGTCAGGGAAATCGTGAGCCACACATATCCACTGGAACAGGCGCCGGAGGCGTTTGCCTTCAACGCGGAACATAAAGATGAATGCGTGAAAATTATACTGGAGGTCTAGCATGAATTACGTCATAGGTATCGATGTCGGAACATCCGGGGTCAAAGTGATCGCGGCAGACGAAAACGGTGCTGTCGCTGCATCTCATACCTGCCTTTATCCTCTTGAGCAGCCCAGACCCGGCTGGACGCAGCAGGATCCCGAAGACTGGTGGCAGGGCACGGCCGAAGCGCTTCGCAACGTCACGGCGGCTCTGAACGGCGGAACGATCAAAGGCATATCCTTCTCGGGTCAGATGCACGGAATGGTCGCACTGGATGAAGCGGGATCTGTCGTCCGCCCTGCGATCCTCTGGAACGATCAGCGTACGGCTTCCCAGTGCGACGAGATCCGCTCGGCAGCAGGCGGTCTGGACGCCCTGCTGGGTTATACGAACAACGACATTCTCACGGGCTACACCGGCGGCAAGATCCTCTGGATGAAAGAGGAAGAACCGGAGAATTATGAAAAGACCGCCATCATCGTCAATCCGAAAGACTATCTCCGCTATCGGCTGACCGATACGCTGGGAACAGACGTGTCGGATGCTTCTGGTTTCGGACTTTTCGATACGAAAAACAAGGTTTGGGCCTGGGAACTGATCGACAGGATCGGCCTGAGGCGCAGTCTTTTCCCCGCGGTTTCCGAATCGATCGACCCCGTTGGCGAAGTCACTGCCAAAGCGGCTTCCCTGACCGGTCTCCCTGCCGGTACCGCGGTCTTTGCCGGAGGCGGTGATGCGGTCATCTCCACGACCGCTCTCGGTCTGCTCTCTCCCGGAAAAGCGGCGATCACCCTTGGTACTTCAGGTGTGGTCGCCATGGCTATGGACAGTTATAAAGAGAATCAGGGCGGCAAAGTACAGGCGTTCTGCAATAACCTTCCCGGCGTCTACCACCGTATGGGCGTAACGCTTGCCGCTGCCGGCAGTTATCAGTGGTATGCCAACAGTTTTGCCGCCGCTGAAAAAGCCGCGCAGGAACAGGGAGGCCCGGACGTCTATTTCATACTGGACAAGGAAGCGGAAGCTACGCCCGCAGGATCCGAAGGACTGATCTATCTGCCCTATCTGACAGGCGAGCGCTGCCCGCTGCAGGATCCGAACGCGAGAGGCGTCTTCTTCGGCATCCACTCCAGACATACCCGTGGTCATTTCAATCGGGCCGTCATGGAAGGCGTTGCCTATTCTCTCCGTCAGGTCTATGAGCTTCTGATCGAAGGCTCCGATGTAACGACGACGGAATTCATCGTATCCGGCGGCGGTTCCAAATCCCCTCTGTGGCGTCAGATCCTCTCCGACGTTTTCAACGCCCCGATCTCCGTCGTTCCTGCAGCTGCGGACGGCGGCGCTTACGGTGCGGCGCTTCTCGCCGGTATCGGATCCTGTCTCTGGTCCGCTCAGGCGGCCATGGCTCTTCCCAAATCTCAGGTCAAAGCCCAGCCCGATCCTGAGCGCGCGGTCATGTATGAGAAACAGTACAGGACTTACTGCGCCCTCTATCCGGCGCTGAAACCGTTATTTTAAGAAAGGAAAGGTCGAAATGGATAAGCTTCCCTATTTGGACGAGAGCCTGTCCGACCGTGAACGTGCGGAAGATCTCGTCTCCCGCATGACACTGGAGGAGGCCGCTTCTCAGATGCTGTATACGGCACCTGCGATTGAACGTCTCGGAGTCCCGGAATTCAACTGGTGGAACGAGGCACTGCACGGCGTTGCGCGTGCCGGACTCGCCACCGTATTCCCCCAGGCCATCGGCCTGGCAGCCACCTTCGATCCTGAAACGGTCCATGCTGTCGCAGAGATCATTTCCACGGAAGCCCGTGCCAAGTACAACGCGTTTTCCCAGAAAAACGACCGCGGAATCTACAAAGGCCTGACTTTCTGGAGCCCGAACATCAACATCTTCCGCGATCCCCGCTGGGGACGCGGCCAGGAGACGTTCGGCGAAGATCCCATGCTGACGTCCGCTCTGGGAGATGCGTTCGTTCGCGGTCTCCAGGGCGATGGCCCGAGGATCAAAGCAGCTGCCTGCGCCAAGCATTTTGCCGTACATAGCGGTCCCGAATCCCTCCGTCACGAATTTGATGCCGTCGTAAGCGATAAGGATCTCTGGGAGACTTATCTCCCCGCTTTCGAAACCCTCGTCACCGAATCCAAAGTCGAAGGCGTGATGGGTGCCTACAACCGCACAAACGGCGAACCCTGCTGCGGAAGCAAAACCCTGCTGCAGGACATCCTGCGCGGCAAATGGGCTTTTGACGGCTACATCACTTCCGACTGCTGGGCCATCAAGGACTTCCATACGGGTCACGGAGTCACGAAAGGCCCGCTCGAATCCGTTGCTCTTGCCATCAAGAACGGGTGCAACCTCAACTGCGGCAACCTCTATTTCCAGATCCTTGCCTGCATCCAGGCTGGTCTCCTGACGGAAGAAGATGTCCGGAGTTCCGCGGTCCGTTTGATGACCACCCGCATGCGTTTGGGCCAGTTCGATGAAAAGACGCCGTGGGACGGTCTGAACTACGACGATGTCGATACGCCCGAAAGCCGTGCTTTCAACGAAACCGTCGCGGAAAGAAGTCTGGTCCTGCTGAAAAACGATGACGGCTTCCTGCCTCTGAATCCCGATTACGCCGGAAAAGTTCTTGTTCTCGGTCCGACGCATCGTTCCACCGCTGCGCTGGAAGGCAATTATAACGGTACCGCAGGCGAATACATCACGGTTCTGGACGGCCTCAAGGAAGCGCTTCCCAACGCCAGCATCACATCTGCTGACGGATGCCTGATGGATCAGATCCTGGAAGGCGAGCTTCTGAACATCAATTCCCACAGCGACACCCGTATCACTGAATCCGTCATTCTCGCCGAAAAATCGGATCTCGTCATCCTGTGCCTCGGCCTGGATGCCACAGTGGAAGGCGAAGAAATGCACGGCCGCTCCGGACGTCCCACCTATTCTCAGGGCGGCGACAAACCCGGATGCATCCTGCCCGACAGCCAGCGCAGACTGCTGGACGCCGTTCTTGCCACCGGCAAGCCCACGGTCGTCGTGACAATCCTCGGCAGCGCCGTAGATATGCCCGAAGAACAGGGCCGCGCGAAAGCATGGCTGCATGCATTCTATCCCGGTGCTCAGGGCGGACGTGCCATCGCGCGCGTTCTTACCGGTGCCGTATCTCCTTCCGGACGCCTGCCGGTCACCTTCTATCATGCAGACGACCCCATGCCCGCATTCACGGATTACAACATGCAGGGCCGCACCTATCGCTTCCTCGAGCATGATCCGCGCTATCCCTTCGGATACGGGCTTTCCTATGCGTCCTTCGAGTACTCGGATCTCTGCATCCCCGATGCGATCGGATGCGACGATGATCTGAAGGGCACCGTAACGCTGAAGAATCTGTCTTCCTTCCCTGCCGACGAAGTCACCGAATTCTACGTCAAGGATCTGGAAGCTTCCGTCAGAGTACCCAACGTACAGCTCGCCGCGGTCATCCGCACACACCTGGATGCCGGTGAATCCAAAACCGTTTCCTTCACTGTACCGCACCGCTGGATGCAGATCGTTCGTGAAGACGGCTCCCGTGTCACGGAAGCCGGCCGCATGCGTCTGTATGTCGGTTCCAGCCAGCCTGATTCCGTCAGTATCGGCCTAGTCGGACGTTCCCCGCTCGCGGCCGAGTATGAAATAAAGTAAACCATAAGGAGGATCATCCCAATGTCTGAAAAAAAGAGCAGCTTCCTGCAGGATTTCCGTGACTTTGCCATGAAAGGCAACGTCATCGACATGGCTGTCGGCGTCGTTATCGGCGGTGCCTTCGGAGCCATCGTGTCGTCTCTCGTCAACGACCTCATCATGCCCCTGATCGGCAAAGCTGTCGGCGGAGTCTCCCTGTCCGATATGGCGATCAATCTGGGAACTGAAGAAGCCCCCAATCTGTTTGCATACGGCAACTTCATCCAGACGATCCTGAACTTCCTGATCATCGCTCTCTCCATCTTCTGCATCATCCGCGTTGTACAGAACATTTCCAAGAAGGCCAACGCAGAGAAGCTGGCTGAGGAAGCCAAGAAGAAGGAAGAAGAGGAAGCCAAAGCCAAAGCCGAAGCCGAAGCGAAAGCCGCTGAAGAAGCCGCCGCCGCTGCCGTCATCCCGGATCTTCTGCGTGAAATCCGCGATTCTCTCCGCAAATAGGATAATCCGATTCTCTACGACTGTCCCGCCGGAAACGGCGGGATTTTCTTGTCTTCAGGAACAAACAGACATCCATGATCCCGCGCGACGCCGTCACTCCCGCAGCCCATCGTTTTCGACGTCTTCTCTTTCCAATGGGACGGAATTGTGATACGATGGAACCGGAAAAAACAGTCATTCGGAGGTCATAATGAAGAAAGAAATCATATGTCCTGTTCCTCCCATGGGATGGAACAGCTGGGACTGTTACGGAGCCAGCGTAACGGAAGACGAGGTCCTCGGAAATGCACGGTATATGAAGGATCATCTGCTCACCTACGGCTGGGAATATGTCGTCGTGGATATCCAGTGGTACGAGCCCGGGGCAGACGGTTCCAAATACCACGCCTATGCCAACCTGTGTCTCGATGCCAACGGCCGGCCCATGCCCGCCGTCAACCGTTTCCCGAGCGCGGCAGACGGTCAGGGTTTCAAATCCCTTGCAGACAGGATCCACGCGATGGGACTGAAATTCGGCATCCATATGATGAGAGGCGTGCCGCGTCAGGCTGCCCATCTCGGGCTTCCTATCGCCAACAGTCCTTATACCTGCCGTGAGATCGCAACGGAGAGGACCTGCCACTGGAACTTCGATATGTACGGAGTCAATCCCAGGCATCCCGGTGCCCGTGACTGGTATCGGTCTCAGGCGGAACTGTGGGCCTCCTGGGGTGTCGATTACGTCAAGGTGGACGACTTGGCAGCCCCTCATTATCATGAAGAGGAATGCGAGCTCATCCGGGATGCTCTGGATGCTACGGGACGTCCTATCGCACTGTCCCTTTCGCCGGGAGATTCGGAGTTGCCGCGTGCCCGTCATTACGCTCAGCACGCGCAGGCTTGGCGCATATCCAACGATTTCTGGGACACCTGGCGGCAGCTGGAAGCCCAGTACGAACTGTGCGCAGCTTGGGCTCCTTATGCCAAAGACGGACACTGGCCGGATGCGGACATGCTTCCCCTCGGACATATCGCTCTGCGTTCCAGCGAATACGAGGTCACCGAACGTCGCTGCAGATTCACACCGGCCGAGCAGAAATCCATGATGAGCCTCTGGTGTCTCGTCCGTTCTCCCCTCATGCTGGGCGGCGAACTCAGAGACAACACGCCGGATGACCTGGCACTCATCACCAGAGCCGACGTACTTCAGGTATCCCGTTCCGCAAGAGATCCCCGAAGAGTCGTCAAGGACGGAGCTGACCAGATATGGGCCGCCGAATGTGAAGACGGAGGAGCTTATCTGCTGCTTCTCAACACTGCGGGCTATGACCGCAAAATGACGTTTACCCTGGATGAAACCGGTCTTACCGGCCATACGCTCAAAAACCTCTGGACAGGCGAGATGTCCGAAATCGGATCCGGCATCCACAGTGTGGATATCGAAGCGCACGGAGCCTGCCTGTTCCATCTCCTTTAAGTCAGATCGATGACATGTCCATTCAGACCCGAAACACATGACCCGAAACACATGACAGGAGGCAGTAATGACCAGGATTTTGTGTGTTCTTCCCACAGACGAGGATCAGCGCAGACAGCTTCAGGCAGCCGCACCGAACGCCTCGCTCTCTTTCAGCGAAAAAGCCGAGTTCTCGCAGGCTGAACTTCAGGAGGCTTCCGTCGTGCTGGGCAACGTTTCCCCCGGGATCCTGAAACAGATGCCGAATCTCGCATTCATCCAGCTCAACTCAGCCGGTACGGATGGATACCTCGTTCCCGGTGTGCTGAAAGATCACGTGATCCTCTGCAACGCAACGGGTTCTTACGGTTTGGCGATCGGAGAATACCTGACGGCCATGGCTCTGACTCTGGTCAAAAAACTGCCTCTCTACAGAGATCAGCAGTTTGAGGGAGCCTGGACCGACCAGGGTACGGTCGGAAGCGTGTACGGATCCAATACTCTTGTTTTAGGTCTCGGAGATATCGGAACGGAGTTCGCGACCAGAATGGCAGCGCTCGGCAGCCATGTCAGAGGCATCAAACGCACTCCGGGAGGTTCAGTCCCAGGCGTGGAAGCGATCGGTACTTTTGACGATCTGGACGCCTGGCTTCCCTGGGCGGATTTTGTTGGAATGGCTCTCCCCGATACGCCTCAGACCAGGAATGTCATGAATCGTGACAGAATCTTCTCCATGAAAAAAAGCGCCATCCTGCTGAACGCAGGACGCGGCACCGCGGTAGACACGGATGCACTGACAGACGCACTGAAAACAGGTGCTATCGGTGCTGCAGGGCTGGATGTGACAGCACCCGAACCTCTTCCCCCGGATCATCCTCTCTGGCAGTGCAGGAACTGCTTCATCACACCTCATGTGTCCGGAGGTCTGCATCTTCGTCAGACCCATGAGCGTATGGTCGCTCTCTTCTGCAGGAATCTGCAGGCATATTTCAGCAACGGTGAGATGGAATCCGTCGTAGACCGTTCCACAGGATACAGAAAAAGCTGAAGGAAAGGAAAGTGAACAACATGTTGGTCAACCGTCCCCCTATGGGCTGGAACACCTGGAATACTTTCGGCAAGGACATCTCCGATTCGCTGATCCGTGAAAGCACGGACGCTTTTCTGGATCTGGGTCTGAAAGACGCAGGCTATCAGTATATCGTGATCGACGACTGCTGGAGCCGCAGGACTCGAGATCCCGAAACAGACAGGCTCGTTCCCGAACCGGAAAAGTTCCCTTACGGTATGAAATCTCTGGCAGACTATATCCATGAGCGCGGGCTCAAGTTCGGCATGTACTCCTGTGCCGGGCAAAGGACCTGCGCAGACTACCCCGGCTCTTTTGACCATGAATTCCTGGATGCGGAAACCTTTGCTTCATGGGGTGTGGACTATCTCAAATACGATTTCTGCTATAAGCCTCAGGGCGTAGAGGGACCGTGGCTCTACAGACGGATGGGCATGGCTCTGCGCGCTTCAGGCAGGGATATCCTCTTCTCCGCATGCAACTGGGGCAGTGACGACGTATGGTCCTGGATCCGTTCGACGGGTGCACACATGTACCGCTCCACCGGAGATATCATGGACAACGCCGAGTCCTATCGGAAAATCGTGAAAAGCCAGCTCCCAAAGCTGGGGACTTCGGCGCCTCAGTGCTATAACGATATCGATATGCTTACGGTCGGCATGTACGGCAAAGGGCTGGTCGGCACTACAGGCTGCGGTGATGCTGACTATCGGAGCCAGTTTGCTCTCTGGTGTTTCTTCTCTGCGCCTCTGATGCTGGGATGCGACATCCGGCATATGAATGAAACGACGCGTTCTCTTGTGACGAACCGTGACTTGATCCGCATCAATCAGGATCTGGAAGCCCGTCCCCCCATGAAGAGCGGACGTCCGTGGAATGAGAATTTCTGGACGCTTTTCAAACATCTGGATGATGGAACTTATGCACTGGGCTTCTTCAACATGGACGAAAAAGACGGTGAGACCTATGCAAACTTCAGTGACTTCGGTCTTCCGAATCATGCAGGTTATGATGTCACAGTCCGGGATATCCTCGGTGATGAAGGCGAACAGACTTACCGTGAATATATGCGCGTCAAAGTTCCCGCCCATGACTGCAAAGTCTACATTGCTAAGCTGGTCAAACGATGAAATGTGCTGAATGCGGGCGTGAACTGGATCGGGATGAATGCGGGCTTTCCTACAAGCTTATTTCCCGTGCCGCCACGCAGCTGTATTGCCTGGATTGTCTGAGCCGTCAGTTTCGGATCAGCAAAGATGAACTGCTCCGTCTGGCAGAGCAGTTCAGAGAAGCAGGCTGTACACTTTTCCTGTAAACTCCGGTCGCTCCGATAGACCGCAGCTGAACAAAAACTCTCCGGTTTCCCGGAGAGTTTTGCTGTTTTCCGCATTCAGAACAGTCCGACGATCCGCCCTTCTTCGTCCACATCGATGGATTCTGCTGCAGGGATCTTCGGAAGGCCGGGCATCGTCATGATCTCGCCTGTCAAAGCGATGAGGAACCCCGCGCCGGCACTTACACGAACGGAACGCACAGTCAGAATGAAATCATCCGGTGCCCCCAGCAGTTTGGGATTGTCGGAAAAACTGTACTGCGTTTTTGCCACGCAGATCGGAAGATCCTCAAAACCAAGCTCTGTCAGACGTTTCATCTGACGTTTCGCTTCCGCAGTAAATTCCACGTCACTTGCACGGTATACCTTCTGAGCAAGCGTACGCAGTTTCTTTCGTATTGTTGTATGCGTATCGTAGCTGAAGCGGAAATCGTTAGGCTCTTCTATGAGGCGAAGCACTTCATGTGCAAGATCAAGGCCGCCTTCTCCGCCTTTAGCCCATACTTCACTCAATACGCAGTTGACCCCCAGAGCCCGGCATCGTTCTTCCACGAGATTCAGCTCAGCTTCCGTGTCTGCCGGAAACCGGTTGATTGCTACCACGCAGGGAAGTCCATAGACTTTCGTCATGTTCTCCACATGCCTCAGTAGGTTGGGGAGACCGGCTTCCAAGGCTTCCAGATTCTCTTCCCCGAGTGCGTCCTTTCGTACTCCGCCATGCATCTTCAGCGCACGAATCGTCGCCACCATCACGACTGCATCCGGTTTCAGACCGGCTACCCGGCATTTGATATCAAGAAACTTCTCTGCACCGAGATCGGCACCGAAGCCGGCCTCCGTGATCGTGATATCGCTCAGCTTCATCGCCATGCGTGTAGCCGTTACTGAATTACAGCCGTGCGCGATATTGGCGAAAGGACCGCCGTGGACGATCGCGGGCGTATGTTCCAGCGTCTGCACGAGGTTTGGCTTCATCGCATCTTTGAGCAGTGCAGTCATCGCGCCTTCCGCATGCAGCTGGCCTGCCGTCACAGGTTCATCGTCATAAGTATATCCGATGATGATGCGGGCCAGTCTTGCCTTCAGATCCGAAAGATCGTCCGCAAGGCAGAGGACTGCCATGACTTCGGAGGCTACGGTGATATCATACCCGTCTTCACGGGGCACGCCGTTGTTCTTTCCGCCAAGCCCGTCTATCACGAAACGAAGCTGACGGTCGTTCATGTCCACACATCGCCGCCACGTGACACGTCTCGGATCGATCCCGAGTTCATTGCCCTGATAGATGTGATTGTCGATCATCGCGGCGAGCAGGTTGTTCGCCGCACCGATCGCATGGAAGTCTCCTGTGAAATGCAGGTTGATATCTTCCATAGGTACGACCTGTGCATAGCCTCCGCCTGCTGCGCCTCCCTTTACTCCAAAAACAGGGCCCAACGAGGGTTCTCGAAGGGCCACCATGACTTTTTTACCAAGACAGTGCAGTGCATCGGCCAGGCCGACTGTCGTCGTTGTTTTGCCTTCTCCCGCAGGAGTAGGAGTGATAGCCGTCACAAGGACAAGCTTTCCGTTTTCTCTGTTTTCCTTCAGTATGGACAGATCGAGTTTTGCCTTATACCGTCCGTAGTATTCCAGTTTATCTTCAGGTATACCGGCAGAACGTGCGATCTGTCCGATAGGGTACATGGGGGTTTCCTGAGCGATCTGAATGTCTGTTTTCATCTCGCGAACACCTCATATTGTAGTTTTTTTATTTGAAATACTCCACCGCGGAGCGGAACAGACCCATATCATAGCGTCCGGGAACATTTCTGTACAGACCGGATGCGATACGTTCGGAATGACCCATCTTGCCCAGGACACGTCCGTCGGGAGACGTGATGCCCTCGATTGCAAAAACGGAACCGTTCGGATTGTGCTCCACTGCCATGGACGGCACTCCGTCCGGGTCACAGTACTGGGTCGCGATCTGTCCGTTTCTGATCAGGCGGTTCAGTGTATCCTCGTCCGCCATGAAACGGCCTTCCCCATGAGAGATCGGAACCGTGAACACGTCTCCAATACCGGTCTCCATGAACCACGGACTCAGATCGGAAGCAATGCGGGTACGTACAAGACGGGACTGGTGACGGCCGATCGTGTTGTATGTCAGAGTCGGGCAGCTGTCATCCGTTTCTATGATCTTTCCGAAGGGAACCAGGCCGAGTTTGACCAGAGCCTGGAATCCATTGCAGATCCCTCCCATCAGGCCGTCCCGTACTTCAAGCAGCCGGGTGATTTCCTCCGCGATCTCCCCGTTCCGGAAGAATGCGGTGATGAATTTGCCGGAACCGTCGGGCTCGTCACCTCCGGAGAATCCGCCGGGAATGAACACGATCTGGCTCTGAGCGATTCTTGCTGCAAAAGCATGCACGGACTCAGCTATCGACGCAGCAGACAGGTTGTTCAGAACAAAGATGTCGGGAACGCCGCCTGCATCCCTGACAGCTCTTGCAGTGTCCACCTCGCAGTTCGTGCCCGGGAATACAGGAATAAGGACCTTGGGCTGGGCTTTGTGTTCTCCTGTGTAAATATGAGGCTTCGCAGTAAAGCTGACGGCGTGGACCTCTTTAAGGCTCTCTTCAGTGCGGATCGGATAAACGCTTTCAAGTTTGTCCGAGTAGGCTTTTCTCCATTCACGGGTATTGATGCCTTCTCCTCCGTATGTGAAAGCGGGCTTATCCAAGAACATTCCCATGACGGCCGCGTCTTCAGGAGCTTCTTCCATCTCCAGGAGGAAAGATCCGTAGGCATAAGAGAAGATCTCATCCATGGTTCTGCCGTTTTCAAAGGCGAATCCAAGTTCGTTGCCCAGACACATCTTGGCCACCGCTTCTGCAGGACCGCCCATAGCAGGTGTATAGGCTGCAAAGACTTTGCCGGCACGCATAAGCTCAGTGACGCGTCTGTACAGTGCAATAAGGGACTCTGCTTTAGGCAGCCCGGATGCAGTATACTCGGGTTTCAGCCAGGCAAGCACATGTCCGGCCATCTTGGCGTCGTTCGATACGATATGGCCGATATCATCCTTTGTCACTGCAAAAGAGACAAGCGTCGGAGGCACATCGATGTTTTCGAAGGAACCCGACATGGAGTCCTTTCCGCCAATAGCCGCCACGCCCAGATCCATCTGCGCTCGGAAAGCTCCGAGAAGCGCGGACAGCGGCTTGCCCCAGCGTTTGGGATCATGAAGCGGCTTTTCAAAATACTCTTGGAATGTCAGGTAGACTTCTTCGAAGGATGCTCCTGTGGCAATCAGTTTGGAGATGGATTCCACAACTGCCAGGTAAGCACCGTGATAAGGACTGCGGGACGTGATTTCAGGGTTATAGCCCCAAGCCATGGCAGATACGGTATCCGTATGACCTTCCTCTCTGGAAATCAGGTGCACCATGGCCTGGATAGGCGTCTCCTGCGTACGGCCGCCGAAGGGCATGAGAACTGTCCCGGCTCCGATCGTGGAATCGAAACGCTCGGAAAGGCCGCGGCGGGAGCAAAGGTTAAGATCGTCGGCGATCTCTCTCATTCCCTGCATCCAGCTTTCGGGGATCTTCCTGCGGAAAGGTTCGGCACCTGCCGCTTCGACTTCCATATGCTTTTCCGCGCCGTTCGAATTCAGGAAATCGCGGGACACGTCCACGATGGTCCGTCCGTTCCAGTGCATGACAAGACGGGGTTCTGCCGTCACGTGGGCCACGATCGTGGATTCCAAATTTTCAGATGCTGCCAGTTCCATGAAGCGGGCTGCATCAGCAGGCTCCACGACTACAGCCATACGCTCCTGAGACTCCGAGATCGCAAGTTCGGTCCCATCGAGTCCCTCATACTTTTTAGGCACAGCATTCAGATCGATATCCAGCCCATCTGCCAGTTCACCGATCGCCACAGAAACACCGCCGGCACCGAAATCGTTGCAGCGTTTGATCAGCCGGCTGGCTTCCGCATTCCGGAAAAGCCTCTGAAGTTTGCGTTCTTCCGGCGCATTGCCTTTTTGTACTTCCGCACCGCAGGTCTCCAGGCTTTCAAGCGTATGGGACTTGGAAGAACCGGTCGCACCGCCGATTCCGTCACGTCCGGTGCGGCCACCCAGAAGGATCACGACATCACCCGGTTCAGGACGCTCCCGACGCACGTTCTCAGCGGGAGCGGCGGCGATGACAGCGCCGATCTCCATATGTTTGGCAGCATAGCCGTCGTGATAGATCTCATCTACGATGCCGGTTGCAAGACCGATCTGATTGCCGTAGGAAGAGTATCCCGCAGCCGCAGTTGTAACCAGTTTGCGCTGGGGCAGCTTACCGGGCATCGTTTCCTCCACAGGACGCAGAGGATCTGCGGCGCCGGTGATCCGCATTGCTGCATAGACATAAGCACGTCCGCTCAGAGGATCCCGGATCGCTCCGCCGATACAGGTAGCCGCTCCGCCAAACGGCTCGATCTCCGTAGGATGGTTGTGTGTCTCGTTCTTGAAGAGAAGAAGCCAGTCTTCCATCTCTCCCTTTTCGTTTTTGACCTGGATTTTGACGGTGCAGGCATTGATCTCTTCTGACGCATCCAGATTGGGCAGCAGCCCTTTTTTGCTCATCCAGCGGCCTGCCAGCGTCGCGATATCCATAAGATTCACAGGCTTTGTACGTCCGATCTCGTCACGTGCAGCCAGATAGCTCTCATATGCTGCCTGGATTTCGGCATTCTCGAAACGAACGTCGTCCAGCGTCGTCAGGAAAGTCGTATGTCTGCAGTGGTCAGACCAGTATGTATCAATCATACGAAGTTCCGTCAGAGTAGGTTCCCTGCCTTCGGAAGCGAAATAATCGCGGGAAAACACAAGATCCTGCGCATCCATCGCCAGACCATACTGTTCGATCCACGCAGGTGCGGTCTCTTCCGTGATCTCCAGGAAACCGGTCAGAGTCGGAACCGTCTCGGGAAGGTCGTAACGCATCTCGAGAGTACTGAATGTTCCAAGTTCTGCCTCCCTGCTTTCAACGGGGTTGATGACATATTTCTTGACAGCGGCTAGATCCTCTTCCGAGAGATCACCTTCCAGGATATAGACCTTGGCGGTCCGGACCCTGGGACGCTCTCCCTGGGAAATGAGCTGGATGCACTGAGCAGCGGAATCCGCACGCTGGTCAAACTGACCGGGCAGATACTCTACCGCGAAGACGGTGCCTTCCGTCTCCGGCAGTTCACGATAAACGAGATCAAGCTGAGGTTCGGAGAATACGGTGGAAACCGCCGTTTCAAACAGTCCCTCTTCGATGCCTTCCACGTCATAGCGGTTCAGCAGACGAAGCCCGTTCAGCCGTTCCAGCTTCAGGAATTGTGTGAGTTCACTTTTCAGAGAAGCAGCTTCATGGTCGAGCCCCTGCTTCTTCTCTGCGTATATCCTATAAACCATGTGTTTCCTCCAGAGCCGCCAGAGCTCGGCGGCCTATATCCCTGCGGGAAAAACTGTTAGCGAAACCGACTTTTTCATTCTCTCGGTACGCTTTTCTGATAGCTTCCTCCAGAGTCCTGCCTTTGGCTACGACCCCCAGAACACGGCCGCCGGACGTAAGAAGTTCACCGTCGTTTCCGGATTTCGCGCCGGCAATGAACAGTTCCCCTTCGAAATCGTCCTGCACGCTGATCGGGAATCCTGTGTCATAATGGCCCGGATAACCGCGGGATGCCTGAATCACACAGCATGCATAACCGTCCTCGAACTCTACAGGCTGGGATTCGAGACGTTCTTCTGCAACAGCTTTCATGATACTGAACAGATCCGTTTTCAGCAGCGGAAGAACGACCTGCGTTTCGGGATCACCGAAACGGCAGTTATACTCTATGACCTTCGGTCCGTTCGGAGTCAGCATGAGTCCGAAATAGAGGCAGCCTTTGAAAGGACGGTTCTCTGCCGACATGGCACGGATCGTCGGCAGGAAGATCGTATCCATGCAGACCTGTGCGATCTCTTTCGTGTAATACGGATTCGGTGCAATCGTTCCCATTCCGCCCGTATTCAGTCCCTGATCACCGTCAAGCGCCCGCTTGTGGTCCATAGAGGAAACCATGGGTTTCACACAATGTCCATCCGTGAACGCCAGTACGCTGACTTCGGGACCGGTCAGGAATTCTTCTACGACAATCCGGGAACCGGATGCGCCGAACGCACCTTCCTCCATCATGGAACGAACGGCCTGTTCGGCTTCTTCATGCGTCTGAGCCAGAATCACACCTTTGCCGAGCGCCAGTCCGTCCGCCTTGACAACGGTAGGCAGACTTGCTGTCCGGACGTATTCCATGGCTGCCTGTGCATCATCGAAAACCTCGTAGGACGCGGTGGGAATGCCGTATTTTTTCATCAGATTCTTGGAGAAAATCTTGCTTCCTTCGATGATCGCGGCATTGGCGCGTGGCCCGAAGCACTGGATACCCTCAGCCTCCAGCGCATCCACAGCACCCAGGACAAGAGGATCATCCGGGGCCACTACGGCAAAATCGATCCCCTTTTCCTTAGCAAAAGCGACCTGGGCAGGAATATCCTTGGCCCCGACGGGAACGCATACCGCGTCCTTTCCGATCCCGGCGTTTCCGGGGAGAACATACAGTTCATCGATTTCGGGACTTCGGCGCAGCGCCTTGACGATCGCATGTTCGCGGCCTCCGCCGCCGACTACCATGACTTTCATGCTGAAAGATCCTTCCTTAATGATGGAACAGCCGGATCCCGGTCTTCGCCATCACGATGCCGTATTTGTTGCAGGTGTCGATCACGTTGTCATCACGGATGGAACCGCAGGGCTGAGCGATCCACTGGACGCCGCTTTTATGAGCGCGTTCGATGTTGTCTCCGAAGGGGAAGAACGCATCGGAAGCCAGGGACACACCGGTCACCTGAGACAGGTAGGCTTTTTTCTCCTCACGGGTCAGAGGTTCGGGGCGTTCAGCAAAGTTTTCTTCCCAGACGTCATCTCCCAGGACGTCTTCATAATCATCACTGATGTACACGTCGATCACATTGTCGCGTTCGGAACGGGACAGGCCTTTCCGGAATTTAAGAGCCATGACCTTGGGATGCTGGCGCAGATGCCAGATATCGGCTTTGTTGCCGGCAAGACGGGTGCAATGGATGCGGCTCTGCTGTCCCGCGCCGACACCGATGACCTGACCGCCCTTGGCGTAGCAGACGGAATTGGACTGTGTATATTTCAGCGTGATGAGAGCAAGGATCAGATCGTTGCGGGCGGACTCAGGAAGATCCTTGTTGTCCGTTACAATCTCGTTCAGCTGAGCATCTCCGATCAGGAGATCGTTGCGGCCCTGCTCGAAGGTCACACCGTAGCACATCTTGCGCTCGAGTTTGGCGGGCACGTAATCAGGATCGATCTCGATCACAGCGTAGGCGCCATTCTTTTTCTGAGAGAGGATCTCCAGCGCCTCGGAATCGTATCCGGGAGCGATAACACCGTCGGAAACTTCACGGGCGATCAGTTTCGCGGTCGCGACATCGCAGGGATCCGAAAGAGAAATGAAGTCGCCAAAGGAGGACATTCTGTCGGCGCCGCGGGCACGTGCATAGGCACAGGCCAGAGGCGTAAGCTCAGCCTTCTTGTCCACGAAATAGATCTTGCGCAGGGTCTCATCCAGCGGAAGCCCGAGAGCAGCGCCGGCGGGACTGACATGTTTGAAGGAAGCGGCAGCCACATGGCCCGTCGCCTTTTTCAGTTCGGATACGAGCTGATAGCCGTTCAGAGCATCAAGAAAATTAATGTATCCGGGACGTCCGCAAAGCACTTTGACAGGAAGTTCTCCTTCTTCCATGAAGATGCGTGCGGGCTTCTGATTGGGGTTGCAGCCGTATTTCAGTTCGATTTCATGTGCCATGGTTCGTTGCCTCCTACTGGTTCTTGTTCAGGATCAGGGATTCGGTCTCACCGGTCCTGAGATCCACAGTGCGGACCCACAGAGAGACCTTATTGTCTTCGTTCAGAGCGTTCCAGATCTCGTCGGCCGTCTCCTGGACGGTATCGGAGAGAATCACTTCCTCGGGTTCTCCTTCAAAAGAAGGGATAGGATTGCCGTCGCATTTGTAGGTGTGGATGAAATACCCGCACCCGGCCTGAACAGATTCATATTCAAAGAAATTGCGGGCACAGATGACGCCTTTTCCGTCAGCGCACTTCAGAACGCTGAGCTGCAGGCTAAGATCGCTGTCCTTTACCACTGCGACCGCACTGATGCGGGGCGTATAATTCGGCGCATCCGGCTCGAATTCACGCGTACGGAGCGCAGCCTCTGCCGTCTTGCCCTCTTTCAGGAAATCATAGATGGTATCGGTCTGGTTGCCATTCGTAAAAACTGTGCAACTGCCGAGGACACGGACAGGCGCATAGATGATGAGGCTCGGATCCGCCATGGCGGAAGGATCGAAAGCTTCCGTGCGGATGCCTTCACCATCCTCTACGAACACGCGGTTACGGGAATTCACGCTGCGCCCCATGATAAAATATGCATACACAGCCTTTGTGCCGTCCGCCGATTTGCCTGCGATGATGCCGCGGCCGGGATAGGTCGTAGCCCCCACAGCCGCTTTGAGTGTCTGTCTTTCCATCTGTATCTCCCCCTGTCAGTTCCTGATCGTGATTTTGTCTTCACCCGGACGCACTGTGCCCAGGCAGTAAGCGTCGATCCCCTGATCGCGCAGAACGGTAAGTGCCCGATCCGCATCCGCAGCTTTGACGACAGCCGTCATGCCGACGCCCATATTGTAAGTGTTGAACATATCCCTTTCCGAAACCCCGCCTTCCTTTGCGATGATATCGAAAAGGACAGGTGTCCGAATAGCGCTCTTCTCTACCTCGGCACACAGACCGTCCGGGATCGAACGCGGGATATTCTCATAGAACCCGCCGCCGGTAATATGGGCGAGAGATTTCACATCCACCGCTTCCAGCAAAGCAAGAACGGGCTTCACATAGATCCGGGTCGGCATGAGAAGCGCCTCTCCGAGCGACATGCCGAGGTCCTCGCTGTATGCGGAAAGATCCGGATCTTCATCGATGCGGAAGATTTTGCGGACGAGAGAAAACCCGTTGGAATGTACGCCTGTAGACGGAAGTGCGATGATCACATCTCCGGCCTCCACACGATCCATGTCGAGGATCTTCTTTTCATCCACGATCCCCGTGCAGTAACCGGCGAGATCATACTCGTCTTCCGGCATGAGCCCGGGATGCTCGGCAGTCTCACCGCCGATCAGAGCACATCCGGCCTGTACACAGCCTTCTGCCACACCGGATACAATCGAAGCGATCTTCTCGGGGACATTCTTGCCGCAGGCGATGTAGTCCAGAAAGAACAGAGGCTTTGCGCCTGCGCAGATGATATCGTTGACGCACATGGCAACGCAGTCTATGCCGATCGTATCATGCTTGTCCATGAGGAACGCCAGCTTCAGTTTTGTCCCGACTCCGTCCGTTCCGGATACGAGCACGGGCTTTTCCATGCCGGTCAGATCAGGCATGAAGAGGCCTCCGAAACCCCCGATTCCGGACACGGTCCCAGGGATCCTGGTCCTGGCTACGCTCTCCTTCATCAGTTCGACGGAGCGATAGCCCGCAGTGATATCCACGCCTGCGGCAGCGTATGCTTCGGACTTGGAAATGTTTTCCATCGGTTACTCCTTTCCGTTCCAGCAGTAAGTGCAGAGACACTCCTCGGGAAGACCGATCGCCTTGACGATCCCTTCCATACTTTGGAATTCCAGGGATTTGAAATGCAGCTTCTCACAGATTGCAGCTCTCAGACTGCGTCCGCGTTCCGTATTGCCGTCGCTGTATTCGTCCAGGTGGCGGAAGCCTTCCTCCCCCTCCAGTTCAAGTATGATCCTGCGCGCAATAAGTTCCATTTCGGAGGTTGCACGTGAAAAGTTCAGATACTTGCAGGAATACATGATGGGGGGACACGCAGAACGCATATGTACGGATGCTGCACCGCTGTCATACAGAAATTCAACTGTTTCACGTAGCTGCGTGCCGCGGACGATGGAATCGTCCACAAACAGAAGGGATTTCCCGCGGATCAGATCAGGAACGGGGATCTGTTTCATCTTTGCGACCTTATTCCGTTCCGTCTGACGGTTGGGCGTAAAGCTTCTGGACCATGTGGGCGTATATTTGATGAAAGCTCTTGCAAAGGGGATATGGCTCTCATTGGAGTAGCCGATCGCATGGGGAGTACCCGAATCCGGAACGCCTCCCACATAGTCGATCCCCTGATCACGGCCGTTTTCATGATCGGTCTTCGCCATGATGCCGCCGTTGCGGTAGCGCATCATCTCTACGTTCACACCTTCATAGGACGATGTGGGATAGCCGTAATAGCTCCAGAGGAAGGAACAGATGCGCATCTTCTTTCCCGGCTCCTGAAGGACCGTCATGCCCTTCTCGGCCGAGATCTCCACAATCTCGCCCGGACCAAGGCCGCGGATCAGCGTATATCCCAGCTTTTCCGCCGCAAATGATTCGAAAGTCACGCAGTAACCGTCGTCATCCTTTCCAATCAGGATCGGGAGCCGTCCGACTTTGTCACGCGCAGCGATCAGGTTTCCGTCTTCCTTCAGAATCAGGATGGTAGCGGAGCCATCGATCATCTCGCGGACATACTTGATGCCCTCCACGAACGAAGATTTCTCATCGATCAATGCGGCAATGAGCTCGACCGTGTTCACCCTTCCACCGGTCATGGCGTCGAAATGTCCGCCCCCGTGCTGCAGATACTGCTCCATGAGTTCGTTCTCGTTGTTGACGGCACCGATCATGCAGATCGCATATGCACCGAGACGGGAACGGATCAGAAGGGGCTGGGGCACGTTGTCAGAAATGACACCAATGGCAGAACAGCCCTTCATCTCATCGAAGATCGTCTCGAACTTGGTGCGGAAAGGTGAGTTCTGGATGCTGTGGATCTTGCGCTGGAGACCCAATTCGGGATCATAGGCCGCCATCCCACCCCGGTGCGTACCGAGGTGGGAATGGTAGTCTACTCCGAAGAAGACGTCTTCCATACAGTCGCGTCTGGATGCGACTCCGAAAAAACCGCCCATTATTCAGCAAAGAAGAGTTCGGACAGCGTCATGGGTTCCACATACTCACCGTCCTTATAGACGCGCATGTTGCCAGACGCGATCTCGTCGATCAGAATGACTTCGTCTCCCGCATAGCCGAACTCGAATTTGATGTCGTACAGATCGAGGCCCTTTTTCTTCATCTCTTCAGCTACGACGGCAGTGATCTCACGGGTCATGGCACGGACTTTGTCATACTGCTCATGAGTCATGACGCCGAGAGCGACCAGACCGTCTTCCGTGACCAAGGGGTCTCCCTTAGCATCGTTCTTGAACGTCATTTCGACGTAAGCGGGAAGATCCGCGCCTTCTTCGATATAGTCGGAATAACGGCGATAGAAGCTTCCGACCGCCTTGTAGCGGCAGATCACTTCCAGTCCCTTGCCGAAGGGAACACAGGGAATGACTTCCATCGTGGTGTCGTCAAGGTTGGCGGAGATATAATGGGTCTTGATGCCTTTGGCATTCAGCTTTTCAAAGAAGAAGATGGACATCTTCAGGTTCAGATTGCCGACGCCTTCGATCGACAGACCGACCGTGTTGGCTCCGGGATCGAATTTGCCGTCCACGCCTGTCACGTCATCCTTGAACTTGAGAAGATAATTGCCGTTGTCAAGAGCATACACATTCTTGGTCTTGCCGGTATAAACCTGTTTCATAGTTTTTCTCCTTTTCATTTGGGTTCAAAAAAGTTATAGTCAGCGCGGATCGCGCGGGCTTTCGATCGGATCAAGCCCGGAGCACGGCGTCCTTGGCCAGGACCGCAGCTTCGTCTGCCTGCTTTTTGGCTTCCAGTTTCTCTGCAAGAGCAACGTCCGACACCGCAAGGATCTGTGCCGCCAGAAGAGCAGCATTGGCTGCACCGTCTATCGCTACAGTGGCAACAGGCACTCCGGTAGGCATCTGCACCGTGGACAGAAGAGCATCCAGGCCATCGAGCGTGGAACTCTTCACAGGGATACCAATGACGGGAAGCGTAGTCCTGGCTGCCAGCGCGCCGGCAAGGTGAGCGGCTTTTCCGGCAGCTGCAAGAATCACGCCGAACCCGTTGGCACGGGCAGCGGACGCGAAGGCGGCAGCGGCATCCGGCGTACGGTGTGCGGAAAAAATATGGGCTTCATAGGGGACCTCAAGTTCTTTGAAGACCGCAAAAGCTTTTTCTACGACGGGCAGATCGCTGTCACTGCCCAGAATCACGGCTGCTTTTTTCATGATCTTTCCTCCTTTGCCCTGAAAAAAGAAAGGCGGTGCATTCCTTCTGTGCGGTATAGTCCCGCGTTCGTTCAGGAATCCATCGTCCTTGCTTGTTTTGGATATAAGGGAATAAAGATACGCCCACGTGAGAGCGCCCTCATCGGTCTTTTACAGAGGGTCATTCCATAAAACATAGACATAATCCTGTTATCCCTGTTGTCGGTCGAGTCACGGCTTCGGCAGCGGAAGGATTTCACGGAACGGGTCACACGCTTTTCAACACCAGGCTGCCTGCCGATCTGAGACTTCATTATTCTACCAGTTTACAGCCATCCCGTCAAGAATGCATTGTTCGTGTTTTTACAGTTATATCATTCTGTTTCGCAGTCTTAGTTCGTGTTTTCGAGCAAAACAAGGCATATTTGCCAAGAAATGTTCAAAAACGTTTGGATAATTGTCCATCATGACCAAGAAAGCGGTGTGGATTTCCTCTATCCGGAACATAAGTAACAGACAGGATTCTTCGTGCTTAACCGCTTGCCTCACCGGCATCTTCCTTTTATACTTGTCAGCAGGAGGCAAATGCGCATGTATACCGACACACAAGGCAGAAAATGGTACAAGGGAAATCTCCATCTGCATACGACCCTTTCCGACGGACGTCTGGATCCGGAAGCAGCTTTCCGACTGTATAAGGACCACGGATATGATTTCATCGCCCGTACGGATCATTGGATCTGGGGAAGCCATGACCGTTTTGAAGGCATGACCATCCTCTCCGGCTGTGAATACAATATCGACGGGAACGTTCGGGACGGCGTCTATCATATGCTTGCGGTAGGAATGACAGAGGATCCCGGTATCCTGCGGGATCAGGCGGATCCCCAGAGCGTTATCGACGCCGTGCATGCTGTCGGGGGTGTGTGCGGAATCGCCCATCCCGCATGGAGTCTGAACACGCCGGAAATGATCACAGCCCTGTCGGAAACGGATTTCACCGAAATCTACAACAGCGTATCCGCACCTCCGAGAAACTGCCGTCCCTACAGCGGCAATGTTCTCGACCTCGCCGCCGTACAGGGGTGCATGCTGCCGCTGGCGGCTACGGACGATACCCATTTCTATATCAACGGCTATGATGCCTGTATGAGTTTCATTTACCTGCAGGCTGACAGCTGCGAGCCCGACGATCTCATGCACGCTCTCAGAGAAGGCCGTTTCTATGCGTCACAGGGGCCCCGGATCGGCTGGCGCAGAGAGGAGAACCGGCTGATCTTCGACATGACGCCGTCTGAAGAGATCACATGGTTCAACGACCGGCCCTGGATGGATGAACGTACGGTCATCGGAAAGGGGATCACGCATGCCGAATATGTCTTTCATCCGAGAGACAGTTTCGTCCGGGTGGAAATACGTGACGCCGACGGCCGTTTTGCCTGGTCTCCCTATTTCCCGAAGATCGTATGAGCACCAGCCGAAACCATCCTTCAGACCATATAGAAAGACAGAGATGACGATCTCTGTCTTCTCATATACCGGATACGGATTCAGCCTGCCTGCAGATGCTTCATATAGATATCCAGCAGGATGAATCCCACTCCGAGCGCGATCCCCAGGGCGATCCACAGCCCGAGGATCCATTTTTGTTTTACGGTCAGAAGGTTCTCTTTTTTGGCGGAAGCCGTCTTCTTCGGTCTGACCTGTTGGATGACTTCCCTCCGAACAGGTTCCGGAGCAAGTTCCTGTTTTTCTTCCCACCAGGGGCGTCCGGAAAACTGCACGGGCTTTGCGGTCCTTCCGGATCCCCCGGCCACTCTGCCGTTTCCGTTTCTTCCCTTCCCCTGTACGGGAAAAGGTTCCGGGTCCGCAACTTCTTCCGGACGTTCTTCGACACGGGGCATCCCGTGCAGAACAGCAGATTCTTCTTTCTTTGCAGATCTCGGCGCTTCGGTCCGTCTCAGGTTCTGCAGATTGACAGCCTGCCCCGCTTTCCCTGTCTGCTGCCTGGGCTGCTCTTCTACGCGTACGCCCTGATACAGGACGGGCCTGGCTTTCGGTTTCGGAGCGGGCTTAGGCATCTGTCTTCCTGAATAAGGTGCGGAAGGCTGTTCGTCCTCCTGATCCCAGAGGCTCTTATATCCGGAAGCCTCAATCCTTTCCCGTTCCTCTTCAGTCAAAGGACGGTCTTCTGAAGGTTCTTCCTCCCTGTTCTCCCGTTCGATACGCGGTGTAGGCCGGACAGCCGGTTTCGGGCGGACAGGAGGGATCTCTTCCGCAAAGGAGATGCCTGAAACTTCTTCTGTCTCTGAATTTCTTGGGACCTCGATGGCTTCTATCTTTTTAGCTGCGCTTCGGTCGAAAAGGCGAAGGAAGCGTGCCATGCCCTCCAGGATCTCATCCGTGACAGCAGGCGTCAGTTCCTTTTCCCGGTTCGGGGTCACATGGCCTTCATACTGGTTCCGGATCGCCGTCATGGCCTGAAGAAGGCCGCGTTCGCGTCCTCCCCAGTCGAACGTGTCGGAGAACAGTTCCCAGTGGTATACGCCCGCCAGTTTGAGCGCGGTCTGCAGATCCAGATCCCCGGCATTTCCCTGTTCCGGCCACCCGTACGGAAGCTTTCCGTCTTCTTCCAGCGGACGGAGCACCGCCTGATCCCACCAGTCCGCTCCGTATTCCCGGGACAGTACGTCCTCTTCCATGGACGACAGCGAATCACGAACGATCACGAGCCCCGCGCGGATCGCCTCCAGACAGGTCATGGCACTCCCTCCTTCCCGCAACAGCCGATATTTTCCATTTTATTATATCTTTTTTTGATCCGTCTGCCAAGCCGCGGCAATTGACAAGGCGGCTCGTTCCTTCATATAATAAGGGGTATTGAATCTGCCCCTTGAGGGCTTTTGGAGGATTATCATGGAAAAGTGGACGGGCGACCGTTTGCGCAAAGCATATCTGGATTTCTTCGCTTCCAAGGGACACAGCGTGATCCCCTCGGCGAGTCTCATTCCCGAAAATGATCCCACGGTGCTGTTTACGACCGCCGGAATGCATCCCCTGGTCCCCTATCTTCTTGGAGCCAAGCATCCCGCCGGAACGCGTCTGACAGACGTACAGAAATGCATTCGCACCGCAGACATCGACGAGGTCGGCGACCCCTCTCACTGCACCTTCTTCGAGATGCTGGGCAACTGGTCTCTGGGCGACTACTTCAAGCAGGATGCCATCGCCTATTCCTGGGAATTCCTGACCCAGGTTCTAAAGCTCGACCCCGACAAACTGGCCGTTTCCGTTTTCGCCGGTGACGAGGACTGTCCGAGAGACGAAGAGTCCGCAGCCCGCTGGGAGCAGATGGGACTTCCCAGAAACAGGATCTTCTTCCTGCCCAAGGAAAACAACTGGTGGGGACCTGCCGGCGGTGTGACCGGCCCCTGCGGCCCCGATACGGAGATGTTCATTATCCGCAAAAAGCCCTGCGGTCCCGACTGCTCTCCCGCATGCAGCTGCGGTGCCTATCTGGAGATCTGGAATGACGTCTTCATGCAGTACAACCGCACTCCGGACGGACGTTTCGAGCCGCTTGCCCAGAAGAACGTGGACACGGGCATGGGACTGGACCGCACGATCTGCGTGCTGCAGGGTGTGGATTCTGTCTACGATACCGAACTGTATCGCGGCGCGATCGAAAAAGTAGAAGAACTGTCCGGCAAAAAGTACGGAGAGAGCGATGACGTCACGCGCGCCATCCGCATCGTCTGTGACCACGTCCGTGCCGCGGTCTTCATGCTTGGAGACGAAAAAGGCGTCACGCCTTCCAATGTGGATCAGGGTTATGTGCTCCGCCGCCTGATCCGGCGCGCTGTGCGTTTTGCCAGGACTCTCGGCATCGACGATTCTGTCCTCGGCGATCTCGCGACGATCTTCATCGATCTGTATGCGCATGTATATCCCGAACTGGAAGCCAACCGTGACAAGATCACGGGAGAACTTGCTCAGGAAGCGGCGCGTTTCACGCGCACACTGCAGCAGGGCCTCAAGGAATTCGAGAAGCTGGTCGGTTGGATCGAACGCTCCGGCGGTGAGAAAGTTATCAACGGCAAAACTGCGTTCCGTCTCTACGATACCTTCGGATATCCCCTTGAACTGACGATCGAGATGGCTCAGGAACGCGGCTTCACCGTGGACACGGAAGGATATCATGCTGCGTTCGCCGAACACCAGGCCAAATCTCAGGCCGGTTCTGAACAGCGCTTCAAGGGTGGCCTTGCCGAATCGACGGACGTCACCGCCCGCCTGCACACTGCGACCCATCTTCTGAACGCCGCCCTGCGTACACTCGTCGATCCTTCGATCGAACAGCGCGGTTCCAACATCACGCCCGAACGTCTTCGTTTCGACTTCAACCTGAACAGGAAGGTCACTCCCGAAGAACTGAAAGCCATAGAGGACTGGGTCAATGAAGCCATCGCCGCGGATGTGGAGATCACCTGTGAAGAAATGACGGTCGATGAGGCCAAAGCCCAGGGCGCTGTCGGTATCTTCACGAGCAAGTACGGTGACCGCGTCAAAGTCTACACCATGGGCAGATACAGCAAAGAGATCTGCGGCGGTCCTCATGCTGCAAGGACAGGTGAACTTGGTGCCTTCCACATCCAGAAAGAACAGGCTTCCTCCGCCGGCGTGCGCCGCATCCGCGCCACGGTGGACGGACCGAAAGAATAATGGATGACGGGGGGCTGAAGGCCCCCCCTTTTTCTCTTATGATCCAACGTCGGTCGAACCGAGAAAGGGTCCAACATGCGAAAACACCTGTTGATCGTACTATCTGTTTTGCTCCTTCTGACATCTCTTTCCGGATGCCAGTCACTGGAAGAGACTGTTGCTTCCGCTGTCTTCGCTACACCGGAAATCACGCCCGAACCCACACCGGAACCGGAACCTACGCCGGAACCCGTACGGTTCGAGTCGACAATGAAGGGACTGCATAATGATCTTCACGGGGTCGAGAACATCTCCTACAGCAGCATCACGATGCCAGTGAACGGCTATTTCTGGCTGCAGCGGAACGGTTCCGACACAAGCCAGCTCACTGCTTTCGGTCTTGACGGTCATTTCTGTTTCACGACGGAGAACCTGATCTGTATGGTCACCGACTTCAATGAAAACGGGCAGACACTCATAACGCTGGGACAGGGCGATTATTCCAGAAGAGGCGACGGCGCCTACAGGATCGAACGTCTGGACCGTACCACTGATTTGATCCTCGACAATTCAGGCCGCGTCCTGTACAGCACTGCATGGCAGAAAGATTGGAATGAGGAGATCCTCTGTCATGGAGAAGGCCGGTTCATATCTCTCAGACACCGTCAGAATGATGGCGAAGAGGAATGGGTGCTCGGAGCCATCGATGCTTACGGAGAGGAACTGACTCCTTTTCTGAACTTCGAAAAGATCCCCGGTTCCGATCAGACGAGACCGAACCAGCTGACGAAATCCTTTCCTTTGTATTCCACTGCACTGACGGTCCGCGCAGATCCTTCCTATATGGGTGACGGCTGGTACGCACTGCCGGGAAGTTACGCATCCGTCCTGTATCATCCGGAGACGTCAGAACTGCGCCGATTCGTCGTCCAACGCATCCTGACCCGTCTCGACAACGGATTCTTCCTTGGCCTTCAAGACGGTCAGATCTGCATCTGTGATCTGAAAGACGGATCGATAAAGCCGTGGGAAAACTATACCGAATCCGCCGAATTCTCCGGTTCACTCTGGATCAGCGGCTGCCGGCTGATCAACACGCAGGGTGAGACCGTCCTTGATCTGACGGGAGAATATGAGATCCTGCGGCCGACGGCCCGGGAGGACCTTCTGGCAGCTAAAGATCTCAATGGGAACTGGTATCTGCTGGATTTCTCTGGCAGCCGGCTCAAACAGTATGTCCCTCCCGTTCTTCGTCCGTCTCCCAACGAGTCGATGGAGGATCTCCAGGCCAAATATTTACTTGAGAGTGCTTCCTGGATCTCAGAGACATGGATCGCCTATATGGGACCGCATTTCAACGGTCACTTCACCATGGGTGTCTGGCAGGATATCGGCTGATCCGGTCCAAAAAAAACAATGCCCTTTGAGTTTCGGCTCAAAGGGCGTTTTCGTTTTAATTTGCTGTTTCGCTATTCTTTGGGAACAAGTTCATACTTGTCGCCAAGCGCGTCGCTGATCACTTTTTCCTGCTCCTCCATCGTCTCGCTTCCGTACATGGTAAACGTATAACGGTATCCTCCGGTCTCATACGTCATTGTGAACTGTTCGCGGGTCGACTGTGAAGGCATATAGGAAGAGTCGGTATTGCAGTCCTTGGAATCGGGTTCGACGGTCCCTTCATGTGTGCTGACACTGTTGTAGTAGAACGTGGTGTAATAGGACTTGCTGTAATTCCCATTTCCCTTGACCGTGATCTGATAGATGAAATAGAGCCTGTTTCCGTCGGTGTCCGTCCTCTTGTAGAGCCTTGTCTCGACGAGCTCAGCCTCGAACGTAAGGTTCGGTGACTGCGTGAATTTTTCATTTGTATTAAGCTCTTCGAGCAGTTCGAGCATCTTTTCCCGATTCGTCTTGTCAATCGCATCGAGAGTCTCCTGAGGGATCTCAGACAGGGCTTCCACATAGTGATCCAGGCCTTCCACCGTAAACGTCTTGCTCAGCACGCTGGGTTCCAGACCATACTGAAGGACCATTTCATCCCTGCGGTAATCGCTCCAGTAGAAATCTACCGTGATCTCATCCCCGTTTTTCAGGAAGAAGGAAGGCGATGCGCTGAAGTCCAGTTCTCCGGCTGCGGGATCCGCATCATCGTTCAGGACGACTTCAGCCTTGCCGTAACCGTTGAATCCGGTATATTCGATATGGATGCTCTCAAAGGGATCGAATTTCTCCGCAACGATCAGGCCTTCTACCGTGTAGGTCTTGGACATCTGCGACGGTACTTTGCGGAAATTCTCTGCCAGATATGCGATGGAAGAATCACTCATATCAAGCGTGACGGTAAAACTGTCCCCGTTGGAAAGTGTATCCGTATAGGGATAATCGAAATACATATAGTCATAAATCGTTTCAGACGGTTCTTCGATTTTGGCCGATCCTTTCCCGTTCTCACCACTGAACGTGACAGACAGGCTTTCAAAGGGATCGAACTGTTCCGTATCCGTCAGACCGCTGACCTTCACTTCCGCTGTCCCGTATTCAAGCGTCACATTCGTCCACTTGAGCTGGCTGAGTCCGTAATCTGTCCATTCCAGCTTGACAGTATCCCCGTTTTTGAGGGTAAAGGAATAGTCGTTGTCATGCAGATATAGATTGTTGAGTACGTTCACATCGAAGAACTCCGCAGCTGTCATTTTCCTGGTCATGCTGCCAAGTTCTTTACGGGCAGCTTTCGTGTACTTGATGCTGTCCCCGTAATCTGCAAGCAAACGTTCCTTGTCCAAACCGCAGCTCTTCAGACTGCCGGCATAACTGTAACCTTCGAATTCCGTAATCACATAGTCGTTCAGGTTGATCGTGATCGGTTCCGGTTCCTTCACGAACACCCCTGTCGCCAGCAGAACGATCAGTACGATGACCGCCAGAGCTCCGGCAATGATTCCAATCAGTGCACCGACCGGAAATTTCTTTTTCCCCTGAGAGGGCTGCGCAGCAGATGCCTGCGGAGGAACAGGCGGTACCTGATAGGGCTGAGGCTGATAAGGCTGTCCCTGGAAAGGAACGGCCTGCGGCTGATAGGGCTGAGGTTCGAACGGCTGTCCCGGAACAGGTCCCAGCTGGCTCACAGGTTCCTGGCCTGCGGGAATGGGTTCTCCGGGAACAGCATAAGGCGCTGATTCCGGCACGTTCTGCGGTTCCGCCTCATTGGCCGCTTCATTGACGAATACAGGCTGTTCTTCCGCCGCTTCATTCTCTTCGGCAGGCACGTCGGAAACAGGCGCTTCTTCCGGGCCTTCCGCCACGAAGGGAATCGGCTGAGGCTCTTCGGCCGGCCGGGCGGGTTCCGTGACTGCGGCCGCATCAACGGCTTCCGTGTTCAGAGGAATCAGGAGCCCGCATGAAGTGCAGAACTTATTGCCCTCTTTCAAAGGAGCTCCACAGCGTGGACAATTCATAGGATTTCCCCTTTCTGCATATACGGATTTGTTTATTTTGTATATATCACAAATACACAAAATGGTCAAGGTGAAATCATGCTCCCTTTCTCCCCGGGTTGATGAAGAATAGGGAAAATGCTATAATTCAATCAAATTCTGATGATGGAGGATTTTCACATGAAAATGACTCTTCAACCTAAACTCGGCGGTGAAGTCTCCCGTTTCGGACTCGGCTGCATGCGTCTGCCTACTGTGGATGGCAAACCCGATCATGAAGAAGGCGTGCGGATGATCCGCTACGCAATCGATCATGGTGTCAATTATGTGGATACCGCCTACATGTATCTCGGAGGAGAAAGCGAGATCATCGTGGGCAAGGCTCTGAAGGATGGCTATCGCGAAAGAACGGCTCTGGCTACCAAACTGCCGGTTGGCATGTGCCATGATGCATCGGATTTCAAACGCATCTTTGAAGACCAGATGAACAAGCTCCAGGTAGATTATCTCGACAACTACCTGCTGCACGGACTCAATCGGAATTCCTGGAAGAACATCTGCCTGAAGTATGACGTTCTGTCCTTTATGGAAAAACTGAAAGCTCAGGGCAAGATCCGCAACATCTGCTTCTCCTTCCACGATGATCTTGACGCTTTCAAGGAGATCATCGATGCCTATCCCTTCGATTATGCTCAGATCCAGCTGAATTACATGGACGTGAAACATCAGGCCGGACTGGAAGGTCTTGCTTATGCACGTGAAAAAGGCACCCGCACCCTCATCATGGAACCTCTCCGCGGAGGTGCACTGGCCAATGTGCCGGATGAGATCGGCTCCATCCTCAAGAACGGTGAAGGAGGCTATTCTCCTGTGGAATGGGCTTTCCGGTTCCTGATCGACCGTCCCGAAGTCGATATCGTGCTGTCAGGCTCATCTTCCATGGAGCAGCTTCAGGACACGATCCGCATCTTTTCTTCCGCTGAAGCTGGCTGCATGACTGACAGTCAGCGCGAGACCCTGGCCAAAGTCAAGGCTGCCTATGAGGCGCGTACGGCGATCGGCTGCACCGGATGCCGTTACTGCATGCCCTGTCCGCAGGGTGTCAACATCCCCGGTATTTTCTCCACTTGGAACAGCGCTTCCATTTTCGGCAACTTCGACAATGGACGCCGCCAGTATGAGCGCATGGTCTCCCGCGGTGAAGGCCAGGACAACTGTGTGGGCTGCGGAGCCTGCGAAGCAGCCTGTCCTCAGCAGCTTTCCATCATCGAGAACCTGAAGACCGCTGCGGAGCAGCTTTCCTGAAAGGAGCATGAACGATGGAATGGGATCTCAGTGTGCTGTACACCTCCTTTGACGACCCGAAACTGGAAGAGGATTTTGCCAGAGCGGATCGTCTCCTCAAGGATGACGCTGTTTTCTTCAACAATTTGGATCCTAATGGAGATACCGCAGCTCAGCTGGAGGAAGCCAGGGACCGTCTTGAAGCGACCCGGACCGTTCTGGGCAATCTGGGTTCGTTCATCCATCTGACCCTGGCCACCGATGCGACCAACGAACGCGCAAACGGCCTGACCGACAGACTGATGAATCTTTCGAACCGCTCCTTCATGTCTTCCGCTGCACTGTCCCGATATCTGGGTCAGGTCACGGATCTGGAAGACGCCATCTCCCGTTCACCCAAGCTGAAAGAGATCGCCTTCTTCCTTCGGGAGAATCAGGCTCAGGCCGCCCATCAGCTGCCTGCAGAGCTCCAGACGCCGATCCTTCAGATGCAGATGACAGGCGGCTCTGCCTGGAGCAATCTCCGCGGCATGCTCGACGCTACGATGAAGGTCCCCATGACCTTCCGCGGAGAATCCCGGGTCCTTGCGCTTTCAGAAGTCCGCAACATGGCTTACTCTCCCGATGCTGAACTGCGTCGCACAGTCTATGAAGCCGAACTGGCTGCCTACCCTGCGATAGAGCAGGCCATGGCTGCCTGCCTGAATGGCATTAAGGGCGAGTCTCTGACTCTTCTTCCCTACAGGCATTATGATTCTCTTCTGGATCAGACGCTCAGAGAATCCCGTATGGAAAGAAAGACTCTCGACGCACTCTTCCAGGCGATCCGGGAGTATCAGCCCATGTTCGTCCGCTATCTGAGAGCCAAAGCCCGTTTCCTCGGGCATACCGGCGGTCTGCCTTTCTATGATCTGTTCGCCCCGATCGAACTGGGTGAGCCGAGACAGTTCACTGTGGAAGAAGCAAGAACCTACCTTGTCGACACGATGCGCCGCTTCTTCTCTGACAAGATGGCTGACTTCATCGACAATGCTTTCGAACACCGCTGGCTGGATACGGATCCCCATCCTGGAAAGCGCGGCGGAGCGTTCTGTTCCGGTCTCGCGTCTCCCAGAGAAAGCCGCATCCTGACAAACTTTGACGGATCTCTTTCCGATGTCCTGACGATGGCTCATGAACTGGGGCACGGCTATCACAACATGTGTCAGAGCATTCTGTCTCCCCTGAATTCACGGGCACCTATGCCTCTTGCAGAAACAGCCTCTATTTTCAACGAGACGCTGGTCGGAAATGCGGCGCTGGCTTTCGCAACGCCCGAGGAAGCTCTTGGACTTCTGCAGAGCACACTTCAGGAGACCACTCAGACATGCATCGATATCCTGAGCCGTTTTCTCTTCGAATACCGCTTCATCGAGGCGCGCAAAACGCACACGCTTTCTGTCGAGGAGATCAAAGCGCTCATGCTGGAAGCCCAGAAAGAAGCATATGGAGAAGGACTCGATCCGGAGTATCTGCATCCCTATATGTGGGCCTGCAAGTCGCATTATTATTCGACAGGCCGTCATTTCTACAACTTCCCCTATGCATTTGGCAGTCTCTTCGGTCTGGGTGTATATGCTCAGTTTGAAAAGAAAGGCCGTGATTTCCTGCCCGAGTACGATGCTCTGCTCCGCCTGTCCGGAATGGATACTATCGAGAACGTAACGAACTCTGTAGGCATCGACGTGACTACGCCTGAATTCTGGCGCAGTAGTCTGGAAGTCGTATCCGCACAGTGCGACAGATTCTGCAAACTTGTAGATGAGCATCTCGCACATCACTGAGTGAAAAGACGGCATCTGTTCCGTCTGACATAAGAAAAAACACGTCGTTTCGACGTGTTTTTCTTTTTGTCCGCTCATTCCGCAGGCCGCATCCCCGGTATCCGTCTTCTTCTCCTGACGTATGCCATGGGCGTCAATTCGAACAGCAGGCCATCCGGATTCACAAGGCAGACAGGAAGTTTGGGGAAAGAACGTCGAAGTTCCCGTATGAACTGACCTTCACAGTCATTCGGCGCAGTGCCGGCAACGAGTTCTACGGTCTGGTTCCGCTGGAGATATGCTCCCAGCATCAGCAGCGGGTCATCATGATAGAAGACCGACATCTCAGCGTTGTGTTCTTTGGCAATCCCGTACAGATAATCCAGATTCAATCCCAGATCATATCCGTGCAGAGCAAAAGGCTGTATACTCACGACCTTCATTCCCACACCTTTTGCTTCAGCCCTGCGGGCTCCCTCACGGATCAGCCTGTCACAGGAAGCCTGATCGGTCACGGCAACGATGATAACCGGTTTACCCAGGTCTTCGATATGATGCATGGTAGCTTTCCTGGACATGAAGAGCCTCCTTACAACAGTAGTCAGGTTTCCTCCTGCAGGATAAGCATACCAGAGGATTATGGCGGGAGTATGGCGCCTGAATGTACAATTATATGACGATTATGACTGTTCCCTGTCTTTTGCATAGCGCTCCAGGCTCAGTGTGAACTCGGAACCTTCACCGAGCTGTGATGTGACCGTGAGCGTTTCTTTCATCTGGTTCACAATCTCGCGGGCAATGGAAAGGCCGAGACCTGTCCCCCCGCTGGAATGACTGCGGTCGACTTTATAGAAACGATCAAAGATGTGGGGAAGATCTTCCTGAGAGATTCCTACACCCGTATCCTTCACATGTACATAGACCTTGTCTGCATCGTAGTCCGCAGAGAGCGTGATCGTTCCTTCAGGCGTATAGTGTATCGCATTGGAGATCAGCTGCACGATAATCTGACTGGCACGGTCTGCATTTGTATATACTTCAGGGCACGGACCCTTGGGAAATTCCAGTTTGAACTGAAGTCCGACTTCGTCTGCCATAGGCTGATACTGCATCTCAATCTGCTCAAGGAGCGTATTGGGATCCGTTTTATGACGTTCCAAATACAGTGTCCCAGACTGCAGGCGAGACAGTTCAAGAAGATCGTTAATCAGGCGGGACAGTCTCATGGACTCTCTCAGCAGCGTTCCATAGCTTCTCCTGATTTCCTGAGGATCCTGGATCAGCCCGTCCAAAAGTGTCTCCGACAGCATACGCATGTTCGTAACAGGAGTCTTCAGCTCATGCGATACGTTAGCGACATAGTCTCTTCGTGTCTGTTCAAGAGCCACCGCTTCTGTGATGTCCTGAAGCACACAGACAGCCCCCTGGTTTTCCTTCGTTTCGGAGATGAGGGGAGTCAAAGTTGCCTGCAAGGTCTTGTCCTTCAGTCGCATGGTGCACATCAGCGCGATATTTTCTGCAAGACAGGAATCGACACCCTTCCAGAAGGTTTTGTCCGCAATCAGTTCCTCTCTCGATTCAGGCAGATCCTCCACTCCGCACAGGTTCAATACGGCAGGATTCGCCATCGTAAGAGAACCGTCGCTGTCAACAGCCAGAATCCCTTCGGAAAGGTTGTACAGGATCTCCTGAAGCCTGTTCCTCTCAAGCGCGACGTCAGAGATCGCACTGTACAGTCTGGCATTCAGCCGATTCAAGCTCTTTGCAAGATCTCCCAGTTCTCCCGGAGCTTCTTCCTTGGCTCTTCTCGAAAAATCGCCTCGCGTCATCGCATCGGCAACACGTTCCATCTCTCCGATCGGCCGTGTCATGCTGTTCAGAAGACGTGTGATCGGATATAGCAGAATCAGAAGCGATACGACGATAGAGATGGTCATAGACAGAAGCAGACTGCGAATCGCGAGACCCGTATCATTCATGGATCGGATCAGAAAAGCAGCGCCGTTATCGGCGGTCGACGGATCGATCCTCTGGCCTATCATGGCCTTTCCGGACAGATAGAAACTGGAAAACTCCGTTCTTGTGATCGTCTGTCCCTGCAGTGCAAGACGCACAAAACTGTCGGAAGGCTGGATGGCACTGTTCGGTTCCTGAGGATAAATCAGACTTCCTTTTCGATCAAAAAGATACAGTTCTCCATCCAGAAAGCCTTCAGTATCCGAACGAAAAATCCAGTCCAGCATATAGGACTGGATCTCGTTGCGGGAATACATGGTCAGCAGACTGGAGATCCGGTCCAGCTGCGAATCCATGGAACGCAGCATGATATCCGTCATGGCTTGACGAACAGTCAGAAGATAAAGGCCCGACGTCAGGACAAATATCAGGACCAGAAAAATCGTCAACAGTCTGAAAAAACGACGTTGCAGAACACTGCGTTTCACTGATCTACCTCAAACTTGTATCCGACACCGTAAATCGTTTTTATGCTCCAGGAAACCCCTTCCTGAGGCAGCTTGGCCCTGATCCTTTTGATCTGGGTATCTACGGCACGGCTGTCACCGAAATAATCATATCCCCAGACCTGGGAGAGAATCTGATCCCTGTCGAAGACCTGACCGGGATGTGAAGCCAGAAGATGGAGCACTTCCACCTCCTTCGGCGTGCATGCGATCGGCTGACCATTCACCCTGACTTCATAATGATTCAGGTTTATTTCAAGCTGATCGAAACGGAGAACAGGTGAAGACGTGCTCTCTGCAGGAACCGTACGCCGCAACACTGCCTTGATGCGGGCAACGACTTCCCGGGGACTGAAAGGCTTCACAATATAATCGTCGCAACCGAGTTCCAGTCCAAGCACCCTGTCAATCTCTTCGCCTTTGGCCGTAAGCATGATGATCGGAACCTGAGATGTCTTACGGATTTCCCTGCATACATCCGAACCGCTCATCTTAGGCATCATAATATCAAGAAGGATAAGATCCGGATTCTCGGTCTGAGCTTTCTGTAAGGCTTCTTCCCCATCCATTGCAGATATACAAAGAAAACCTTCGGAATTGAGATAAGCGCTCAGTGTTTCATGTACCGGCAGCTGATCGTCGCAGATCAGGATCTTTGAGACTTTAGGCATGGATAATCGCCTCCTTGTTCATATTTGATTATTGCATAATTGCCCCCTTTACGCAAGAGTTTTTAACCGTACATCCCACAGCGGCAGTTAGAGCGGCTCCTCTCTTGCCTATTGGATCATATTGGTTTACAATTCCTGTGAATGCAGGTGTCAAAATTATGTATGCGGTTACATTCCTGTCAAAATAGTTCCTAAACCCGTCATAATTCTGCCATAATGGGATAGTATACTTCAAACCGTTCCAGAAAGGGACAGAATCTGAATAAGAAAGGAGACATCTTCATGGAAAACAATGAAGAAAACAAAGTCGGTACCCCTGAAGGGATCCAGGAGGATACGCTCCGGGAGATAGAGCCTCATTACGAAGGTCAACCGACTCCGAACAACACGACTCCCATGCAGGGAGCACCGTCCTACTATGGTCAGCCGGCCTATCAGGAACCAATGATGAGGGAGGGGCAGCCTGCAGCTCAGGCACAGTATTCAGCCCAGCAGCAGTACTCCCAGCCTCAGCAGCCCAATAATTATCAGGGACAACCCGGCAATCCTTATTCCCAGCAGGCACAGCCTTGGGTATACCGTTCCGGAGACGGCACTCCTCCGCGTTCTGTCCAGCCCCGCCAGCGCAGGACGTGGCCGGCCATCCTCATCACGGCCGTTTGCTTCCTCCTGATCGGCGAATTGATCGGCGGACTGATCCTGCCTGGACTCCTTTCCAAGAACAGCCAGTCTACAGCTGACAGTCAGCCCAGAGTAGAAGCTCCTAAACAGGAATCAGGTTCTGACACTGATCCGGCTATCAAGCCTTCATCTGATACTGAACCGGGAGCGGGACAGGATCCGAGTTTCAGTTTTGGCGATAATCAACAGCTCAGTTATGTGACATCCGGTTCTCTCGCGGATATGGCTGAAGCTGTCACGCCTTCCATCGTCGGCATCCTGAATCTGCAGTATCTGAACAACAATAATCCCTACTATGGGTATTACGGATACGGACATCAGCAGCAGAACAACGAACCTGTGCTCGAAGAAGTCGGCTCCGGTTCCGGTGTCATCATCAGCGAAGACGGCTACATCGTAACAAACGCTCACGTTGTCGAAGGTCAGGATGCTTTGAAAGTCCTGATCGACGGCGAAAAGGTGGACGCTGTGCTCGTCGGATCCGACTCCGTGACCGATCTGGCAGTCGTGAAGATCGACCGCACCGGCCTTTCTGCCGCGACACTGGGCGACTCGGACAAGGTGCGCGTCGGTGAACTTGCCGTTGCCATCGGCAACCCCCTGGGCAATGATCTGGCCGGTACTGTCACCATGGGCATCATCTCCGCCAAAGACCGTACGATCGAAGTCGACAATCAGTACATCGATGTTCTTCAGACTGACGCAGCCATCAACCCCGGCAATTCCGGTGGAGCGCTGGTCGATCAGAATGGACTCGTGATCGGCATCACGTCTGCCAAGACCGTCCTTGCCGGTTATGATTCTCAAGGCAATGCGATCAGTGCCGAAGGCATTGGCTACGCGATTCCGATCAACAATGCAAAGCCCATCATTGAACAGCTGATCCATACAGGTTCCGTGCCGCGTCCTGCACTGGGAGTGACGGTACAGTATGTCACCAACCGTATCGATTCGACCCAGAAAGGCATCCTGATCACCAGCGTCAATCCCGGAAGCTGCGCCGAGAAGGCGGGACTGAAAGTCAACGACGTCATCCGCACGATCAACGGAAAGAGCTTTGAGTCTCTGTCCGACTTCAAGAAACTGCTGATGACCCACCAGGTCGGTGAGACCATCACGCTGACGGTAGAACGTGACAATCAGACTCTGGAAATCAAGGTCACACTGATGGACAGCAGCGAACTCAATACCAACAGCAACGATCAGAAGGGCTCTCAGTGGTCCATTCCCGGATACGGCGGCTATACGCCTTTCGGTTGATTCAAAAAGGGAGGGAGACTCCATGGAGTCTCCCTCTTTCATTATGCTAAACTCCTGTTGATTCATAAGTATCGTAGAAAGGAGCGTCCATGCCGAGTCATGACAGTTATGAAGACAGTCTTCATCTGAGAGTCTTTCGGAATCGTCCCGAACCGGGAAACCGCAGGACTCACGTGCATCCCACTCACGAACTGAATTTCCTGTGTCACGGCCTTCAGGGACTGGAAGTAGAGAACCGAACCTACACAATGTTCCCCGGGGATCTTCTTGTTCTTCCTGCCGGATTGGAACACAGCATCCTGAGCGATGAAAGTCTCCCCTATCAGCGCATCCGTCTCCATCTTCCCGTTCGTTTTCCTGAAATGCTGGGTACGGACAATCACATTCTTGAAGAGATTGATCATGTCCTATTCTCCGGAAGAGAATCCATCCTTCGGTTCCCCGACAGTGATGCGGTCTATGTGCAGAATCTAATGGAACACATGGTCGAAGAGGAAGAAAACGCCGGCCCCGGATGGGAACTCGGTCTTCAGGCAGACACTATTCTTCTTTTGCTCAAGGCCGTCCGCAGTCTGGACTGCGCTGTAGATCCTCTGGTCCCTTCTCTCATGCGCAGACGCCATGATATGGATCTGGTCATCCACTTCATGGAAGAGCATTATGCTGAACCGATCACTCTGTCGGGAATGGCCAAGATCTTTGACGTCCATCCCAGCGTACTGTCACGCAATTTCAAACGCGTCACAGGCACGACTCCCATGCTGTATCTGAACAGGATCAGGATCGCGCACTC
>JAEEJN010000088.1 GCA_016281935.1 Bacillota bacterium | reverse complement strand
CTCAAAATCCTCCAATTTCTATGCTAACATAATTTGATGGAGGCCGCAACCTTCCCGTCAAATGTTACGGGATGCAGAAGCCGGTGTTGGATAATCTAAGAATTTGCAAGACACTTTTAGAAAAAAAGCGTCCATAAAGGCTTGTATTTTTTTTATAAGCTGTTAAAATATTAAACAGTTAATGTTTAATCGGCTAAAGATTAGACGGCTAATAATACGGGAAGAAAGGAGATACAATGAAGACAGAAAACCAGGATGAAGTTTTTACACATCGGCTGGGGTATCTGGAGCATCTGAAGCATCATGCCCTGGATAGGATCGCGGTGGAGTGCGGACTGTATTTCGGCCAGCCTCCGATCCTGTTCATGCTGGGCCATGACGGACAGAGAACACAGACCGAGATCGCCGAGCGGCTGAGAGTGACGCCTGCAACGGTCGCGACATCCATCAAAAGGATGGAAAAGGCGGGACTGCTCAGAAAGGAAATTCATCCTGCAGACCAAAGACGGAATCTGATCGTTCTGACTCCGCAGGGAGAAGAGACGGTCCGAAAATGCAGGGCCATGTTCGGAGAGATGGATCAGGCGATGGAAAGTTCACTGACCTCCGAAGAAGCCCGGGTTTTCAATGAACTGTTGAGTAAAATCATCAGAAGAATGGAAGATTTCAACCAAATCAATCAGAAAGAGGAGAGAACGAATTGAGAAAGCTACTGCCTTTTGCGAAGAAGTACTGGTACTTCTGCGTTCTGGCACCGATTCTGATGCTGGTCGATGTGTTCTGTGAACAGCAGATGCCCATGCTCATGAGCAGTATCATGGACACGGGTATCAAAATGGGGGACAAACCCTACATCGTCCGCATCGGTCTTATGATGATCGTACTTGCTCTCGTAGCCATCATCTGCGGCTGCGCGAACCAGTACAGTTCATCCATGGCCAGCCAGGGCTTCGGATCTCAACTGCGTGCAGCCATGTTCCGGAAGATCCAGACTTTTTCCTTCTTCAACATCGACAAGTTTTCAACGGCGTCCCTGGTGACCCGTATGACAAACGACTGCAACCGCATGCAGAACACCTTCATGATGATCCTGCGCATGATGATTCGAGCCCCCCTGATGTTCATCGTAGCCTTTATTCGCGCTTTGACCATCAATGCGAAATTATCTCTGATCTTCGTCGTTGCCATGCCGATCATCCTTGTTGCGGCGACACAGATCATGCGCGTTGCTTCCAACCGTTTCCGTATCATGCAGAGAAAACTGGACGGACTGAACTCTGCCGTTCAGGAAAACCTGATTGCAATCCGTGTGGTCAAGGCTTTTGCCCGCGAAGAATTCGAACGTGAAAAGTTCTATCATGCCAATGATGAGATGACTCAGGCCGGAATCCGTGCAGTTTCCGTTATTATCTGGAACATGCCCATCATGATGCTGGTCATGAACTTCTCCACGATCGCCGTGTACTGGTTCGGCGGACAGCTGGTTTCCGCAGGTTCTATGGGAACCGGCGAACTAATCGCTTTCGTTTCCTATATGATGCAGATCCTGTTCTCCATGCAGATGGTCTCCATGATCCTGATGCAGGTCTCCCAGGCCAAGGCTTCCATGAACCGTGTGATCGAGGTGCTGGACACGGATCCCGACATCGATGCTCCGGAAGAAGTCAAGGCTGTGCCCGCTGCCGAAAGACCGCAGGTCGAAAACGGATCTATCGAGTTCCGGAACGTGAGCTTCCGCTACGCCACATCCACGACGGGCGACAACGTGCTGGAAAACGTGAGTTTCTCCTGTAAGAGCGGTCAGGTGATTGCTCTTATCGGGGCTACTGGTTCTGCAAAATCGACTCTCGTCTCCCTTATTCCGCGCTTTTATGACGTCACGGAGGGAGAGATCCTTGTCGGCGGGAAGAATGTCAAGGAGTATGATCCTGAAGATCTCCGTCTCGCTATCGGCATGGTGCTGCAGAAAAACGTGCTGTTCACCGGAACGATCCGCGACAACATCCTCTGGGGAAAACCGGACGCGACAGACGAGGAGATCGAGGAAGCCTGCGCTTCCGCACAGGCGTTGGAATTCATTAAGTCCTTCCCGGACGGATTCGACACCATACTCGGTCAGGGTGGCGTGAACGTGTCCGGCGGTCAGAAACAGCGCATCTGTATCGCCCGAGCCATGATCAAGAAACCCAAGATCCTGATCCTGGACGACTCCACGTCTGCTGTCGACTCCGCAACGGAAGAAAAGATCCGTGAGGCGTTCCGCAACGAACTGCAGGATACGACCGTCATCATCATCGCCCAGCGGCTGAGTTCCATCCAGCATGCGGACGAGATCATCATTCTGGATGACGGCAAGATTGCCGATATCGGCAACCATGTGAGCCTGCTGGCCAATTCCTCCATCTATCAGGAAATCTACCAGTCTCAGCTCCAGAGCAATACAAGAGGGGAGGAACAGCTGATATGAGCCAGATGAATGACAGACGGCCTCCCATGCCGCCTACCGGCGGTCCGCAGGCAGGCCCCGACGGAGCCAAGAAAAAAGTAAGCCGCATCGACCCCTACGCAAGACAGCGGGGGCCCGGAGGCGGCGGTCCCAGAGGGCCTGGCCGTGGCATGTTCCTGAACGCTAAACCCAAGAATGCGGGAAAGACGCTTCTGCGTGTTTTCTCATACTTCAAGTACTTCAAATTCCACCTGATCGCAGCGCTGTTCCTGGTAGGCCTGTCTTCCGTGCTCCATCTGCTGTCGACCTACCTCCTGCGTCCGATCATCGATAACTACATCATCCCCGGTGATACCGCGGGGCTGGCCAGACAGCTGATCATATTGGCGATCGTTTATGTAGGCGCAGCATTTGCGAGCCTTGCCCAGTCCAAACTTCTGCTTGTTGCAGGACAGAAGATCACGAACAGGATCCGCCGCGATCTGTTCGACAGGCTTCAGCAGCTTCCGATCCACTTCTATGACACGCGGACGCACGGCGATACCATGAGCCGCTTCACAAACGATGTGGATGCGATCCATATGGCGCTGGAACAGACGCTGACCCAGCTGATTTCATCAGTCATCACCTTCGTGGGTGTCGTAGGGATCATGCTTTTCATGAGCCCGCTGCTCTTCCTCATTACGCTGGGGGCCATGGCGGTCATGACCCTGATCTCCCGCGTCATCGCTACGAAGGGCCGCAAGATGTTCGCGCGGCAGCAGAGCGCCATCGGTGAAGTCAACGGTTTCATCGAAGAGATGGTCGAAGGCCAGAAAGAGATCAAAGTTTTTACGCATGAACAGTATGCGATCGATGAATTCGATGAGCTCAACGAAGAATACAGGGATGCTTGTGTCAAAGCACAGTTCATCTCCGGTATCATCATGCCGCTCATGGGCAACATCAACAACATCGCTTATGCTCTGATCTGTATCTTCGGCGGATTCATGGCGATCTCCGGAAACTTCTCGCTCGGTACTCTTGCCGCTTATCTGCAGTATTCCCGTCAGGCAGGTCAGCCGATCAACCAGATCACCAACCAGGTCAACATGCTTCTCGCGGCTCTGGCCGGTGCAGAGCGTGTCTTTGACGTAATGGATGAAGAGGTCGAACCCGATCACGGCAAGATTACCATGGTCCCGGCAGTTGTTGATGACAAAGGTGAGTTCGAGACCGACGCGGAAGGCGCTTATGTGATCGCTGAGAAGCGTACCGGCTACTGGCTGTGGAAGATCCCTCAGGAAGACGGAACTTTCATTTACAAACCCGTTCGCGGGGACGTGCGTTTCGAAGACGTGGATTTCTCATACGACGGAGAAGTGCAGGTCCTGAAGAAGATCTCGCTCTATGCCAAACCCGACCAGAAGATCGCTTTCGTGGGATCGACAGGTGCCGGCAAGACGACCATTACGAACATGCTCAACCGGTTCTATGACATCCAGGGCGGAAAGATCACTTATGACGGCATACCTCTGGAGCAGATCGCCGAAAAGAGCCTGCGCGAGAGCCTGGGCATGGTACTTCAGGACACGCATTTGTTTACCGGTACTGTTCGTGAGAATATCCGTTACGGACGTCTGGATGCAACGGATGAGGAGGTCGTAACGGCTGCCAAAGAAGCCAATGCGCATTCCTTCATCCACCGTCTGCCGCAGGGATACGATACGATGATCGTAAATGACGGTGCTAACCTGTCCCAGGGACAGAGACAGTTGCTGGCCATCGCACGCGCAGCTGTTGCCGATCCGGTGGTTCTGGTCCTCGACGAAGCGACTTCATCGATCGATACACGTACAGAGCGCCTGATTGAACTGGGCATGGACCGCCTGATGCAGGGAAGAACGGTCTTTGTCATTGCTCACCGCCTTTCTACCGTCCGTAACTCGAATGCCATCATGGTCATGGAGCATGGTGAGATCATCGAGCGCGGTGATCACAGGCAGCTGCTCGATCTTAAGGGAAGGTATTACCAGCTTTACACCGGTCAGTTCGAGTTGACCTGATAATCCGATCCAAACTCAATACAACCGATTCGAAAGGTCCGCTGATGCGGACCTTTCACTTGTTACATAGACCATAGCGTAAACCTCATCAATCATCATGCGGATATCTTTGTATTTTCTGCTTGCACAATCTGTGAAACAGGAGTATACTGTTTGCGTAAAACAGAACACTTGTTCGATAATTGTGCGGAGGGCAAACTCATGATGCTGATCGATAAAAAAACAGCCAGGGAACTGGAGAACACACTGAGCCGTTACGGCCTGTGGATGAGACAGCTACGCCGATATGCCATGCGGCGCTACGGCCTTTTGTTGAGAGAAGACGCATATCCAGGATGTGTGATGCAGAAGGATCTTATGCTTCTGTATAAGAAAGAATTACAGCGGACAGTTCGGACTGCAGCGGATTGGTGCTGGATCGTGGATGCGGTCAGCCGTATGATCCGGGATACAGAAGACGAACAGGATGCTGAACGCCTTGCCGGTTTGATGCGCCTGTATTACGGTCTGAATCTGAGCCCGGAACTGCAGGAGAAGTGGAACGCAAAACCATCGGCTGAAAGACGACATCTTGTAATGAAAACCCTGAATATGGAGCAAACGACGTTCTACCAGGTCCGTGCGCAGTTGTTGGCTGCCCTGTATATGGCGGCTGTTCAAAGAAGACTCTTTCGTCCTTATCCGGAGGATGTCATGGGCAACGAGAGGGGAAGCGCAGTTTCCTGAACGGATCATATGCAGAGCTCGGAAGTTTTCGACAATGGATCCTGAAGAAGGACTTGACTCTAAACCGTGTTCTTCATATCATGAAGAAAACAATAAACGGGAGGGACGAAGATGCGTTACGTATTATGGGCTGCCGCAGTCATGAGCCTGATTGCTTTCTGTACGATGGGCTGGGATAAGATGCTGGCAAAAAAGAAAGCGCGCCGTGTTCCTGAAAAGACTTTGTTCCTGCTGACGATCCTGATGGGAGGGATTGGAGGAACGCTCGGAATGTGGGTCTTCCGTCATAAGACCAAGCACTGGTATTTTGCGTGGGGATTTCCTCTGATTGCTGTTTTACAGATCGCTTTGATGATCTATCTGGTTCGCCTGTAGTTTGCTTCCCGTTCAAAAGGCGGACGAAACTGAGTGAATAAAACAATAAGGGCTGACATTTTCGTCAACCCTTATTGTTTCGAGCGTCAAACGCCCATCTCTGCCGTTTCTGATTTAGCGATTACAGAGCGCGCTGTACCTTTCCGGAACGCAGGCACTTCGTGCATACGTACTTGGTGCAGGGCGTGCCGTCAACGATCACACGCACATGCTGGATGTTGGGAGCCCAGGTGCGCTTGGTCTTGCGGTTGGAATGGCTGACATTGTTGCCATGCGCCGCACGCTTCTGGCAGATCTCACAGGACTTAGCCATGGGTAACACCTCCTTGCGGTTGGAACCGCGATAGAAACATTCGTATTTTATCAGAATTCCCTACGCATTGCAAGCGCTAATTTGCTTAAATTCAAGATTTCAGACTGTGGATAACGCCAAAAACGTTTTCTGGTGACGCATCAGTATCTGGATCATGCTCTGAAAGGCCCCGAAGTCTCTGTTGATCCGCCGATATCTTGCATAAAGCCTTTTATTTCGGTATAATATCATTTATGAAGGGGAGTTTCACATCAGGGTACTCCCAGGAAAGGAGAAGATACGGATGGCACAGATGAACAACGATACCGGCGTCATCGCGATCCCCGAGGATGTCATCGCAAAGATTGCCGGACGCAGCGCCACACAGTGCTACGGTATTGTGGGCATGGCTGCAAAAAAAGCCTCCGATGGACTGGTTGAACTTCTGAATCAGGAAAACTATACGAGAGGCATCCAGGTATCGGTCGATGAAAACAGCCACCTGACCATCAACATGTATGTCATCGTGGAATACGGGATTTCACTTTTTGCCGCAGCGGAAGCGGCGATCGATACCGTCAAATACCAGGTCGAATCTCTCACCGGTCTTACGGTAGACTGTGTCAACGTGACGATCGAAGGCATTCGAGTAAATCAGTAACGGAGGAGAACACTCGTGAGACTCACTCAGATTGACGGCAGCATGCTGCGCGAGATGATCACGACCGCAGCCGTGATGCTGGATCAGCAAAAAGACAAGGTCGATGCGCTGAATGTTTTCCCCGTGCCGGATGGAGATACGGGCACCAATATGTCCATGACTATGCGTTCGGCTATGCATGAAGTCGTGGAGGAAACATCCAACAGTATTCCTGCTCTTTCCAAGGCGATCTCTCAGGGAGCCCTTAAGGGAGCCCGAGGCAATTCAGGTGTCATTCTTTCCCAGTTGTTCCGCGGTTTCTGCAAAACGATCTCTGCGGAAGAGACGATCGACGCGAAGATGTTTGCTTCCGCGCTCAGACGCGGTGTGGACATGGCCTATAAGGCCGTGATGAAGCCCAGAGAAGGCACGATCCTGACCGTTTCCCGTGCAGTGGCAGATGCTGCCGTTGCTGCGGCTGAGACGGAAGATGACATCGTTTCCATCGTAGATACGGCTTTGAAAGCCGGACAGGCGATGCTGAAAAGGACTCCGGAGATGCTGAATGTCCTTAAGGAAGCGGGTGTTGTGGATTCCGGCGGTATGGGTTACATCGTGGTGTTCCAGGGATTCCAGGCCGCTCTTCTGGGCGAAGACGTGTCCATGGAAGTGGAGAACTACATCCGGGAAAGTTCCTATGTGGAAAAAGGACTGGATGCCCCGAAACTGTCTGCCGCAGCTTCTGCGGAAGGTGAGATCACCTTTACCTACTGCACTGAATTCATTCTGGATCCTCTGCATGAGGGCGTGACAGCTGAAGACATAGAGCGCCTCCGTTCCCGCCTTGCGATCATCGGCGATTCACTGGTGCTCGTGGGTGAGGAGACTTATGTCAAAGTGCATGTGCACACCAACGCTCCGGGCAAAGTCCTGCAGTATGGCCTGCGTTTGGGCGATCTTGCATCCGTCAAGGTAGAGAATATGCGTCAGCAGCATTCCAATCTGCTTTCGCTTTCGGACGATTCAGCCTCTCTGCACAAGGCAGAACCTTCCGTGCCCAGGGAACCGCTCGGTGTCGTGACTGTCGTGTCGGGAGAAGGCATCCGCAAGGCGTTTGAGGATCTGGGCGTTAAGGGTTTCGTGTCCGGCGGCCAGTCCATGAATCCCTCCGCAGATGATATCGTGAATGCGATCCGTTCCGTCCACTGTGAAGATGTGATTGTTCTCCCGAACAATTCCAATATCGTTCTGGCAGCACAGCAGGCAGCGCAGCTCATGGAAGAAGAGTGCCGCGTGCATGTTCTTCCGACGAAGACGATTCCCCAGGGCATCTCCGCTGCTCTCTGTCTGAATCCGCAGCTGTCCGCTGAGGAGAATCTTATCACCATGGAGGAAGCCGTATCGCATGTGAAGTCCGGTCAGATCACATATTCTATCCGCGACTCCGTGAATAACGGCCTGGAGATCCACGAGGGGGATATCCTCGGTATCGGCGAAGGACAGATCCTGGCTGCAGGCAAGGATCTGACGGAAGTCTTCCTGGAAGTTCTGAGCAAGCTGTATGACGGAGAGGACATCATCTCTTTGTATTACGGCGAGGGCATACAGGCAGAAGATGCCGAACAGCTTTCACAGGCAGTCGGCGAAGCGTTCCCGGACTGCGAAGTCGAGCTGTGTGAAGGCGGACAGCCGGTATACTATTATATCTTTTCTCTTGAGTGATCCTAAGGCGGCTTTTTTCCGGCTCCCAACGGAGTCCGAGACGCCGTCGGATCCGAAAAGAAAAACCCAGTCCGACCGGACTGGGTTTTTGATAGGAGGATACGATGCAGGTATGGACTGAAGATATCGGACGTGTGTCCGGACTCGGTGCGGCAAAACTCCGCGTTCTTCGCAAAGCGGGTTTTGAAACCGTAGGAGATCTTCTGTCCTTTTTCCCCAGAGACTATTATGTCTCGGGTGAAACCCCTGCAATCGTTCCTGGCGAGACGGCGGTGCTGTTGGGCAGTCTTGCCGCTTCTCCGACACAGGTCCAGGTGCGGCGCGGACTTGTGATCCTTTCGGCCAGATTCCGTCATGACGGAGTGTCTACTCCGTGTGTCTGGTACAATCAGCCGTGGCTCCGAAGGCAACTGGAGCCTGGGAAACTCTATCTGTTTCTCGGTGAGGTCCAGGAAAGCCGAGGCTCCAAGCAGCTGGTCAATCCTACAGCCGAGCCTTGGGAAGGTGAACTGCCCGACTGCCTTTCGTTATATCGGCCTCCCAAAGGCGTCAGTGCGGCAACGCTGCGCGAAGCGATCCGCATGGCGCTTGAATATGCGCATGGGAGAATCGAAGACCCTCTTCCGGGTTCTCTTATCCGGGATCTGGATCTGCCCTGCAGGGAAGAAGCCGTAAGGTCATTGCATTTGCCGTCATCTAGGAAAGAAGCGGAACGGGCGGCCAAACGAATGGCACTCGAGGAACTGCTGTTCTTCCTGCTCATGACTTCTTCAGGGCGAAGGGAAAGGATGATTCGCTCCGCTCCTGTTCTTGCTCGGGGGGAAAGCCTGAAGAAGATCGAAGCAAGGCTTCCTTATGCACTGACCGGTGCTCAGATGCGGACGCTGGATGAAATCGACCGGGATCTGACTTCAGGACATCCCATGAACCGTATGGTCCAGGGAGACGTGGGGTCAGGGAAGACGGTCGTAGCTCTGGCGGCATCCTATCAGGCCATCGCAAACGGCTGCCAGGCTATCTACATGGCCCCGACGGAGCTGCTGGCTAATCAGCTGTATGAAGAAGCCGTGAAGCTTCTGGGACCTCTTGGCGTTGTCTGCGGCTATCTTTCGGGATCACTTACTGCTGCGGGACGAAGAGATATTCTTCGCGGTGCGTCTGACGGTTCGATCCAGCTTCTTGTAGGAACTCATGCGCTGATTCAGAAAGGTGTCGAATTCAGAAATCCCGGACTTGTCATCACGGATGAACAGCACCGGTTCGGTGTGCGTCAGAGGCAGGAACTGCTCCAGAAAGGGCAGGAGATGCATGCGCTCGTGATGAGCGCGACTCCGGTTCCGCGCAGCCTTTCGCTTGTGCTTTACGGAGACTTGGATCTGTCCATCATGAATGAGATGCCTCCGGGCCGTAAGCCTGTGATTACGCGCATCGTGCCTCAGGAAAGGCGTGACGATCTTTATCGTTATGTCGCGGAAGAAGCAAAGCAGGGGAGACAGACTTATGTCGTATGTCCGGCGATCGACGATGCCCCGGAAGGATATGCGATGCAGTCCGCTTCTTCCTTGTTCAGAGAACTGACGCAGGGACCGCTGCGCAGCGTTCCTGCCGCGCTTGTTCACGGGAGACAAAGCGCTGCAGAACGTATGGAGACCCTTCAGGCATTCCGAGATGGAACGATACGGGTCCTCGTTTCTACGACCGTGATCGAAGTCGGAATCCATGCATCGGCAGCCTCTGTGATCGTGATTGAAAATGCGGAACGTTTCGGTTTGGCCCAGCTGCATCAGCTTCGGGGCCGTGTGGGCCGAGCCGGACAGCAGGCATACTGTTTCCTGCTTTCTCCTCAGGGAAGGGAGAATCCGAGACTGGCGGCCATGTGTCGGAGTACGGATGGATTCGCTATTGCGGAAGAGGATCTTCGTCTCAGAGGCCCCGGTGAAGTTTTGGGTACACGTCAGAGCGGAACAATGGATCCGCGTATCCTTCGGTTGCTGAGGGATGAGAGTCTGCTCAAAACAGCACAGGATACTGTGGACAGACTGCTGAAAGCCCCTGATGGTGATGAAACAGCGGACAAAATGCTCTGCGAAGCGAGAGCCCGGTTCAGAAGGATCGCGGACGATATCGCAATGAATTAAAAGAAAAAACCTTCTCCTATGAGAAGGCTTTTTGGTGAATGAAAAGAAGACGAGATTATTCTTCGCTTTCTTCTTCAAGTATGTCGAGAGCGGAAGAAATGGCTTCCCATGAAAAACCGCGACGCGCTAATGCTGCACCCATCCTGCGGCGGGCGGTTGCTTTGTCCAATGAAGCGTATTGCTTTGAGAGCCTGACAGCCTCATGCTTTGCACGATCCGATTCGGAGGCATCGTCATAGGCAGAGAGGGCCGCTTCGATGTCATCGCGGCCTATGCCGCGCTGGATCAGACGCTGATATATCCGCCTTCGGCCTTCTCCGCGCGCAGAATAGGTTTCCACAGCCCGTTTTGCAAGATCATTATCCTCTATGTAGCCATACGAAGCCAAACGGTCGGCTGCCTGTTCACAGACCGCTTCTTCATAGCCCCTCTGAGACAGCTTGCGCAGGACTTCCTTCCTGCTTCTGGGAGAAGCAAGGTAACGCGCGCCTTCTTCCAATGCGGCACGGAATTCCGGACCTTCCATGGCTTCTGTCCAGGCAGATTCATCGAAAACATCTCCCTCGTTCCATCCCAGTTCTGCGAGCGTGGATTTTCGAAGCCATCCCCGGTCTTCTCCTTCGACTGTGATCAGTACGCGAGTACCTTTGATCGTGATCTTGCTGATTCTGTCCATTTATGCTCCTGTATCGTCTTATGACCTTGGATCATTCCTTTTCGGCAGTGTCGGTTGTATGGATGCTTTTTTTGTACTGGGATGGAGTGATTCCATTCAGCTTTTTGAAAATCCTGGAAAAATAGATAAGGCTCTTGTATCCGACCTGGCCGCAGACATTCTCCAAAAGTAGGTCCTGATTCGATTCCATCAACTGCTTGGAGTGCGCGATCCTGATCCTGTTCAGATACAGCATGGGAGTCGTGCCTGTGACGCGTTTGAAATTGCGTGACAGTACGCTGGGATGGACGTCAAAGATCTTGGCCATTCCCGACAGAGTGATCGGTTCAGCATAATGCTCT
>JAEEJN010000087.1 GCA_016281935.1 Bacillota bacterium | reverse complement strand
GCCGTAGCCGATGTCATAGGCCCAGCCGTCACCGCCGAAGATCCAGATGGACTTCTTGACGTACAGGTCTTCAGCGTCAGCGATCTCCTGATACAGAGCGGCGTTCTCGTCCTTCTTCTCGAGGGCCTTCGCGATAGCAGCCTTCAGTTTCGGGGCGGCGGCTTTGGAGCCGGCAGCGTCGTTCATGTTGTCGATCCACTCCTGAGCAGCTTCCTTGACTTCGTTGTCCAGAGCGATCACCTGCTCGACCTTCGCCTTGAGAGCGGCGCGGCGGGCGTTGAAGGCCATGTTCATGCCGAAGCCGAATTCAGCATTGTCTTCGAACAGGGAGTTGGCCCATGCAGGACCCTGGCCCTTGGAGTTGGTGGTGTAGGGGACGGTCGGGGCAGAGCCGCCGTAGATGGAGGAGCAGCCCGTCGCGTTCGCGATCACCATGCGGTCGCCGAAGAACTGGGTGACCAGCTTGACATAGGGAGTCTCGCCGCAGCCAGCGCAGGCACCGGAGAATTCGAAGTACGGACGCTGGAACTGGGAGTTCTTGACGTTGTTGAAAGCGATGTTCAGTTCGGGTTCAGGCAGCTTGATCGCATAGTCCCAGTTGGGATTCTGCTTCTCGGTCTGGGTCTCCAGACGCTGCATGACAAGAGCCTTCTCGCCCTTGCGTCCGGGGCAGACCTCGGCGCAGGAACCGCAGCCGGTGCAGTCCATAGCGGAGACCTGGATGCGGAACTTGTAGCCGGCGAAGTCTTTGCCGATGGCGTTGATGGTCTCAAAGCCTTCGGGAGCTCCGGCGAGCTGTTCGTCGGTCACGAGGAACGGACGGATCGCGGCATGCGGGCAGACCAGAGAGCACTGGTTGCACTGGATGCAGTTCTCGGCCATCCACTGGGGAACCTTCACGGCGATGCCGCGCTTCTCATATTGGGTGGTGCCGACGGGGAAGCGGCCCTGAGCGTCAAAGACGGAAACGGGCAGCTTGTCGCCTTCCTGAGCCAGGATGGGAGCGATGACGTCGTTGAAGAACGGAGTGGCTTCGACCTTGGCGGGAGTGGCGCCTTCGGTGGTATCGGCCCAGGACTCAGGATAATCGATCTTGACGAGTCCGGAGATCGAAGCGTCGATGGCGTTGTAGTTCATCTGTACGACGGCGTCGCCCTTGCGGCCATAGGTCTTCTTGGCATATTCCTTCATGTAGCGCTCGGCGTCATCGTAGGGGATGATGTCGGCGACTTTGAAGAAGGCGGCCTGCATGATCGTGTTGATGTGGCTGCCCATGCCGGTGGCTGCGGCGATCTTCACGGCGTCGATGTTGTAGAAGGACAGGTGCTTGCGGGCGATCGTGTTCTTCATGGAAGCGGGGAGCTGCTTGTCCATCTCTTCCGCGGTCCAGGAGGAGTTCAGCAGGAACACGCCGTTCTCACGGATGCCGGCCAGCATGTCGTAACGGGTCACGTAGCTGGGATTGTGGCAGGCCACGAAGTCGGCATGCTCGACCAGATAGGGGCTCAGGATCGGGGTCTTGCCGAAACGCAGGTGGGATACGGTGATGCCGCCGGACTTCTTGCTGTCGTAGGCGAAATAAGCCTGAGCGAACATGTCGGTATGATCGCCGATGATCTTGATGGAGTTCTTGTTCGCACCGACAGTACCGTCAGATCCGAGACCGTAGAACTTGCAGGAAACGGTTCCGGCAGGAGCCGCGTCGAGTTCGCCTTCCACGGGCAGGGACTTGAAGGTGACGTCGTCCACGATGCCCACGCTGAAGTGGTTGATGGGCTTGGTGGCGTCGAGGTTGTCATAGATGGCCTTGACCATGACGGGGGTGAACTCCTTGGAGCCCAGTCCGTAACGGCCGCCGACGACGACATCCATGATGTAGCCTTCCTCATGCAGAGCGGCAACGACGTCCTGATAGAGAGGTTCGCCCATGGAGCCGGGTTCCTTCGTGCGGTCGAGCACGGCAACCTTCTTGGCGGTGGCGGGGATGGCCTTGACGAAAGCGGAGGCGTCGAAAGGACGATACAGACGAACCTTTACGAGACCGAGCTTGGCGCCCTGACCGTTCAGGTAGTTAATCGTTTCTTCCACGACGTCGGCGCCGGAGCCCATGCACACGATGACCTTCTCGGCATCGGGAGCGCCGCAGTAATCAAAGATGTGATACTCACGGCCGGTGATCTCCTTGACCTGGCCCATGACCTCTTCCACGATGGCGGGAACGGCGTCATAGTACTTGTTGGCCGCTTCACGTCCCTGGAAGTAGATGTCGGGGTTCTGAGCGGTGCCCTGCTGATGGGGATGTTCGGGATTCAGCGCCTTGGCGCGGAATTCGGCTACCTTGTCCCAGGGAACCAGCTTCTTCATTTCTTCGTAGTCGATGCCGTCGATCTTCTGGATCTCATGAGAGGTACGGAAGCCGTCGAAGAAATGCAGGAAAGGCACGGAAGCCTTCAGGGTGGACACATGAGCTACGAGAGCCATGTCCATGACTTCCTGTACGGAGTTGGAGGCCAGCATCGCGAAACCGGTCTGACGGCAGGCCATGACGTCGCCGTGGTCACCGAAGATCGACAGAGCGTGGGTCGCCAACGCACGGGCGGAGACATGGAAGACGCAGGGGGTGAGTTCGCCAGCGATCTTGTACATGTTCGGGATCATGAGCAGCAGGCCCTGAGACGCCGTAAAGGTGGTCGTCAGAGCACCGGCAGCCAGAGAACCGTGAACAGCGCCAGCGGCACCGGCTTCAGACTGCATCTCAGTGATCTTGAGAGGCAGACCGAAAAGGTTTTTCTGGCCCGCGGCGGCAGCCATATCGGCATTTTCCGCCATGGGGGAAGAAGGGGTGATCGGATAGATGGCAGCTACGTCACTGAACGCATACGCGACGTGACTGGCAGCGGCATTACCATCCAAGGTCATTTTCGTAGCCATGAAAATCCTCCTTTGAAATATAGGCATAAGAACCCTTGACGGATCCTTAGTACAGACCAATCTGAATTATACGCTGATCAGGCATTTCCGTCAAGGAAGAAGGAAGGCAGATTCAGCTTTTTTCAGTAATTGGTACCAGTTATATATATAATCGACTCGCCGCATATACTTGTAACAATCGGCTCCGGATGATATACTGTCTAATATCTGTGTCCTCAGAGCGAAAGGAGGGAGACTGCCGTGCCGCAGAAGAAGCGTGTCCGCATCAAGGGACGGTTCTATGTGATCGTGGCCGCATTCCTTGCTCTCCTCATCTGGGGGATCTCGTCTCTCGTGAACCTGATCAATCCCGTTCGGACGGAATGGGGGAGCATAGAGAGTGAAAAGAGCGCAGAAGCCCTCATCATGCGCACCGAAGATCTTTTGACGATCAAGGAATACGCACGCATGATCCCCATCGCGGCGGAAGCGTCGGGCGTTCAGCAGGATCAGGAGATCGCGGTCCTGTACACAGCAGGCTATTCACCCAAAGACCTTGCGAACCTCATGACGCTCCAGCAGACGATCAAGGATTATCAGACGAACAATATCCTCCGCTCCGTCGTGGACCGTGATCTCGACGCGATCGAACTGGAGATCTCCGTCAGGCTTCAGCGCATCTCCGAAGCGATGAGCGCCAAGGACTTCGACAGCCTGCTCGACATGGAAGGCGCGCTCAAAGGCGCGATGGAGAAGCGGCGGCAGTACATGAACACGACAATCCAGGCGGACAGCCACCTGGAGACGCTCTATCAGCAGGAAAGGAACCTGCAGAACAGGATCGACGCAAACAGGATCGTACTGACAACGCCTCAGGAAGGGATCCTGTCCTATTTCACCGACGGATATGAAGCGGTGCTCCGTCCCGAGAACATGGATGAGTTCACCGTGAGCAACACGCAGGAACTGATGGACGGGATCGAAGCGTCCGGACTCATATCCGGTACGGATACGACTTTCGGGAACACGCCGGTCTTCCGGATCGTGCAGCCCGCACCCTGGTATCTCCTCGCGATTCTTCCCAGAACGGATGCCGCCTTTGCGCCCGGTTCCGTGTGCGAAGTGACGGTCGACGGGTATGAAGGGACCGTTCCTGCGTACGTCGTCGACGTTAGGACCGAAAAGAAACGTTCTCTCGTGATCCTCGAGATCCGAAATGCCGTCGAATCGGCCCTCAGCCTTCGCCGGGCCACCGTAAGCATCCGGCACGGGGCGGAAGGCCTGATGGTTCCCAGAAACTATCTGGGTTCCGATGAGCAGGGCTATTATCTGCGGATCCGCAGCCAGAGCGGCGAGAAGCAGAAAGTGTACGTCAGGCTCCTCGGCGCGGATGACCGAAACGTGGTCGTCGAAGGCTCCGACAAGGACGGACTCAAGACGGGAATGAGGTTATACAGACCGTGACAAAAGAAGAATTCCATCGCTCCGCACTGGAGGTCCGTCAGAGGACAGCGGAAGCTGCAGCCCGTTCCGGAAGAAAAGCCGAAGACATCTCGATCCTGGCAGTGACGAAGTTCGTCCGCGGCGAGGCGCTCGTATGGGCCCGGGATGAAGGCTTTCTCGACTTCGGCGAGAATTATGTGCAGCATCTTCTCGAAAAAAAAGACAACTTTCCGGAAATTCGCTGGCATTTGATTGGACATTTGCAGAGAAATAAGGTAAAATCTGTCGTAGGGAAGGTGTATCTCGTCCAGTCTCTGGACAGCCTGCCTCTTTTGCGTACCCTGGAAACGGTCTGTGAGAAGGAAGACGAAAAGATCCGTGCCCTCATACAGATCAACATCGGCAGGGAAGCACAGAAAAGCGGAGTCATGCCGGAAGACTATCCGGCACTGCGGGACGCGGTCCTCGAGAGCAGGTACGTCGATCTTGCAGGACTGATGACCGTACCTCCGGCTGGCGAGTCGGAGGAGAACAAGAAACGATTCGACAAGATGCTTGGAATGTCCCTCGAGCTCCGCAGACTGAAGCCGGACGCGTCTGTGCTCTCAATGGGCATGACGCATGACTTCGAGGATGCAGTCGAACACGGCAGCAACATGATCCGGATCGGGACGGCACTGTTCGGTGCCAGACCGGCTTTCAAAGGAGGCGTTCCCAATGGGGAAGTTCAATAAATTCCTGAACCTGATCGGCTTCGGGGAAGAAGACGATACGGATGTCCGGCCTTCGTCCGTGCGGGACGGCGGTTCCGCACGTGCGTCCGGCTCATCGTCCGTACCGAGAAAAGCCTCTTCATCCCGGCCCGTTTCCTCTGCAGGTCCTGCCCGTGTCGTGAACATGCAGCAGACGATGAACGTTCCGGATCCCATGCGGATGATGCTCCTGCAGCCTCAGTCTTTTGAAGATACGCAGATGGTCATCGACAATCTGAGGGACGGGAAGTCCGTGATCGTCAATCTGGAGAACATGAACCAGGCCACCGCACAGCGGGTACTCGATTTCATTTCCGGCGCCATCTATGCGCTGGACGGAGATATGCGCAAGGTCAGCAAAGGAATCTTCCTCTGTGCTCCGAACGGCATCGACATCTCGGGAAACGTTGCGTCGTCTTTCGCGAGCACGCTCAGGAAGACGGACAGGAGGTAACGCGGGTTGCTGAATTACGTCGGCTACAGGCTTCTGGATATCCTGTCGACTCTGCTTTCTGTATACATGTGGGTCTTCGTTGCGGACGCGGTGCTCAGCTGGTTCCTTCCGCATGACCATCCGATCCGCCGCTTCACGATCTTTCTGACCGAACCGCTCGTGAGCGTGTTCAGGCCTTTGGCCATGAAGTTGCTCAGCAAAAGCATGATACCCATCAGCCTCGGCCACCTTTTTGCCTATCTGTTTTTGCTGCTGGTGCGTTTCGGTATCAACAGGCTGATGATCTTCCTTTATTTCTGATGGAGGAAGAAAGATATCTTCTGGATCTCGCGAAACGCGCCGAAAGGACCGGCAGGCCGGTATTTACCGATTTTCTGGATCCTGTTCAGGCGGCAGCGGCCGAACGCTGTGCGCATGAAGCCGGCACAGACTGCATCCTGTTCGGAGGCTGGGCGGACGCCGAGAGGCAGATCGCATGTTTCGGTCCAGTATGGGAAGAGCCCGAATGGCCTCTCCGCTGGCTCGAGTGCAGATGGAACGCGAAGTTTGCGTCTCCCGGTCACCGG
>JAEEJN010000086.1 GCA_016281935.1 Bacillota bacterium | reverse complement strand
TTGTTCACGATGACACCCGGGACACCGAGATCCCTGCGGACCTCACGGTAGAGCCGTTCGGCCTCTCCGGGGACGGACAGGTCCGCCCGGTATATGCCGGCGTAGGCGGGCAGCGCGCGGATCTCCTCCGCAAGCGCCTTGGCCTTTTCCTCATTCGAGCAGAAGTGCAAAGCCACGGGGAAGCCCCCGAGGGCAAAGCGCCGGGCGATCGCCCCGCCTATGCCTCCGGAGGCTCCGGTGATCAGCACGGGTCTCATAGGAGATGCGCCCTCACTTCCGCGGGATCTTCCGGAAGAAGCAGGATCGGCGGCACGTCGAGCACCGTCATGGCGCCTGTACGTCCCGCTTCCTTCATACGGAACAGCGCACGTGCGTAAGCTACGAGCACGGAAGACGTGAATTCGGGATTGCTTCCCAGCTTCAGACTGTATTCCACCAGCTGGGGAGTTCCGTTCGCGCTCTTTCCGCTGCGCAGAACGAAACCGCCGTGCGGCATGGCCGCATGATCGCGTTTCAGTTCCTCCATGGAGATGAAGTTGACCGTGGTGTCATACTCGTCAAAGTAGTTCGGCATCTCCGTGATCGCCTTGGCGATGGCGGCGCGGTCGGCACCTTCTTCCGCCACGACGTAGCACTCACGGGTATGTTTCTCACGGGTCGTGAGCTCGGGATTCTCCCCTGCCCGGACAGCTTTCAGCGCTTCAGGACGGGGAACGGTATACTGGATGCCCGCAAGGACGCCCGGCACGCGGCGGATGGCGTCGCTGTGGCCCTGGCTCACGCCCCGTCCCCAGAACGTGTAGCTCTCGCCTTCGGGCAGAACGCCCTGGCCGTAGACACGCATGAGAGAGAACAGTCCGGGATCCCAGCCCACCGAGATGAGGGAAAGGTGGCCCGCCGCTTTTGCGGCGCTGTCCACGGATTCGAAATATGCAGGGATCCTGGCATGGGTGTCGAAACTGTCCACCGTATTGAAGAATCCAGCGGCTTCCGGTCCCTGTTTGGGCAGGTCTGTCGCGGACCCGCCGCAGAGGATCAGGACGTCGACCTTGTCGGTCCATTGATCCATCTCGGAAACGGAAACGACGGGAACGCCTTCCGCGGGAGACGGAATGGACGCAGGATCCCTGCGCGTGAAAAGAGCGACGGGCTCCATGTCGGGATTCTGCCGCAGGGCGGCGAAGACGCCCCGGCCCAGATTGCCGTAGCCGGAGACAGCGATGCGGATTTTGCTCATGGGAACCTCCTTTGGTTCGGGGAAGAAAAAGCTGAGCCGGGTACGGGATGCCGTCCCGGCGGGTTACCGGATCAGACACCCAGAAGGCCGACGGGACCTTCCTGTCTCGCGATCACAAGGTTCAGATCCTGGCCGGGGACGGCTCCGATCTCGAGAAGTCCCTGCGCCGCCGTGTCGTAGGCCAGTTCGGGCGTATTGTTTTCCTGTGACAGATGGGCCAGCGCCACCTGGCACGTCCCTCCGCGCACAAGATCGGAAAGAAAGGCTGCGGAGTCCGCGTTGCTCAGATGGCCGCGTCGGCCTGCTATGCGGACTTTGAGCTGTTCGGGATAGCGCGGGTTGGCCCGCAGGAGTTCTGGGTCATGATTGGATTCCAGGATGACCGTATGAGCGCCGAACAGCGCTTCCTTCGCGCCGGACGTCGCGTATCCGGTATCCGTCATGATGCCGACCTTGCGTCTTCCGTTGTCGAAAGCGAAGCCCGTCGGCTGTGCCGCGTCATGGCTCGTGGAGAAAGGAACGACCCGGATGCCGCGGATGAGGAACGCCCGGTCCGGATCGAACTCGATGACCGTGCGGATCGGGAATTCTCCGCTGCGTCCCTGAAGCCGGATCGCCTGCCAGGTCTTCGGCGTCGCGTAGATCGGGATGCCGTATTTTCTTGCGATAGGTCCGAGGGCCTTGATATGGTCGATGTGCTCATGCGTTACGAGGATCGCGTGGATCTCCGAAAAATCTGCGCCAATCGCTTCCAGTCCTTGTTTCATCTGCTGCATCGTAACGCCTGCATCCACAAGGATGCGGGTGTCCTGCGTGGCAAAAAAGCTGCTGTTCCCTTTGCTGCCGGAGAACAGCGGACACACAACCCACTCCATATACGACCTCCCCTTTCACGCAGTTAAGTATAGCATAGGCAGTCTTTCCGTACAAGAAAAGCCATCATTTTTCACTTACACGAAACCGGAAAAAAGAGTAAAATAACAGGGAAGCCATTGAAGCAAAGTGAGGTATTTCATGTTCGCTGAAGGGACCCTTGTCATGTACGGTTCAGAAGGTGTGTGCCGGGTCGTCCGCGTCGGAGAATCCCCTTTCGACAGTGCTCCGGCGGGCAGGCTGTACTATACGCTGGAACCTCTGTTTTCCTCAGGGACCATCTTTGCGCCTCTGGACGTTCCCGTCATCATCCGGCCTCTCATGACAAGGCAGGAAGCGGATGAACTTATCGACAGCATCAAACATATGGATACACCCGAATCCGTGTCCAGGGAACCCAAAAGCGCCGAATCCCTGTACAGGCGATATATGTCCGGCTATGAACCCGCGTCCCTTCTGGCACTGATCCGATGCATCCATCACAAGAACAAAGGCAGCCGCAAACCCTACAACCAGACAGACGAGCGCTATTTCCACCGCGCGCAGGCCCTTCTTTACGGAGAACTGTCCGTCGTTCTCGGGATCCCCGTGGAAGAAGTGGAGGACTATATACGCGCCAGGGTGGAATCCTAGGCTCCGATCCTGTTTTTCGATATGAAAAAGCCCGCGCCTGCGGGCTTTTGTCTTTTATTCAGTGTCTATCCGGGAAGTTCGAATCCCCATTCGCGGGCACGCCGTCTCAGGACCTCCGCAGCCCTGCGGTACGCCGCCTGATCCGGCAGATGCTCCAGCATGAGAGGAACATCAGGAAGACGGACGAGCTCTTCGAAATAGGCGCGGTAATCCAGGATCCCCGTCCCGATGGGCGTTTCGGAGATGTGCACCAGGAAATCCGGACTCATGATGACGTCCTTGGCATGGCAGGAACGGATATACGGTCCCAGTTTGCGGAAAGCGTCCCGGATGATGTCTCCGTTGGCGTAGTACTTGTCCGGCGAGTTCAGGATATTCACAGGATCCAGATGGACCGCGAAGCGGGCCCTGTCCACGTCCCGGATGAGAGACAGATAGCTGTCCGCACTGTCGGGAACGGCCCACTGCATGAGCTCCACGGAATAATAGGTTTCTTTCGGATCCGCTTCATCCAGGATGCGGCGTATCACATCCACGATCTCGTCATAGGTCTCGGGAGCATAGTTTCCGGGATCCGCGCCGCACCAGTAGGTCCCTTTTGAACCGGTCACGTCGACGCAGCAGCGCGCCCCCATGTCGTCGGCCAGACGCAGTCTGTCCACGTTCATCCTGA
>JAEEJN010000085.1 GCA_016281935.1 Bacillota bacterium | reverse complement strand
GGTGATGATAATCATTCCGACAGGTCCGCCGGAAACAAAAATGGAGAAAAGATTTGCAGCTAAAGGAAACATGACTAAATACTTTTTTGTTGAACAATTGAATTCGGAATTCCTTGATGCAAAGGTACGCACGGGCCATTCATATATGCAAAGCAGAATCCGTCCAACCTTCTGTCAAATCCCCCTGACTTGCAAAGAGCCACGATCTTTTGCGTTTTTTTCGCGGGAGATTGTGTATTATTGCATCTGGAATGAAAAAAGCAATCATCACCGTCGCATACTGGTCGGGCGCCATCTTTCTGACGTCCATCCTCCTCACAAGTCTTGACTATGATATGGGGGAGGCCGTGCTGATGAGCCTCTCATTCCTGCCTGCGTCATTGGCCTTGTGTTTCTTTCTCCCCGACGTAGAACGTAACCCGGACAGAAAGAAACGCATCCTTGACACCATCTATGTCATCCTGGGCGTGATGGTGATGACTTTTCTGCTTATTTACGTGTGGCAACTGGCCTTCATCACCCTGATCCATCAAGGGGATTACGCCAGATGGGCACTGCCCGCCATGCTGGCCAATCCGGTCTTCGTGGCCGCCATCCTGGCCCTCCTTGCTTATGGGAACTTTCTGCTCGTGAAATGGCTGGACAAGAAGTACCCCACGGATCGTCCCATCTCCTTTACTTCAGACTATAAGAGAATCTCACTCAACAAGGAAGACATACTGTATGTGGAATCTCGCGACTCGGAGGTATGGATCGTGACCCGTGACGGTCGCCAGTACCGTAACAAGACCGGCATCAGCCAGTGGGAGAACCTCCTGGGCCCGGGTTTCCTTCGCGTCCATCGTTCCTTCCTGGTCAATACGGCCGATGCCGTCCTCACGGCTCCCGATGTCATCTCCGTCGGGAGACAAGAGATTCCGGTTTCCCGCAAGTACAAAGACTCCGTCAAAACCGTTTTGTGTCAATACAAGATTTAGAATTGAAGAAGGAACAGTTCCCGAAGGTGCGAGCGGTCCTACTCCCCTTCCGGCAGGTTGCCTTTCCGGATCTGCTCGCGGATGATGCCGTCCGTGACGGCGAAGAGGGTTTCTGAACCGATGCGGGTTTTGCGCTGCCGCCCATAAACCTGCCTGGCGTTCACCCCGTGCGCCTTCCAGTCGGCGCCGTCGTTGCTGTTGTTGAGCAGCAGGGGCTGGAGGTTGTCCAGCGAGTGCGCGAAACGGGCCTCGGGGGTGGACCAATCCTCGAACTCATCGAACAGGGCGGTCAGTTCCGCCCGCTGGTCCTCGGGGAGCAGTGAGAAGATCCGCTCCTTGGCGGCATCCTCGCGCGCCTTCTGCGTTTTGAGCCCCTCCGGGTCGTAAGCGTACGTATCCCCGGCGTCAATCTCCACGATGTCGTGGATCAGGCACATCATCATCACCCGGGAGAGGTCCACGGGCTCATTGGCATAGTCCTTCAGCAACCAGGCCATGATGGCCATATGCCAGGCGTGCTCGGCGTCGTTCTCGGCACGCCCTCCGCCGGAAAGATGGGTCTGCCGGAAGATGTTCTTCTCCTTGTCGATCTCGAGGATGAAATCCAGCTGTCGTTTCAATCGTTCGTCCATAGCACACAAAGTTACGCATTTTACCGCACGTTTTGTATTGTTACGGGTAATGCGTATCTTTAGCCTGGCAAACGGATTCAAAGATGCAATTTAAAAAAGGAAATAACTGGAAAGCTTGTTTCGATGAGGAAAGAGGGTTGTACACGGCACAAGTCGGAAGCGGAGTGAACTGCTCTTTGTTCGAGATAACCCGGGAGATCTATGAACACGTGGATGATCCCGAGGTCGAATGGCCGTCAAGGCTGATCTACGAAGGACGCAGATTGTTCATGTCCGTCAATGACCGGTGCGGTCCCCCGTATACGGTTGTATTTGATTCGGATTATGAAGATTTATGCCCCTGGTCGGATGCCGCCGTCTCGGGGAAGACCTGGCCGGACGAGATGACGGATGCAGTAGTGGAAGTGCTTGAATCTCAGAAGAATAACCGAGAACAACGCCGCAGGAAGCGCGCGGAACGGGAGAAGAAGGGTCAATGAAAGATCATATCCAGAAGACCAATGCCGTCCGCCTGCTGGAGACCGCGGGGATTCCGTTCGGCCTCGTTCCCTATGAGGTCGATGAAAATAACCTGGCGGCGGATCACGTGGCTGCCCAGCTGGGAGAACCGATCGGGCAGGTATTCAAGACGCTGGTCCTGCGGGGAGACCGCGGAGGCCTGTTCGTATGCGTGATGCCCGGGGATATGGAAGTGGACTTGAAGGTGGCCGCCCGTATCTCCGGAAACAAATCCGCCGCGATGATCCATATGAAAGAACTCCTCCCGGAAACGGGCTACATCCGTGGCGGGTGTTCTCCGATCGGGATGAAGAAACCCCTTCCGACCTTCGTCCACGAGTCGGCGCTGCTGTATGACCATATCTATGTCAGCGCCGGCGTGCGCGGCCTACAGATCAAGATTGAGCCGCAGGCGCTGATTTCCTTCATCGGGGCAGAGATATATCCTTTGTAAGCCTCAGAATGGCAAAGCGACGGTCAAAAGCGGTCCGAGACGCGGGTAACGCGGGTGAGTTCCAGGTCCAGGCAGAACACCTTGTCATAGAGTTCCGGGACGCCGTCCGGATTCAGCGCATGGAAGCGATGGTGCGTCATCCATCCGTCGTGCTTCAGGGCGTCGGGAGACAGGGGCGGGGTCCGGAGTACTTCCTCCCCGGATGCATCCTCCCCGAACGGGATAAAATCCGGATTGCTATACGTCTCTGCAATCTCGTCAAAAGACACGGGCTCATAGCCGGGGAATTCGTCCGGCCGGTCCAGGCAATACTGGACGATCACGTCCTGCGCCTTCTGCTGCTTGCAGGTGGAGACGGCCCCCGTGCTCAGGACGATCACAAGCAACAAGAGTATTCTTTTCATTATCATGGCCTAAAGTTATAAAAAGAATCCTATGTTCCAAAACCTTCTCCATTATCCTTTCGCGCCGGGCGTTGAAGCATTCACAACCCGC
>JAEEJN010000084.1 GCA_016281935.1 Bacillota bacterium | reverse complement strand
TGGATACCCACACGGAGGACTATCTCCTGACGCAGGAAGGACGCTTCCTTCCCGTGATCCACTGCGTGAAGGGCACGCCCGGACACGCTCTCGTGCCCGAACTCGCGGAAGCGCTCGCAGGAGCAGAGGCTTTCGAAAAACCCACGTTCGGCAGCACTGAACTGGCGGAGCGTCTCCTCTCCCTATCACGGGAGGAAGAGATCTCCCTGGAACTCGTCGGGCTCTGCACGGACATCTGCGTCGTGTCCAACGCGCTGCTCCTCAAGGCCTGCATGCCCGAGGTCCCGATCTCCGTCGACCCGGCCTGCTGCGCCGGCGTCACGCCCGAGAAACATCTGGCGGCGCTGGAGACCATGCGCTCCTGCCAGATCGTGATCGAATAACCGCACTACAGCAAAAGGCCCGCCGTCCGGCGGGCCTTCTTCATATCTTTTTCTGTCAGCCGATGATCAGGTTGACGATCTTCTTGGGCACGACGATGCACTTGCGCAGGGTCTTCCCCTCGAGGAGCTCCGCGATCTTGGCGTCTGCCAGTGCGGCAGCCTGGATCGTATCGGAATCAGCGTCCGCGGGCACGGTCACGCGGGAGCGTACCTTGCCGTTCACCTGCACGGGCAGTTCGATCGTGTCCTCCACACAGAGTGCGGGATCGTACTTCGGCCATACGGAGGCGCATACGAGGCCTTCCCCGCCCAGGTTCTGCCACATCTCCTCGCAGATGTGCGGCGCGACCGGGCAGAGCAGCTTCAGGAGCGTCATGAGTTCCGCACGGTTCACGGAACCTGCGGCGTAGAGCGTGTTCACGTATTCCATCATGGCGGCGATGGCGGTATTGAACTTCATGGCCTCGAAGTCCTCGGAGACCTTGCGGATCGTCTGATGGACTTTGGTCACGAGTTCGGGACGGTACTCGTCTCCCTCGATCAGCATGTCCTGCATGCGCCAGACGCGGTCCAGGAAGCGGCGGCAGCCGGCGACGCCGTTGGTCGACCACGGGATGGGCTGGTCGAAAGCGCCCATGAACATCTCGTAGGTACGGAAGGCGTCCGCGCCGAAGCGGTCCACCATCTCGTCGGGATTGACTACGTTGCCGCGGGATTTGCTCATCTTCTCGCCGTTCTCGCCGAGGATCATGCCGTGGCTCGTGCGGCGGGCATAGGGCTCGGCCGTGGGCACCGCGCCGATGTCGTACAGGAAGCGGTTCCAGAAACGGGAATACAGCAGATGCAGGGTCGTATGTTCCATGCCGCCGTTGTACCAGTCGACGGGCATCCAGTAATCGAGCGCTTCCTTCGAGGCCAGAGCGGTCTTGCATTTGGGATCCGTGTAGCGCAGGAAATACCAAGAGGAACCGGCCCACTGGGGCATGGTGTCCGTCTCGCGGAGAGCGGGGCCGCCGCAGCATGGGCAGGTCGTATGCTTCCAGTCTTCCAGAGCGGCCAGCGGGGACTCGCCGTCCTCACCGGGCTTGAACTCCTCGACTTCGGGCAGGAGCAGCGGGAGCTGGTCCTCGGGCAGGGGCACCCAGCCGCACTTCTCGCAGTAGACCAGCGGGATGGGCTCGCCCCAGTAGCGCTGACGGGTGAAGACCCAGTCCCTCAGCTTGAAGTTGACGGTCTTCTCGCCCAGTCCGTTCTCGGTCAGGAACTCAGTGATCTTCTTCTTGGCGTCCTCGACGGAAAGTCCGTTCAGGAAGCCGGAGTTGACCATGGTGCCGGTCGCGATGTCCGTGAAGGCCGCTTCCTGCACGTTGCCGCCCGCCACGACTTCGATGATGGGCAGGCCGAACTTCTTGGCGAAGTCCCAGTCGCGGGTGTCGTGTCCGGGTACGGCCATGATGGCGCCGGTACCGTAGGACATGAGGACGTAGTCGGAGATGAAGATCGGGACGACCTCGCCGTTGACGGGATTGACCGCCTCAAGGCCTTCCAGCTTGACGCCGGTCTTGTCCTTGGCCAGTTCGGTACGCTCGAATTCGCTCTTGGCGGAAGCCGCCTTCTGGTATTCGCGCACGGCGTCCAGGTTGGCGATCCGGTCCTGATACTTCTCGATGTAGGGATGCTCGGGAGACAGGACCATGTAGGTCACGCCGAACAGCGTGTCGGGGCGGGTCGTGAAGACCCGGATCTTGTCGTCCGTGCCCTTCAGGCTGAAATCGACGTGGGCGCCTTCGCTCCGGCCGATCCAGTTGCGCTGCTGGGTCTTGATGCGGTCCAGGTAGTTCACGGTATCCAGGCCGTCCAGGAGCTTCTGGGCGTATTCCGTGATCTTCAGCATCCACTGGCTCTTGACGCGGCGCACGACGGGCGTGCCGCAGCGTTCGCAGCAGTTGTCCACCACTTCCTCGTTGGCGAGGCCGACCTTGCACTTCGGGCAGTAGTTGATGGGCATCTCGGACTTATAAGCCAGACCGTGCTTGAAGAGCTGGATGAAGATCCACTGGGTCCAGTGGTAATAGTCCGGATCCGTGGTGTCCACTTCGCGGGTGTAGTCCAGGGAGAAGCCCAGCATCTTGAGCTGGGAACGGAAATGATCGATGTTCTTCTTCGTGATGACCGCGGGATGGATGTTGTTGGCGATCGCGTAGTTCTCCGCGGGAAGTCCGAAGGCGTCCCATCCGATGGGGAACAGTACGTTGTAGCCTTCCATCCTGCGCTTGCGGGCGATGATGTCCAGCGCGGTGTAGGGGCGCGGATGGCCCACGTGGAGCCCCTGTCCGGAAGGATACGGGAACTCGATCAGCGCATAGAACTTGGGCAGGCTGGTGTCTTCCTTCGCCCAGAAGATCCCCGCGTCTTCCCACGCCTTCTGCCACTTGGGCTCGACGACTTTGGGGTTGTACATTTTCTCAGCCATGAAAAGGCTCCTTTTCCACAAAAAAATCAGATTAATTCTATTCTTCCGGGCCGGAAAAGTCAATACGGATCGGCAAGTTCCGAACGATCCCAGCGCCTCTTCCCGGGGGCCCGCTTGCATTCCCGGACCGGAACGGTTATCATGGACTTAACAGAATGTTTACAGAAGGGAGGGCCCGTCATGCCCGTATGGTTCTATCCCATCGCCGGGTATCTGTCCGGCAGCGTCCTTTTCGCGCGCATCTTCGCCCGGATGTTCGGGGTCGAGAAAGAGATGCTCGCCGTCTCAGACAGGAATCCCGGGACCGCGAACGCGTTCAAGGCCGGAGGTTTCTGGTGCGGCACGGCGACCCTGACGTGTGACCTGCTGAAGGGTTTCCTTCCCCTCTGGGCCCTCACGTATTTCTGCCCCGACGCACCGCAGCCTCTTCTCGCGCTGACCGTGGTCTCCCCCGTCCTCGGCCATGCGTTTCCCGTATTTTTCCGTTTCCGCGGCGGCAAGGGCATCGCCGTGACCTTCGGAGCGCTTCTGGGCATCCAGCACACGCTGTATCCCTTCGCGCTGTTCTGTCTGTTCTTCATCCTGTTTTCCGCGGTCATCATCGTGACGCCTCATTTCCGCAGGACCGTCATCTCTTATCTGGCAACGTCCATGGGCATGATCGTACTTCCCGTGCTACCCGGGATCCGATGGGGCTTCTGGGGCATCACGGGCATCGTCCTCCTGAAGATGAAGCTGAGTCCCGAAGAACGTGAACAGACGAAAGTGAGGTTCCTATGGACGCACTGATCCTTTCCTGCGGCACCGGCGGCGGACACAACGCGGCCGGACACGCGATCGAGGAAGAACTGATCCGGCGCGGGGACACCGTGCGCTTCCTCAATCCCTACAGGCTCGTCAGCCCCGAACTGGAGAGATCGATCGACACGGGATATATCCGTCTGGCTGTGAAGGCTCCCCGGGCCTTCGGGGCTGTATACCGGATCGGCAACGCCTACAGGCGCATCCCCTTCCGCTCCCCCGTCTTCCACGCGAACCGGACCATGGCACCCGTCGTCGCCCGGTATCTGGAAGAACATCCCACGGACGTCGTCTTCATGCCCCACCTCTATCCCGCGGAGATCATGACGCAGCTCAAATCGCTCGGCGTGCGCGTCCCTCTGACGGTGTTCATCGGGACGGACTACGCCTGCATCCCCTTCACGGAGGAGACGGACTGCGATCTGTACGTGATCCCCTCCCCCGAACTGACGCATGAATACCTGGCCCGCGGCGTCCCCGAAGAAAAGATCCGCCCTCTCGGGATCCCCGTGTCCCGCAGGTTCTCCCATCCCCTGTCCCGGGAAGAAGCCTGCGCCTCTCTCGGTCTCGACCCTTCCGTACGTCATCTCCTGATCCTGGGCGGAAGCATAGGTGCCGGCGCGGTGGAAGACACGCTGGATTCCTTCATGCCCAAAGCGGACGGGCTCGGCATCCGCCCCGTCGTCATCTGCGGCAGCAATGCGTCCCTTCTCGCGAAACTGTCGAAAAAGTACGGGGACCGTGCGGTCCTTCTCTCCCAGACCGACAGGGTGGCGGACTACCTGGCCGCATGCGATATCGTGACGGGCAAGCCCGGAGGCCTGTCTTCGACCGAGGCCGCCGTGCTGGGACGCCCCCTGATCCATACGGCGCCGATCCCGGGATGCGAGACGCTCAACCGAAATTTCTTTACGTCCCGGGGGATGTGCATCCCCGTGGACGATCTCCGCCGCGATCTTCTTCCCGCGGTGCGCACGCTCTCGCGTGAAGAGAACGCCAAGGCCATGACGGACAGTCAGGCCTTCTGGATCTCCAAGACAGCCGCTCATGACATCTGCGGAGAGGCCGCGGCGATGCTGGGCGTCTGACAGCCCGCTTACGGATGCGGAAAGCCCCGGGGAACGGTTCCCCGGGGCTTCGCATATTCATAGTACTCGGATCACTCCGTCTCTTCGATCTCCATGATGCAGTGGTCGACGGTCCGGACCCGGATGAGTTCGCCGATCCTGAAGGGAACCGGCAGCTTTTCACGGTCATAGTACACGAAAGTGTCTATGGGATCTCCGGTGTCTTCATCATGGATCCGGATCTCGACCGGGCTGAATTCGACTCCCTGGAAAGTCTTGAATCCTTCCGGGAGTTCCATGACGCGTCCTTCGAAGACCCTGGACAGCGTCTCCCTGTCGCTCATGAGGAAACGTTCATAGGCCCTGAGCCGTCTGCCCCACAGATCCCATACGGCAAAGCCCGCGAAGGCGGTGACGGGAAGGATGATGAATCCGGGCCAGTACAGTCTCACGACGAGACAGGTGACCGCGGCCCCGGCGAGCAAAACCAGCAGGACGATATAGAAGATCCAGAACACGCGGATCTGTCGCCTGATCTCCGTAAGGTCTTTTTCTCCGTACATCCGGACTTCCTTTCTACAGATGGCTGGAACGGCGCAGCACGAGCTGCGACGAGAAGAAGCGGTTCTCGAGCGGGAGCCCCGGCTGCGCGATCCTCAGGATCAGCATCTTCGCGGCTTCCTTTCCGATGTCCTTCATGGGCTGCTGCACCGTCGTCAGAGCGGGCAGGCGGGTGTCCACGCTCTGGACCCCGTCGCCTCCGAACCCGGTCACGGCCACGTCTTCCGGAATCCGCTTTCCCCTCTCCGTCAGAGCCTTCATGACGCCGTAGGCGCATGCGTCGTTCGTCGCCATGACAGCCTCGGGGCAGATGCCCTTGTTCAGGAGGCGCATCATCGTCTGATAGCCTTCCTCCTCGGTCCATCCCGAGTTCACGATGTGCATATGATCCTCGTCCGAGATCTCCTTGACGGCGCGTCCGTAGCCGCTGATACGGCTCCTCGTGTCCGCGCTGTCGGGCTCGGCTATGAAAAGGCAGACCCACCGTCTGTCCCGAAGGAGATGACGGGCCAGCTGATAGGCGCCCTGGGAACTGTCGAAACGGATGGTGTCACCCGCCAGGTGTTCCGCAGCGCAGTCCACGCAGGCGAGAGGCATGGTGTTGTTCACATAGTTCTCCCTGCTTTCGGGAGTCGCGTCCAGATCCCCGTACAGGATCATGCCGTCCACGAGCCCCCTGCTGGAATACTCCGCGAAGATCCTGCTCTTGCGCGCGGCGTTCCCGGACGCGGAAAGGAAGATCGGGGTGTATCCGGCAGAGAAAGCCACCTCCTCGACGCCCTGGATGAAAGGGAACAGCCTCGGGCTGCAGAGATGGTCCATGAGCACGGCGATCGTGTGGGTCTCGCCCTGCACGAGAGAACGTGCGAGCGCGTTCGGTTTATAGTGGAGGTCGTCGATCGCGCTCTGGATCCGCCTGGCGGAATCCTCGCCGACGCCTTTTTTCTGATTGATGTATCGAGAGACCAGCGTCACGGAGACACCGGCGCGGGCTGCTACGTCCTTGATGGTTGCCATTTCCCTCACCCTGTTCAACGATTTACACTTAAGTATAGCCTTGCACAGGGAAAACTGTCAATATACGATCCTGAAGAAAGCCGAAAAAACTGGGATTTTTCAGATATGCCGGAAAGAACGGTCCTCTTCCGCCGTTCTCCGTGCCTCCCCGGATGACGACGTCCGCATGTCCGGTCCCTCTTTCGTTTTACATCGTTTTACATACAGATGTCACAATTCCCGTCCCCCATCTTCTCCCCCTTTCCTCTTGCGGAAATGACGGAAAAAGCATAGAATAATAGAATAATCTGTAACTACACTGGATGGGGCACCGCCCCGGATGGGAGTTGAAACCATGTTCCCTATCGTGGAAAAAACCGCACTGCATGAGACCGTGTCCAGGATGACGGTCCAGGCCCCCGCAATCGCCCGCAAAGCGAAGCCCGGCCAGTTCATCATCCTGCGCATCGACGAGCAGGGAGAACGCATCCCTCTGACGATCGCCGATACGGACAAGGAAGCCGGCACCGTCACGATCATCTATCAGAAGGTCGGCGCCACCACGCGCCGTCTGGATACCCTGAACGCCGGGGACGCCCTCCTCGACTTCGTGGGTCCCCTTGGAAAGCCGAGCGATCTCGAGCATCTGGCAGGCAAGCGCGTCGCCGTCATCGGCGGCGGTCTCGGTCTCGCCATCGCCTATCCGCAGGCCAAGGCGCTTCACGCGCTGGGAGCCGTCGTGGACATGATCGTCGGCTTCCGCAGCACTTCCCTCTTCTTCCTCGTGGACGAGCTCGCAGCCGTCTGCACGAACCTCATCGTCATGACCGACGACGGTTCCAACGGCCGCAAGGGCTTCACGACGACCGCGCTTCAGGAGCAGATCGACTCCGGTGTGAAGTACGATGAAGTCATCGCCATCGGGCCCATGCCCATGATGCGCGCCGTCGCCGAGCTCACCCGCCCCTACGGGATCAAAACGATCGTGTCCATGAACCCCATCATGATCGACGGGACGGGGATGTGCGGCGGCTGCCGTCTCACCGTCGGCGGCGAGACCAAGTTCGCCTGCGTCGACGGACCCGAGTTCGACGGGCACCTGGTCGACTTCGACGAAGCGATCCTGCGCAGCCGCGCGTACCGCGCGCAGGAACAGATGAGCATGGAAGCCCATGCCTGCAACCTCCTGGGAGGAAACTGATATGCCGAACATGAATCCGAAGAAAACGCCCGCAAGGGAACAGGCGCCCGAAGTCCGCGCCCACAACTTCCTCGAAGTCTCCCAGGGCTATGATATCGAGATGGCGCAGGGAGAAGCCTCCCGCTGCCTGAACTGCAAGAACCCTGCCTGCGTGTCCGGCTGCCCCGTGCACGTCCAGATCCCCCGCTTCATCCAGGAGATCCAGAAGGGTAACTTCGCTTCCGCCTATGAAGTCATCCGCGAGACGAACAACCTGCCCGCCATCTGCGGCCGCGTGTGCCCGCAGGAGAGCCAGTGTGAATCCAAGTGCGTGAGAGGCATCAAAACGGAGCCCGTCGGCATCGGCCGTCTGGAACGCTTCGCCGCCGACTACGCCATGGAACATCCCGAGGAGATCGCGCCCGTGGCTCCCGCCGAACCCAACGGCAAAAAGATCGCGGTCATCGGCTCCGGCCCCGCCGGACTGTCCTGCGCGGCGGATCTGGCCCGCAAAGGCTACGCGGTCACGATCTATGAAGCCCTTCACACCCCCGGCGGCGTGCTCGTCTACGGCATCCCCGAGTTCCGTCTTCCCAAGACGCTCGTCCGCAGGGAGATCGAGACGGTCGAAAAACTCGGCGTGAAGATCGTCACGAACGAAGTCATCGGCAGGACGGAGAGCCTGGAAGAGCTGTTCGATCTGGACGGCTACGACGCCGTGTTCATCGGCAGCGGCGCCGGTCTCCCCAATTTCCAGAAGATCCCCGGCGAGAACCTGAACGGCGTCTATTCCGCCAACGAGTTCCTCACTCGGATCAACCTCATGAAAGCCTATGAGTTCCCCCGCTACGACACACCGATCCTCATCGGCAAGAAGGCCGCGGTCATCGGCGGCGGCAACGTGGCGATGGACGCCGCGCGTTCCGCCCTGCGTCTCGGCGCGGAGGAAGTCTCGATCGTATACCGCAGGAGCGAGGCTGAGATGCCCGCCCGTCTGGAAGAAGTCCATCACGCCAAGGAAGAAGGGATCAACTTCGCAACCCTCTGCAATCCGACCCGCATCCTCGGCAACGAGCAGGGATCCGTCTGCGGCATGGAGTGCATCCGCATGGAACTGGGCGAACCGGACGCCAGCGGACGCCGCAGGCCCGTAGCCGTGAAGGGCAGTGAATTCACGATGGACGTGGATACGGTCATCGTCGCGATCGGCAACAGCCCGAACCCTCTCATCAAGAACACGACCCCCGACCTCGAGACCCAGCGCTGGGGCGGGATCGTCGCCGATGAGGACGGACGCACCAGCAAGGCCCGCGTCTACGCGGGAGGCGACGCCGTGAGCGGAGCCGCGACCGTCATCCTGGCGATGGGCGCCGGCAAGAAAGCCGCCGCCGCGATCGACCTGGATCTCATGGGCAAAGCGGATGCCTGATCATCCCCTGATCGGTGTATGCAGCCGCTGGAACCTGGATACGGGCGAATACCGCCTGCATCCCCGTGACTGCAGATGGATCACCGAGTGCGGCGGGACCCCTGTCGTCCTCCCTTTCGATTTCGACCGATACGACGTCCTGGACGGCATCGTCTTCACGGGCGGCGCAGACGTCGGATGCGGACTCGGACGCTATGAGGACAGCCCTCTCGTCCATTACGACGCGCCTGAACGCGACGCGGCCGAAGTCAGGCACGCGAAGGCCGCTCTGTCCGCCGGCATGCCGATCCTCGCGATCTGCCGGGGCTACCAGCTTCTGAACTGCGTCCTGGGCGGCAGCCTGATCCGCGATATCGCCGAAGCAGGCTTTCCGGACCACGTGACGGAAGATCTCGGCATGAAGGACGGCATCCATCAGCATTTCCACGCGATCCTGACCGAACCCGGCAGTCTCATGCGAGAACTGTTCGGAGAGGAAGCGTCCGTGCTGAGCCTGCATCATCAGGCTGTCCGTGAACCGGCCCCGGGATTTCTCGTGTCCGCGCATTCGCCCGACGGCGTGACGGAGGCTTTCGAAAGCCGGGAACGCAGGATCCTCGCCATGCAGACGCATCCCGAAATGATGGGTTATACCCCGCCCTTCCGCTGGCTTGTCCGAGAAGCGGCGGCGTATCAAATAACAAAAAAGAAGGACTGACAAATGGCTTACAGACTCATCGCATCCGATCTGGACGGAACGCTCCTCACAGACGCGAAGACCCTGTCCCCCCGTACGGAAGCGGTCCTGAAGGCGGCGACCGACCGAGGCGTCTACTTCGTGCCCGCCACGGGACGATCTCTCATCGGCGTGCCTAAATGGATCAGGGAGAGTCCCTACGTGCAGTACATCATGACCGCCAACGGAGCCCGCGTCGTGGACGTGAAGAATCACACGACCCTGTTCGTCGAGCCGCTCGACCATGAAGTGGCCCTGCGTCTCATGGACATCCTCCTGCCCTACGGCGCCATGTGGAACCTGTACGCCAACGCCACCGTATATTCCGAGTATCACGGCCCCCTTGCGGAAAAGGATCCGCCTCCGGATCTCAAGGGCAACCGTGAGCTTCCCCCTGCCCTGCAGCCGGACATGAAGACCTATCTCATGGAACACCCTGAGATGGAAGTCGAAAAGATGGACATCTACTTCGACACGCCTGAGGAGCGTCAGCTTGCCTGGGAGATCGTGGAGAAGTGGGAAGGCATCTCCCTTGCGGCGGCTTTCTCCTTCAATATGGAAGTCAACTCCGCCCTCGGCGACAAAGGCCACGGTCTCGAACGCCTCGGACGCGAGCTCGGCATCAGCACGGATGAGATGATGGCTTTCGGCGACGGTCTGAACGACGTCAAGCTCCTAGCCGCAGCGGGCCTTCCCGTCGCGGTCTCCAACGCGGTCCCCAGCCTCAAGGCCGTGGCCAAGGAGATCACCCTCTCCAACGAGGAGGACGGCGTCGCGATCTCCATCGAGAACCACATCCTGAACGTCTGATCCTTTCCGAATACGAAACAAGCGCCCCGCACAGCGGAGCGCTTTCGTTGTATCCTGTCTCAGGCCTTGTCTTCCAGGACGTGCTTCCATTTTCCCGTCCTGTAACGGAGGAAAAGCAGTCCCATGCGTACGAGGATCTCGATGAGGATGATGATCTGGAGTTCGAACAGGCCCTGATTCCATACGTTGATCGCGAGGAAGGAGAACAGCGTGCGGATCAGCCACTGGGTGGAGGCACTGATGTAGAAGTTGATCTTCGTGTCGCCCGCTCCGCGCAGCACGCCCGCGAGCGTCCAGGACGTCACCTGGGGGACCTGCATGAAAGCCACGAGCCGCAGACATCTCGCCGCAAGCTTGATGACTTCCATGTCTCTCGTGAAGATACCGATCAGCTGCTCGGAGAACACGAAGAGACAGGTGCCCGTAAAGAGCATGACGACCGCGCCCATGGCGAGGGTCGCGCGGACGAAGCGTTCCGCGAGCTGAGGCTTTTTGGCGCCCAGGGACTGGCCGACGAGCGTCGTGATGGCCGTCTGGAAGGAGAACGCGGGCATGAAGGACATGGACTCTGCCGTCAGGCACAGGGAGTTCGCCGCGATGTTGACGGTACCGAGTTTCGCGATGGAGCGGGAGACGATGACACCCGAGGAAGACATGAACAGTCTTTCCAGCATCGCCGGGAAACTGATCTTGAAGATCTGCCGGCACAGCATGCCGTCCGGGCGCCAGTCACCGTGGAAATCGATCCTGTAGTCGTTCCTGCGGAAGAACGCGATAACCAGCGTGCTGAGTCCCGCCACCGACATGCCGATGGAAGTCGCGATGGCCGCGCCTTTGACCTGGAGGCCCGCGCCCCACATCGTGAAGGAGAAGCCGAAGATCGAAAGCTGCCGGGTGGGATAGATGAGAAGGAAATTGAATATGACGTTGATGACGTTCATGGCGCTGTTGACGTACAGCGGCGTCTTCGTGTCACCGTATCCGCGGAACGCCGAGTTCATCATCATGGACGTGATGATGAAGATCCTGCCGAATGAGACGAACAGGTTGTATTCGGCAGCCGTGTCCACGATGTCGGCGCCGGCTCCCATCCAGATCGGGATCATACGGTACAGGCTCATCGTGACGAGCCAGATCGGCACGCCTATCGCCAGGATCGCGAGGACCGCATGGCGGATCAGTTTCTTGACAGTGTCCGGCTCCCCCGCTCCGACCGCCCTGGCCACGAGAGCCGTGATGCCGACGCCCAGGGACATGACGACGCCGTTCAGGAGCATGATCGGGGAATTGCTTATGGTGACGGATGCCGTGGCCCAGGCTCCCAGCGAACCTACCATGGCGGTGTCGGCGTAGCTGACGAGGGTCGTGAAGATCTGTTCCAGGAATACGGGCCACGCCAGGAGGATGATCGTTTTCGTTACGTTCGCTGATTCATCCAGTATCAGGTTTCTCTTCTGTGCCAATGCCGTTCGTTCCTTTGCTCTTGTTTTTCATTAGTTTCCTCATTCATTATAGCTGCCCCCTGTTCCGATGACAAGACGGAAGAAAAAAACGGGAAAAAAGAAAGACCCGCTCCGAAGAGCGGGTCTGAGTCGCGGATCTATGCGTTTTCAAGAAGCTTCTCGAGAGCAGCGATCTTCTGGCAGATGCAGAAGGCTTCCATGCTCTGATACAGTTCCTGGGTGCTGGGATAGCTGGGCGCGATGCGGATGTTTTTGTCTTCCGGATCGATCCCGTAAGGGAATGCCGCACCGGCAGGCGTCAGCTTCACGCCGATCCCGGCGCACAGTTCCACGCAGCGCTTGGCCGTTCCGGGAAGGCCGTCGAAGCTGATGAAGTATCCGCCGTTGGGATTCGTCCACGTGCCGATATCCAGCCCTGAAAGGCCGCGTTCCAGAGCTGCCAGAGCACAGTCGAACTTGGGACGCAGGTAGTTGGCCTGTTTTCTCATGTGCGCCTTGAGCCCTTCCACGTTGCCGAAATACTTCACGTGGCGCAGCTGGTTGATCTTGTCGTATCCAAGAGTCTGTACGCTCATCTGAGCCGTCAGGAAGGCGATGTTGTTCCTGCTGGCGACAAGAACGGCTACGCCTGCTCCGGAGAAAGTCACCTTGCTCGTGGACATGAATTCGTAGACCATGTCCTCGCTGCCGTATTTTTTACAGGCATCGAAGATATTGACCAGATCGTCGTCTTTCTCACGGAAACCGTGTACGAAGTAAGCGTTGTCCCAGAAGATACGGAAATCGTCGGCTGCAGGCTTCAGGGCTGCGAATGCGTCGACGGTCTCGGGCGAATACGTGCAGCCCGTAGGGTTGGAATACTTGGGCACGCACCAGATCCCCTTGACCAGAGGATCCGATTCCACGTAATGCTTGACGAGGTCCATGTCGGGCCCTGTCTCGCTCATGGGGATATTGATCATTTCGATGCCGAATTCCTGCGTGATGCGGAAATGCCTGTCATAGCCGGGAACCGGGCAGAGGAACTTGACCTTCCCCTGTTTGATCCAGGGCTCTTTGCCGCCGTAGACGCCAAGGACGTAGGCCTTGATGACCGTATCGTACATGAGGGCTAGACTGCTCTGCCCGCCCATGATGACGTTTTCCATCTTGACGCCGAGCAGATTGCCGAACAGTTCCTTTGCCTCGTCCACGCCGGCGAGTTCGCCGTAGTTGCGGACGTCCGTTCCCTTGCGGGAATAAATGAGGTCATAGGGATTCTGCTGCAGCATGTCCATGCTGAGGTTCAGCTGCGTCGCGTCGGGCTTGCCGCGGGACATGTCCAGATCGAGTCCGAGCCTGCGTTCCTGCTCATAGGCTTCCATCTCCGCCGCGAGAGCGGCCCTGCGTTCTTCCGCCGTCATTTCGAGATAAGATTTCATAGCGCTCTCCTGCTTTTATGAGGTATTGTGTTTAAGTATACAGTGCTGTTCGCAAAAATGCAAGCAAACTTTTCTGTAATTGCAAAATAAAATATATTTTTCCGAATTTTCGACATCGCCAATTCAGTTTTTGCATGAATATCATCTTTGCAGCTTCACTTTTTGCTGCAGATCTGGGCAGGAAGCCCATGTCGCGGCGCGGAGAGACAAAAAAAAGATCCGGCGGGTCGATACCCGACGGATCATGGTCTGGGTGAGAAGATTTGAACTTCCGGCCTCTTGAACCCCATTCAAGCACGCTACCAAACTGCGCCACACCCAGATATTCGGAACAGGAGTTATTATAACACCGTTCCCCGGCAAATGCAAGCCTTTTTGTGAATTCGTTTTCTTTTTTGTGATCTCGCGGCCCAAATCCCGTTCTTTCGGGCTTTTTGCCTGTTCCGTCAGGATTTCTGGTATGCCAGACGGGGATCTCCGTTCTCCAGTCTTATGACTCCGCAGTAGGAAAAACCGTTTCGGGCCAGGCAGCGCTGCATGGGCAGATTGTCCTCGTGCGTGTCGATCCTGAGATTGGGGACGATTCCGAAGGCCCATTCGAAGACCGCGTCGGCGCTTCGCGGGACCTTCCCGGACGAGGCGATCCTGTGGATCGTCAGATAGGGATCGTCGTTGAGCCATGCGCCGTCGATCTCTGCGTAGGTGGGATCCCTGCCGTCGAACATGGCGAACACGCAGAGGATCTCCCCCTCCTCCTCCATGACGTAGAGCGCATGTTTCCCGATGTCCAAGAGCAGCAGTTCTTCCGATGGATAGCCGTTGACCCACTGGTTCTCGTTGCCGGACGCTCTCATGAAACGGCGGGCGTCATTATAGATGTTCTCGATCGCCGGCAGTTCTTCCGGCACCGCGTGTCTGAAAGTTTTCATGACGATCGATGCTTCGGTTTGGCGATCAGGATATACCAGAGGATGGTGAGGACCTGGAGGATTGCCGCGATGATGAACAGAAACACGATCCCGTTCACCTGGGGGATCGTCAGGAACACGCACAGACAGAGGCTCCAGATCAGGGCGCTGACGGAGATGCAGCGCAGGTAGACGTTCCACCACAGGTTCATGAACACCGTGAGAACGATGCAGCTGACGGGAAGCCCGTACACGAAGATGAGCCAGGTGCGCTCCAGCTGAGGAGAAGTCAGTTTCAGTACAAAGAAGATGACGGCCGCGATGAGATAAACGAGCCCGACGGACAGCATGGGGATGAGCAGCCGTTCCCTGAGGCTCTTGCGTACGGGAGCGGGTCTTTCCTCCTGCTTCATCACAAGATCGTTCAGAGATATCCCGAAGATCTCGGCAAGCTTCATCATGACGAGGACGTCGGGGAGGCCCTCCCCTCTTTCCCACTTGGACACCGATTTGTCCGAGTACGCGATCCTTTCCGCGAGCTCCGCCTGGGTCAGGCCCGCTCTTTTCCGGTAGAAGGAGATGTTCTCCGCAATGATCTTTACGGTCTGTTCGCCGTTCTCCATGAACGAGCCTCCTTTCGGTGTAGTCAACGAAAGAATTATAGCAGGGTTTCATGCCGGTTTCAAGGTCTACGGAGAGTAGAATCCGGCGGATCCCGCGTCTCCGCGCCTATCTCTTCAAGCACTCAGTATCACTGTTCGTATCTTTGCGCACTTCTGTCAAGACATGGAACAGCATCGGAATGCGCGTAAAAAACGCCTGTATATCGGGACTCTACTTGAAGGAGAGGCGATTCTACCCGATTCGCGCCGCATGGATCCGACGGTAGAATCCAAGCTTCAGATTTTAGGGTGAACCCTTTGTATATCAAACGATATAATAGTTACAAGAATCCAAGGAGGTCATTGCTGCATGTCATTCATCCTGACTGCCGATTCCGGCTGCGATCTCTCCTCCGAGATCCTTGCGGCCCATAACGTCCACGTCATCCCCATGAAGATCAGCCTGGGGAACGGCGAGACTTTCACGGACAGACAGATCGCGTCCGAAACGCTTTCCTTCTATCAGAAGATGAGGGAAGGCGCCAAACCTACTTCTTCCATGATCAATTCAGAGGAATTCATCCAGTTCTGGACGCCCCTTCTAGAGCAGAAGCTCCCCATCGTCCATATCGGCATGGCAGCCGCTATTTCCGGCACCCACAACAACGCCGTTCTCGCCGCCAGGGAACTCAGGGAAGAGCATCCGGAAGCCGAGATCTACGTGGTCGATTCCACTTCCACCTCTACCGGTCACGGTCTGCTGCTCCTCGAAGCAGCCCGTATGCGCGATGAAGGCGTAGCTCCCGAAGAGGTCGTGAAAACGATCGACGAACTCAAGCCTCATTCCAACGCTTACTATACGACTCCTGACCTGACCTACCTGCAGAGAGGCGGACGCGTCAGCAAAACAGCGGCCGTGCTCGGCGGCATGCTCCATATCAACCCCATCATGAACCTTTCCATCGAAGGCTATCTGCAGGTCACGGAGAAGGTCCGCGGCAACAAAGCCACGATGCGCCGCATGCTCGACATCCTCAGGGAAAAAGTCGAAAATGAGGAGGATCAGGTCCTCTACATCACCCACGCGGACAACAGGCCCCTCTTCGAAGCCTACAAGGCGGAGATCGAGAAGCAGTTTCATTTCAAGGACATCTGCGAAAACTACATCGGCGGCGTCATCGGCACGCACACGGGTCCCGGACTCATCGCCCTGTTCTGGCTCGGCAAGGTCCGCGGTCCGCGCATCCCCCAGTAATCGATCCGTATATGCAAAACCTCTCCTGCCCTTCTCGGCGGGAGAGGTTGTTTTGTTTTCTGTTCAGTACCGGTTCTTCCCCGTTCCGCCGGGGTGCCACATCTGCCTTTTCTCCAGTTCATAGCAGGCTTCGCAGATCCCGTAGGGATAGACGGAAGGAAGGACGCGTCCGCATCTGCTGCAGCGGCGCAGATAATCGTTTCTGTGCTCCTGCAGATAACGGTTGATGAGCGTGCACAGCTCCATCTTCTCGTCCATTCTGTCTTCCTCCACGCCGATCTGACGAAGCAGCTGATGCCGGATATCCAGTTCCTTATAGCGAAGTTCACAGCTCTCAAGGTCTTCCGTCCCGAAATCGGGCTCAGGGAGCCTCCTGCCCGACAGGATGCAGCGGCTGCATCTCAGCCAGTAACGGATGAGATCGTCGCTCTTGACGTCCAGGGGACATGTGATGAGCCGGAACAGCAGATCCCTGTCGGCTTTGGCTGCATAGGGACGGATGTGGCTGTACAGGAGGACGGCGTCCGACATGTTGACCCTTTCGAAGGAAGGATTCCTGGGAAGCCTGTTCCATTCGATCAGGAGCCTGTCGATGGGATACGGGGATTCCAGCGCTTCCGCGGGGAAAGGGATCATGAGCTTTTTCTGCGGTTCTTCCCGGCAGGTCAGGGCCTGGGAGATCATCCTTTCGTCCGATACGGTCAGCACTTCCCCCTCCGGATAGATGCCGTACCGTCCGGCTCTTCCCGCGATCTGCTTGATCTCTCGGCTGTTGAGCCTCCTGCGGGCCACGCCGTCGAATTTGGAAGTCTCGCAGAAGATGATCCTGTGGATCGGAAGCGAGATGCCCATGCCGATCGCGTCCGTGGCTACGACGGTCAGGGTCTCCCCTTCCGTGAACTTGCGGACCTCTTCTCTTCTGGAAACGGGAGGAAGCGCACCGTAGATCACGCTCGCCGGGATCCCGTGCTGCTCCAGTTCGGCTGACAGTGCGAGAACGGATTTCCTTGAAAACACGATCAGGGCGTCACCTGGCTTCGTATCCTTCGTGTCGCTGAAAGTCCCCTTGAAATAGAGAGGGGCCAGGCGCTCATGTTCGACGACCGTATATCCCGCCCTGAAGCTGTCAAGAAGGGAGCAGATGAGCTCTCTGGCTTCGGGAGCCATGCAGACGTGGATCTCTTCGGCGTCGAGACAGTAGAGCGCTCTGAGCCATTTGTCTCCCCTGAAAGGATCCGTGACCATCTGCGCCTCGTCGATCACCGCGACTTCGTAATGCGCCTGCAGATCGGCCAGTTCGATCGTGGAGGCGACGTGTCTCGCGCCTTCTTCCGGGACGGATTCCTCTCCCGTAAGGAGACTGCAGGGTACGCCGTCCTGGTTCATCCTGTCATACATCTCGAGCGCAAGCAGACGGAGCGGCCCGAGATAAACGCCCGTCTTCGCTTCCTTGAGTCTTTTGACCGCATGATAGGTCTTGCCGCTGTTCGTAGGCCCCACATGGAGGACAAAACGTCTGGACAGGCCGGCCGCCTGCACACGGAGCTTCTCGATGTCGAACCGAAGGAGGAGCCTGCGGATGTTCTCCTCCTCTTCCCTGCGCCTACGCGCCGCGGCTTCTTCCTTACGGACTACCTGCGCGATCTTCGGATGGCTGAGTCCCTCTTCGACCTGACGGGCTGTCCAGATCCGGATCCTGTGCCATTTTCCGTTCTCATCGACGTACCGTCTGACTTTGGGCGCGGGAAAGCAGCGCTCCACGGAGGCGCGCGAAAGGCCGAAATCCTTCATGATCTCGGACAGCGTATACTGTTCTCCTCCGCCGGACGCGCCGTTCTTTCTCTTTGCCATGAAACCCTTTCTCCCCCACTGCAGGTATTCACCCTCATAGATTAGCATATATGAAGCGCTTTGTCATGACCATCCCGTCTCATATGCACCCATACGGTCCGTTTTTCCGTTCCATATTTCTCAAAAGAAGGGCTTGCAAATCCAAAACGAATCGGATATAATATTTCTGTTCCGTCTGCGGGGCATTAGCACAGATGGTAGCGCGCAACGTTCGCATCGTTGAGGTCAGGGGTTCGAATCCCCTATGCTCCACCATCAAAAAAACCTCTTTTGTCTACCACGGCAAAAGAGGTTTTCTTTCGTTAAAGGATTGAAAAAAACACAGTATTCGCGTATAGTAGAAAAGCATAAAGAGATCGACAAATCGTAATTTACGGAGGTCAGCATTATGATACATCTTGAAAAGCTTACCTATGAG
>JAEEJN010000083.1 GCA_016281935.1 Bacillota bacterium | reverse complement strand
TTTACATGAGAAATGAAAACGAACGCAAGCTTTGCGCACAGTTTGACGCTCTGCAGCTTGGTACAGGTTTTACCCCCAACGATATCGCTCTTCCCGGCATACTTGTGGAAGATGTGTATGGGGACTCTCATCCCGGAAGTTCCCATCTCAACCAGTTGTCCGAACAGATCAAACGCGGTGTCTATCAAGCCGGCGGCATGCCCGCCATGTTCCACGCAACGGACATCTGCGACGGATGCGCACAAGGGCATAATGGCATGAATATCATCCTGGCCTCCCGAGAAGCGATCTGTGACCTTGTGGAAGCCCACGCTTCTTTCGTGCCCTGGGACGGGATGGTATGCTCATCTTCCTGCGACAAATCCGTTCCGGCTCATCTGAAGGCAATCGCCCGCATGAATATTCCTTCGGTCTTCGTACCCGGAGGCTCCATGCGGCCCGGTCCTTACATGACGACCTCCCTGGTAGCCGGTGAACTTTCTCTGAAATCCCGACGCGGAGAAGCGACTCCCGAGGAAATGCGCGATTACAAACTGACCGGCTGTCCTTCCATGGGTGCGTGCACGTTCCTGGGCACTGCATCCACCATGCAGTGCATGGCGGAAGCGCTGGGACTGGCTCTCCCGGGAAGTGCTCTGGCTCCCGCTACAATGCGTGATATTCTCGACTACGCCCGTGCCGCTGGCTTCGCAGTCATGAATCTGGTCGAAAAGGGAATCACCCCTGATCGGATTCTTACCCGTGAAGCCTTCGAAAATGCAATCATAGTACACAGCGCAATCGGCGGATCGACCAATGCGACGATCCATCTTCCCGCTATCGCCAGAGAACTCGGGATCATTCTGGAACCTGAATTGTTCGATGAGATCAACCATCGCATCCCCCACATCGGAAATATCAACCCCTCCGGACAGCACCTTACCGAAAGCTTCTGGTTCGCAGGAGGAATCCCCTATGTACAGTGGCTTCTGCGCGATTATCTGCACATGGACGTCCTGACTGTCACGGGGAAGACGCTCCGGGAAAACCTAGAAGATCTGCATGCAAACGGTTTCTTCCATCGGTATCTTGGCTATCTGGCCAACTATCATCTCAAGAGAGAAGAAGTGATACTTGATCCTGACAAAGCTGAAGAAACCGGAAGCATCGCGATCCTCAAAGGCAACATCGCTCCTGAAGGCAGTGTGATCAAGTATTCCGCCTGTGTACCCGAGATGCTGCATCACAAAGGCACGGCAAGGGTCTTCAATTCCGAAGAAGACGCTCATCAGGCAGTCGTCGAACACCGTATCCATCCTCAGGAGATCGTCATCATCCGCTATGAAGGGCCGCGAGGATCCGGCATGCCTGAGATGCTCATGACAACGGAAGCCATCGTGTGCTCGGAGGAACTGAACGGAACTGTGGCGCTCATCACAGACGGCCGCTTCAGCGGTGCGACTCGGGGCCCGGCAATCGGTCATGTCTCCCCTGAAGCAGCCCGAGGCGGACCCATTGCCTTCATCGAAGACGGCGACATCATCGAATATGACGTGAACAAGCGCACGATCTCTCTCGTAGGCATCCACGGCGTGGAGATATCTCCGGAAGAAATCGACGCTGTGCTGGCTGAAAGAGCCAAAGCAGGAATCATACCGCAGCCCGAACGCAAGGGACTGTTCGGACGTTATACCCGCAATGCCGATTCCGCCATGGAAGGCGCATCCTACTGAAAACCATATCTTCCCCCGCTGTCTGCGGGGGACTTTTTTCCTAAAACCATTTTCGAAAGGAAGCTTCCCGGAGCGTTCTCCGTGGACACACAGCGATATGAAAGAACTCTTCACAGAAGCCGGTACCCGTCTTCCTTCCATGCCATGGCACACTTATCCGCGGCCGCAAATGGTTCGACATGACTGGCTCTGTCTCAATGGGGATTGGGAATTGTCGTCAGGAAACGTCACCCGCATCATCCGCGTTCCTTTCTGCCCTGAATCCCTGCTCTCCGGTATGCATGAGACTCTCCGCTATGGAGAGATGCTCATATATCGTAAAACAGTCACGATACCAGAGTCCTGGCGGAACTGTCGGATCCTGCTCCATTTCGGTGCGGTAAGCCGTTCCACAAGGGTGTTCTGGAACGGACATGAAGTTGTCCGCTCTGAACAAGCTTATCTTCCATTTACAGCGGAAGTCACGAATCTCCTGCGCAAAGGAGAAAACGAACTCAGAGTCGAAGCTGTAAACGACCTGTCCCCCAGGTATCCATGGGGCAAACAGAAAGAAAACCGCGGCGGGATGTGGTATACGCCCGTGTCCGGCATCTGGCAGACCGTATGGATGGAACCGGTTCCCGAACGTTTCGCATCAGGGATACACATCGAAGCAAACGACCGATCTGCTCTTGTACGACTGATCGGTGAGCATGTTCCTGAAAACGGACAGATTCTCTGCGGAGACCGCCGCTATCCTCTGACAGATGGACAGGTCGAGATCGTTCCGGAAGAACCCCGGCTTTGGAGTCCTGAAGATCCTTTTCTGTATCCCATCACCGTGGAAGCCGGTGAGGACAGGTTCGAATCCTACTTTGCTCTCCGTAGGCTCTCCATTGAATCTGTCGATGGGAAGCCTCGTCTGTGTCTGAACGGAAAGCCCTATTTCTTCCACGGACTTCTTGACCAGGGATACTGGAGTGACGGGCTGTACACTCCCCCGGATGCGGAATCCTATGACCGGGATATCCTGGCTTTGAAGGAACTCGGCTTCAACACGCTGCGCAAACACATCAAAGTAGAGCCCGAAGTTTTCTATTGTGCATGTGACCGTCTGGGCATGGCCGTTTTCCAGGATATGGTAAATGCCGGAACCTATTCTTTCTTCACGGATACTCTGCTGCCTACTCTGGGCATGACCCATCTGCCGGACCGCTGCCGTCATCGGGATCCTGAAACCCGTGCCAACTTCCTGGAAGCTATGGAGGCGACTGTGGAGCTTCTCGGAAATCACCCGTGCCTGTGCGCATGGACGGTGTTCAACGAAGGCTGGGGACAGTTCTGCGCCGATGAGGCATACAGTCGTCTGAAAAAAGCCGACCCGTCTCGATTCATCGACACGACATCCGGATGGTTCGGGCAGAAGAAAAGCGACGTGGAAAGCCTGCATGTTTATTTCCGTTCCCCGCATCTCGGAAGCAACAGAAATAAGCCGCAGATCATCTCTGAATTCGGAGGTTATGTATTCGCTGTACCCGAACACACATTCAATCCCGGAAAGAGTTATGGATACGGTGCCTACCGCACGAGAGAAGACTGGGTTCAGGCGCTGCGCAGGATCTATCTGGAACAACTGCTTCCCCTGATCCCACAGGGGCTGTGCGCCTCGATCTATACACAGGTTTCGGATGTGGAAGACGAAGTCAACGGATTGTTTACATTCGACCGTCGGGTGAACAAGCTGAAAGCTGATGAATTTGCGGACGTCTCCCGCAGGATCAAAGGCGCATTGAACTCATCCGCAGGTGACGGCTGAGGGCGGAATGCATCAAATGTTTTGCAGATTTCATCTCTTTGATACACTTGTGTTATGGATGTGTCATAGACAGTTTTCAAATGCGTTTCGAAACAGTGCACAACGTCTCTGACAACTCTTTTTTGAAATGTCTTTCCTTTTTTATTGGATATGTGGTATACTATATCCAGTGTTTGATTGGATGATTTTACAGAAAGGAGCACAATCCGTATGCCCGAACTGGAATGGATGCTTCGGTGGGAACAGACTGAAACCGAAGAGAAAAAAGACGAGATCGCGAATATGGAACTGTCCGATTTCGAAACTCTCCTGGAGGAGATCGAACACAGGTAGTCTCCCTATGGAAACGATAAGCGCCAGGATGTTTTCCGAACTGAAGACGGATGAACTGTATGAGATTCTCCGGCTTCGCTCCCGTATCTTCGTTGTCGAACAGCGATGCGCTTATGAGGATCCGGACGGTAAAGACTATGACAGTCTACACATCTTCATGCGGGACGATGCAAGCAGCAGAGTGATCGCATGCTTACGTGCTTTCCCTCTCGATTCAGGCACGGTTCAGGTAGGCAGAGTTGCCACATTGGAACATGGAAAAGGTTACGGAAACAGAATCCTGGATATCGGACTTCGGGAAATAACCGAAAGGATGCATCCCCACAGGATCCTGATCGAAGCACAGTGTCAGGCGCAGGGATTCTATGAAAAGAAAGGCTTTACAGTATGCTCTGAACCTTTTCTCGAAGACGGCATCCCGCATGTGAAGATGGAAATGCTTCTTAATAACCGGCATGGATACTGAATTGTCGATTCCTGTTTTCGATTCATCCTCGGATGAATCGTATTTTTTCATCTGTACGGTAAGGAGAACAGAATGAGAAGATGTGTGATAGTCGGCGGAGCTGATATACACGATTATCCCCTGATCAGTAACACCTTAAGAGAAGATGACTGGTTCGTTTACTGTGACAGCGGCCTGAAGCATATGGATGGGCTCCGCCGTCTTCCCGATCTGATTGTCGGAGATTTCGATTCACACCCGAATCCGGGCATGGATATAGAGACGCTGATCCTTCCGCGGGAGAAAGACGATACGGACACCGTATACGCGGCAAAGGAAGCCATCCGCAGAGGATTCAATGAGTTCCTTCTGATCGGGGTCACGGGCCAGCGATTGGATCATACGCTTGGTAATGTTGCGATCCTTCTCTATCTTGATTCATTGGACAGAAAGGGGATGATCGCTGACGATCTTTCGGAGATGGAGATCGTTTCCCGAAACCCGGCATATGTCAGCGAAAGCTATTCTTATTTTTCTCTGCTCAACATCACAGGATGCGCTCAGAACGTCAGTGTCACAGGGGCAAAATACCCCCTGACAGATGCGGAAATCAGCTGTGAGTATCCTTACGGAATCAGCAATGAAGTTCTGCCCGGACAAACAGCCGAAATCAGGGTCGGCTGCGGGAAACTGCTCCTGATCCGGATACGCTGAACGCAAAGATCCGTCTTGAACAGGCGGATCTTATTTTATGACTGCTGTGCTCCTTCCTTCAATGGACAGTAGTTTTTCCTTTCTTGTCAGGCCTCCCGCATAACCGATGAGGCTCCCGTCAGCACCGATAACTCTATGGCATGGAACAATGATCGAAATGGGATTGCGTCCCACGGCAGATCCGACTGCCTGCGCAGACATGGAAGTACGTCCGAGGACAGCAGCGGTCTGTTTTGCGAGCTCTCCATAGGTAACCGTCTTTCCCCAAGGGATCTTCAGAAGGCATGACCAGACCGTCTGCTGAAAAGAGGTCCCTCTCAGCCGAAGAGGAGGTACATATCCGGGTACGGTTCCATCGAAATACTGATCCAACCAGGATCGGATCTGCTCCGGCAGGACGCCCTCTCCTTCTGCCGTATCCTCATTCAGGGTTGAGCCAAAATGCTTCTGCCCGTCGAACCAGAGTCCGACAAGATAAGAGGCTTCAAATGCTGCAGTCATCCTGCCCAACGGAGAATCATAGTGGAAAATCACATCTCTGCTGTTTACTGTCATTTGTTTTCAGGCCTACCTTCCTTGAAAATGCGAAACAGAGCCGGCCGGCGAATCAGGACTGAAGCAAACAGTTCTCCAAGCACGTAACAGCCCAAAACTTCACCCGCAAAAATGTAGATGAACATCAGGAGAAGGGGCGTATCCTGAAAACCATAACCGTAGTACAGAACAAAAGGCACGAT
>JAEEJN010000082.1 GCA_016281935.1 Bacillota bacterium | reverse complement strand
GCATATGATCGCTTCGTGCAGAACATGGCTAAGTACAACAACTAAGATCTCTGGATCTTAGCAGACACAGCAAAACCAATCGAATCTTCTGATTCATTCTCCGAGAACTCGGGGCGCCGGCAACGGCGCCTCGTTTTATTGCCTGTGCAAAAGAAAAGACTATGGAACCGGAATGGTCCATAGTCTTTTCTGTCTTTCAGAACCGCAGGATTCGTTTTCGGAATCAGATTACAGTGCCTGACGGGATTTGAGATCCCGCGCGACGAATACGCCGCTTGCGGAAGCGTGGGAGAGAGAATGGGTGATCCCGGATCCGTCACCTATGACGTACAGACCGGGATAACGGCTTTCCAGATGCTCGTCCAGTTCCACTTCCATGTTGTAGAATTTGACCTCGACTCCATAGAGTAGCGTGTCGTCGTTCGCAGTCCCGGGTGCGATGCGGTCCAGAGCGTAGATCATTTCGATGATGCCGTCCAGGATGCGTTTGGGCAGCACGAGCGACAGATCGCCGGGAGTCGCCTGCAGCGTCGGATGGACGAGTCCTTCCTCGATCCTCTTGACGGTGCTCCTTCTGCCGCGGACGAGATCCCCGAAACGCTGGACGATCACGCCGCCGCCCAGCATATTGGACAGTCTGGCGATGGATTCGCCGTATCCGTTGGAATCCTTGAAGGGCTCGGAGAAGTGCTTGCTGACGAGGAGCGCGAAGTTCGTGTTTTCCGTACGAAGACTCGGGTCTTCATAACTGTGTCCGTTCACCGTGATGATGCCGTTCGTGTTCTCGTTGACCACGATGCCGTAGGGATTCATGCAGAAGGTGCGGACGTTGTCCTCGAACTTCTCGGTGCGGTAGACGATCTTGCTCTCGTACAGTTCGTCGGTCAAGTGGGAAAAGACGACTGCGGGCAGTTCAACGCGGACGCCCAGGTCCACGCGGTTCGAGAGTGTGGGGATCTCGAGATCCCTGCAGACCGTCTCCATCCATTTGCTGCCGGAACGGCCGACGGAGATGATGCAGAAGCGGGTGTCGACAGTGTCCTTTGCACTGCGGATCCGGTAGCCTCCGTCCGGAAGGACTTCGATGTGTTCGACCGGAGTATCGAAGAAAAAGTCGACTTTATCCTTCAGTTCGGCATACAGGTTCTGCAGCACGACGAAGTTCTTGTCGGTACCCAGATGACGGACGGAAGCATCCAGAAGGTTCAGTTTGTTCTGGATGCAGAGCGTTTTGAAACGTGTCCCCGCGGTGGAGTAGAGCTTCGTGCCTTCTCCGCCGTGGCTCATGTTGATCTCGTCCACGTATTTCATGAGTTCCAGCGCTTCACTGCGTCCGATGTGTTCGAACAGCGTACCGCCGAAATCATTGGTGATATTGTATTTTCCGTCGGAGAACGCGCCTGCACCGCCGAAACCGCTCATGATCGAGCAGGTCTTGCAGTTGATGCAGGACTTGACGGTCTTTCCGTCGATGGGGCAGCGGCGTTTCTCCAGAGGATGGCCCGCCTCATAGACGGCGATGTGCAGTCCCGGGCACAGACGGGTCAGTTCAAAAGCGGAAAAGATACCGCCGGGACCTGCTCCGATGATAGTGACGTCGTATTGCATGGGATCTCCTTATCGATACGGACCGGATCTGCGGAAGCAGATCCGCCCGTCTTTTCGGGCCTGAGCCCAAGTGTAGATTATACCATTTCCTGAGAGATACTACAAGGCCGGCCGGCCGGAAAGACCGCAAATTCGCCGATATACCGGGGCTTCTACCGGCAGTAGAACCTGGTCCGTTTCTCTATTGCCGGCTGCGGAGGCGTAGAATGACGGAAATCGGGGGGAGAGCGTCGCGGCAAAGAGATAGGGTGTGCCTATCGGCGGTATCTGATACACTGGATGCAGAAGGGAGGTATGCATCGGATGACAAGGACCCCGCTGAAGGAAAGGACCCTGCCGGATTATACCAGGGGCGAAGAGATCTTCCATATGGTTTCCCATATCGTCGGAGCGGCCTTCGGACTGGCTGCTCTCATCGTCATGCTCGTGTTTTCGATCCGAAAGAGAGATCCGTGGGCAACGGCTTCTTCGCTCGTTTACGGCCTTTCCCTTCTGCTGCTGTATACCATGTCCAGTCTGTATCACGGCCTAAGGCCTCCGATGGCGAAGAAGGTGATGCAGATCTTCGATCACTGCACGATCTATTTCCTGATCGCGGGCACCTATACGCCGATCCTCCTCTGCGGGATACGTCCCCACTATCCGGGCTGGGCGTGGACGCTCTTCGGACTGGTCTGGGCGCTAACGGCGCTGGCCGTCACGCTGAATGCGATCGATATCAAGGCGTTCGCGAAGTTCTCCATGATCTGCTATATCGCCATGGGTTGGTGCATCGTGCTGGCGGTCCGTCCCGCGGTCGCGTCCATGTCTCCCCGTGCGCTCTGGCTGATCCTTTTCGGAGGGATCGCCTATACGGTAGGCGCCGTTCTGTACGCGCTGGGAAAACGCATACGGTATATGCATTCCGTGTTCCATCTGTTCGTGCTCGCGGGATCGGTCCTGCAGTTCACTGCCGTATTTTTCGAACTGATCCTGTAGCCGCAGGATGGATCCGACGCCGACATCGGCCTGTGGAACGGACTTCGATCAGGATTATCGATAATCAAAAAAGCGCTTCTCGAAGAAGTGCTTTTTTGATCGCAGAGGATATGAACGGATCAGTCCTTCCAATATGGCTTCTCCTCACGGAGAAAGTCCAGGATCAAAGCCCGCATCACGACAAGCGTCATGAGACAGTCGTCATCCGCGCGATGGGGACGGAATTCATGCCTCTCCTCTCCGTCGGACATCAGGTCTTCCATTCGGTCCTGTACGGCTTCGAAGGCCCTGGAGAGGCGGGTAGCCGTTGGCAGTCCGCGAAGACGCGTATGCAGATGCTCCAGACAGACGAATTCGTTGGAAACGGGAGGTATATCGTACCAGGCGTTCGTCTGACGCAGGAAGGCCGAGTCGGAAGAAGCGCCGTAGGCCAGGATCTTCCGGTTCCCCAGAATGCCTTTCAAAACGCGGAAGACGTCTTTCCACGCGGGAGCACCGCGAAGCATCTCGTCCCGGATGTGGTGGACTTTCTGGGCGCCCCAGGAAATGCGGAGGGGCGAATAGACCAGCGTGTTCAGGAGCATCCTTCCTTCCAGATCGATGACGGAAATGGAAATGATGTGATCCCGGTGCTGCGCACTCATGGTGCCGGCGGCTTCCACGTCCAGGAGCACGTAGTCTTCCGGATGGGAATTGATGGCGCTCAGGTCATGGATCGCGTCCTGGAGCAGACGCTCCTGTTCCAGTTCTTCCAGACAAAGGTGGCAGATCCGCTGCTTGGGCGTGAGGAGCGTTCCGTCCACGGTGATCCCGCAGCGTTCACAGTTCTCCTTGCCCGTCCACGTCAGATAACGGCCCTTTAGGGAAACGTGGGCTCGCGTGTAATCATACAGCTTATGGTAGACGTCGCCCTCCTTCAGATAGGCGCAGTGCGGACCTCTGTGCAGCTGATGATGGCTGAAGAACCCGGCCTGGCGGAAATGACGGGGTGCGGTCAGTTTGTCGTAGATCGGTTTGTCCTGCGGCACGCTGCCGGGCTCGGTCACGGCTTTCTGATTCGGCAGAGGCGTGGCTTCCGATACTTCGTACAGACGGACCCAGACGTTCCCCGCGGGATCGAAACGGCGGGCGGCCAGACGGCTCACGGTCAGGTTCCTGGCTTTGAACCAGGCGCGGGGCTGGAGGCTGTCGGGTACCGGCATGCCCTTTTCAAAGCGGTAGATACCGTTGTTGTCCTTGGATACGCCGGGGTATTTCTCCTGCCTGGGCCGGGCTTTTTTTGCTGATTTCTCTCTGGATTCCGCGACCAGGTACAGCGGGGTCCGCGAACCGGTCTCCTCATCCAGACAAAGATAAGCGCGAACGGGACCGGGATGCAACCCGTGACGTGAAAAATAGGCGCGGGTCCTGAGACCGTCGGGCACGTCCTCGCGGTTCGGATACACGGGAAGGCCGTCCCGTCCGTCCTCCGTATCTTGGGATCCCTGTGCGGCGAAAAGGGTCTCTTCCGTTTCGCCGGGCTCATCGGGAACGATTTCGGATACGGGTTCGGACAGGGGGACCTGTGTGTTCTCGTTGTCAGTCATAGGTCTCCTTATTGGGCGTCCGTCGTGAAGCTGCCCAGGATCGACGCGATCTGAGCTTTCAGCGTGCGGGCCTGATCCTGGGGATAATAGGCCGTGAGCACGAAGCAGTGGCCGCTCTGGTTCAGGGAGTAATGGCACTGCTGCATGGCGACGCCGTTTTCTTCATAATTGCCCACGGCTTT
>JAEEJN010000081.1 GCA_016281935.1 Bacillota bacterium | reverse complement strand
GGAACATCCCCGAGGACCGGGAGGGCATGGCGCTGGCCCAGTACGTCGCGGGCATGGGCTTCTCGAACGTGGGACTCGGGATCGCGCATTCCATCGCGCACACGCTCGGCGCGCACTATGACACGCCCCACGGCGTCGCCTGCGCCATGATGCTCCCCATCGTCATGGAGTTCAACCAGGAGATGACCGGTGAGAAGTTCAAGGCGATCGCCGAAGCCTTCGGCGTCGATACCGAGGGCATGGACGCCGCCGCCTACCGCAAAGCCGCGATCGACGCGGTCCGTCAGCTGTCCGTGGACGTGGGCATCCCCGTCAAGCTGGAGAAGCTGAAGGAAGAGGATCTCCCGTTCCTCTGCGAGTCCGCCGCAGCCGACGCCTGCGCGCCCGGCAATCCCCGTCCCGCCACGCTGGAACAGTTCGAGGAGATGTTCCGCAAGCTCATGTGACCGTAACCCTCAAGGCAGACAGGCCCCGCGCCTGTCTGCTTTTTTCTTTCGGTATCGGCGGAAGGAAACCGGCTCCGTCCGCAGAATAGGTATCCGGGGGAAGGGCACGCGCCTCGTTCCCGTATCCGGTGTCTGGAGGTCCGTTATGCACGAAGAAACGAAAACCCGCGGCCTGGGTCCCGGCCGCTACGACAATCACGATCCGCGCATCCGCTATTTCGAACTCGTCTTGGAACGCAGCCTGGACAGCGTTCCGGAACGTGCCCTGCCGGAAGGGTATTCCTTTGCGTGGTACGCACCGGGCGACCGCGACGAATGGATCCGGATCGAGCAGAGCGCCCGTGAATTCGATTCCTTCGAGGAGGGCGTCGGGGCGTGGGAACGCTATTACGCGCGTTATGAGGAACTGCTGCCCGGAAGGATGCTTTTCGTCCTGGATCCCGGGGGCAGGAAGGCTGCCACGGCGACCGCGTTCTTCGACGTGCGCAGGGAAGACGACGGGGTCAACGCCATGCTCCACTGGGTCTCCGTGCGCCGGGACGAGCAGGGAAAAGGCCTTTCGAAGCCCCTGATCCTCAGGACGCTCGCCCGCATGAAGGAACTGGGCTACCGCAGGGCAGCGGTGCCGACCCAGACGAACACATGGCTGGCCTGCCGGATCTACCTGGATCTCGGGTTCCGTCCGATCCCGGAGAACGCCGAGCACAGCAGGATGGGCTGGAGGATCGTGAGGACGCTCACGGAGCATCCGGCTCTCACGGACTTCGAGCCTGTGACGGAAGCGGAGATCCTCGGCAGGTGAGCAGTATGCGGGAAAGGATCCGGAAAGGACAGGTTCTGCGGCCTGTCCTTTTTCTTCTCTGCGCTTCAGGTTGTCTGATTCCGTGAAAAAGAACAGATTATTACACTTTCCCCGATCGGTAAAGAGGATTTTGTCCTGGACCGCTGAATTCAGTAACAAAGCTTAGGATTTCTTTCGATGCAGAGGATCCGTATATCCGGAGGTGCCCTTTATGCTGATCTACTGGGACAGACTGCGCCATTTCCAGAAAGGACCCGAACGCGACGGCCCCGTCGATTTCGGGATGCGCCGGTTCCGCGAAGCTCTTTCCGCCGCAGGGATCCGGACCTGCGTCCTGCGCCGGGACGAGTATACCGGGGATGAGAGCGTGAGAGCGCTCGTCCTGACGTTTGCCGGGTTCCGGGCGGTCTCGAAGCTGCCGCCGGAATCCTATCAGATCCGCGTGCGCGTAAACGTCATCTATCTGAACGCCTCCGACCGGGTCGGAGCGATGTACGGTCTTCTGGAACTCGCCGAGACAGTGGAGCTGCAGGGCTTCGATGCGGTCTCCGACCGGGACGGAACGCCCTTCCTGGAAAAGCGCGGCATCAAGTTCAACTGGCCTTTCCAGAGCTACGGAGAAGGGGATCCCTTCCGGAAGAACGAACAGACCGTGCTGGACATCGGCTTCTGGCGCGATTACATCGATTTTCTTGCGGAGAACCGGTACAACCTTCTGACGCTTTGGTCCATGAACCCCTTCGAGCAGATGTTCCGCGTCCCCAAATACCCGGACGCGACGCCTTACAGCGACGTCGAACTCGAGAGGTTCCGCCGCGTCTTTGATTTTATCTTCTCCCATGCGAAGGACCGGGGCATCCGGACCTACATCATCACCTGGAACCTGCGCATTACGCCGGCGATCGCGAGAGGGCTCGGACTGCCCGAACAGACGGCGGTACCGGCCGACAGCCGTTTCCGTCAGGGCCTGCGCCAGTATGAGCCTCTGATCAGGGACTGGTTCCGTGAAGCCATCAAGACGCTCATCCGTACCTATCCGGATCTCACGGGCCTGGGGACGTCCAACAGCGAGGAACTGATCGGCACGTCCGAACAGACCGAAGAATGGGTCGCCGACACTTATCTCGAAGCGATCAGGGAGCTCAACGTGCCGCTGCCCTTCATCCACCGCACGAACATGTCAAACGGACGGGTGGCTCAGAAGCTCTTCCTGGAGAAGTATCCCGGACGCGACAAGCTCATTTCGTGGAAGTACTCCAATGCCCATATGTGGTCCTATCCGCATCCGCAGTTCGAAGAACTCTGGGGTGCATGGAAAGACATGGACGTGAACGAGGCACGGGTCATCTATACGGTCCGCAACGACGATTTCATGACCCTGCGCGGCGGGGATCCCGCCTTCGTCGCGGAATACGTCCGCGGCATGAAGAAACCCTACGTCGCCGGCTTCTACTGGGGTGCCGACGGCTACGTATGGGCGAAGGATTTCCAGCACGTTCCTCACGTCCACATGGACTGGAAATACGATTTCGAACGTCATTTCCTGGAATTCGGGATCCTGGGCCGGCTCGCGTACGATCCGGATCTGCCGAGGGAGCACTGGGTCCGCGTCTGCGGGCGGCGCTTCGGAGACAGCTGCGGAGAACTCGTGCTGAAGGGACTCGAAACAGGCACCCGCACAGTGTGTGCCGTGTCGAGGCTCCACTGGGTCGATTATGACTTCCAGTGGAATCCGGAGAGCCTTCTGACGACCTGGGGATTCCAGACGGTCCGTCACTTCATCGAGACGGGATCCATGCCGGGCTCCGGGACGACCGGCGTCATGGATACGGCGAAGGCGGTCCTCGACGGGAAACGTCCGGGAGGGGAAGACGCCCTCACCGTGATCGGAGAGATCGAAGGATACGCTGAGACGCTCCGGGAGACGGCGGAGGCGCTGGACGCTGCGATCGCGCCGGAAGACAGGGGAGGTGAACTCGCCTGTGTCCTGGAGGACATCCGCGCCTGGGGCTGCCTGGCCCGGTATTACCGGCTCAAGATCGGCGCGGCGTACCGGCTCGCTCTTTATCTTCTGAACGGAGACGAAAAGGAGAAGGAGGAAGCCGTCCGGGAACTGGAGAGAGCCGTGGAACCCTGGAAGGAACTCGCAGGGATCTGGGCCGGCCACTATATGCCTTACGAGATGGGACGAGTGAATCAGGTGTTCGGATACTCCTATTACACGCAGGACGTGATCCGCGACGTCGATCTTGCAAAGCGGATGAAGCCCCTGTCGGAGGGAGGAGCGGCTGTCCCCGGTGAGGAACTGTTCGAAGACAGGCCCCATATGCTGGATCTGGATACGCACTGATGAAGATCAGAAAACGGATACGCTTCCGTGGATGGGTGCAGGGCGTCGGGTTCCGCTGGCGTGCGAGACAGGCTGCAGAACTGTACGGGGCTACGGGCTGGGTCCGGAACGAATACGACGGTTCCGTCGAGATGGAGATCCAGGGAACGGAGGAGTCGATCGATTCCGTGATCCTGGCGGTCGAAAGGGGAAGCTACGTGCGGATCGAGGACATGGAAGTCCGGGACCTTCCCGTCGATCCGGAGGAGACCGGGTTCCGGACGGACTGAATACGGAAACAAAAGGATGACATCCTTTGCATGATCAAGAACACAAGGAGGAAGAACATGAAGAAGGTATTGATTTTCCAGGGCGGATGGGACGGCCATCAGCCGACGCTGACTTCCAAGCGCTTTGCGCGTCTCATGGAAGAGGAAGGATACAAGGCGGAGATCTACGATACGCTGGACTGCCTGCTGGATTATGACAAGCTGCTGGAGTATCACCTGATCGTGGCCTGCTGGACGATGGGCCAGATCCCGAGGGAGTGCTCGAAAAACATCGCCAAAGCCGTGGGCGAAGGCGTGGGGCTCGCAGGCTGCCATGGCGGCATGTGCGACGCGTTCCGTCAGGACACGGAATGGCAGTTCATGACGGGCGGCCAGTGGGTCAGCCATCCCGGCGGCGACGGCATCGACTACATGGTCAACATCTGCAAGGGGTCTTCCCCGATTGTGGAGGGCCTTGAGGACTTCCCGGTCTGCTCCGAGCACTATTATCTGCACGTGGACCCGGCGATCGAAGTGCTCGCGACTACCCGCTTCCCCTCGGTCTCGTACTATCACATCTCGAACAAGCCGGTCGACATGCCGGTCGCCTGGACGAAGTTCTGGGGCAACGGACGTGTGTTCTATACTTCTCTCGGCCATCATGACGACGTGTTCGACAAATCCCCGACCGCGGAGATTCTCATGAAGCGCGGCATGCTCTGGGCGGCCGAAGGCCGTCAGGTCGTGCTCGATCAGGGCCTGACTTCCGAGCGCTTCCAGAACAGAGCCAAGATGTACTGAGGACGTACCGTACGGACAGGAAAGGAGACAGGATATGAAAACGGTCAAAATCGGATTCGTTGGATGCGGCGCGATCAGCGGCATCTATTTCAGGAATATCACGAACCGTTTCAAGGAGATCGAGATCATCGGCGTATGCGACCTCATCCGGGAACGGGCCGAAAAGGCTGTCAGGGAATACAAAATCCCCAAGCTTTACAACGACATGTATGAGCTCTTCGCCGATCCCGAGGTGGACATCGTCCTGAACATCACCCGGCCCTATGAGCACCGCGATGTGACGATCGCCGCGCTCAACGCGGGCAAGCACGTCTATTCCGAGAAACCTCTCGCAGCCTCTCTGGAGGAAGGCAAAGAGATCATGGCCCTGGCGAAGGAGAAGGGGCTCATGGTCGGCGGCGCACCGGACACTTTCCTGGGCGCCGGCATCCAGACCTGCCGCAAGCTCATCGACGATGGCGTCATCGGCGACGTCATCGGCTGCGCAGGATTTATGATCTGCCACGGACATGAGACCTGGCATCCGGATCCTGAGTTCTACTACAAATACGGCGGCGGCCCCATGTTCGATATGGGCCCGTACTACCTGACCGCTCTCGTGAACCTGTGCGGCAACGTGGAAGCGGTCTCTGCCATGACGCGCACGACTTTCCCCGAACGCACGATCACGAGCCAGCCCCATTACGGAGAAGTCATCAAGGTGGACGTCCCGACTCTGTATGCGGGCAGCATGCGTTTCACGAACGGCGCCGTCGGCACCCTGTACACGACGTTCGACGTATACTATCCCGGACAGGCCCGCTTGGAGGTCTACGGATCCAAGGGCACCCTGTTCGTGCCCGATCCCAACGGCTTCGGCGGCCAGATCCGCCTCTTCAGGCCGCAGGAAGGCATGGAAGATATCCCTCTGCAGTTCGATTACGCCGAGAACAGCCGTGCTCTGGGCCTGGCCGACATGGCCAAAGCGCTGCAGACAGGCCGGCCTTTCAGAGCGAATTCGAACCAGACCTTCCATGTGCTGGAGATCATGGAAGGCTTCGCTGCGAGCGGACGGATGGGGAAGGAAGTGGCCATCGAGTCCCGCTTCGACCGGCTGCCTCTCATGAATCCCAAGATGGAACACGGCGTTCTGGACGCGCAGTTCTAGTTCACCGGTGAACCTGGATGACCGCCGGACAGACATGTCCGGCGGTTTTTTTCCTTGTTTTCCGGAATGAGGATGCGGGAAAGCTCCTATCTGTGGTATGATAGAAGCACGGAAACCATATGCGGATGCCGTTTCCTGCATCCGCCCGTCCCGAAGGAGCATCGATATGAGCAGATTTGACGAACAGTATCTTGACCTGTGCGACCGGATCCTCCGGCTCGGAGAAAAGGTCACGACGGATCCCGCGGCGCTGCAGCGTAAAAGAGCGGAGAGCTCCGGCGTCAGCATGCCCACACACGTCGCACAGACCGTGAAGCCGACCACCACCTGGTCGCTCCCGCATCAGGTGCTGACCTTCGATCTGCAGGAGGAATTCCCGATCCTGACGACCAAATACGTTGCCTTCAAGACGGCCGTCCTTGAGATGCTCTGGATCTATCAGGCGCAGTCCAACGACGTCCGCTGGCTGCACGACCGGGGCATCAGGATCTGGGACGAATGGGAGATCGATGAGAACGGCGATTATATGGGGAAGCATTTCGGACAGGAATACGCCCACACGATCGGTACGGCCTACGGCTGGGTCGTGAACCGCTACAAGCTTACACAGAGCCTGATCGAGACGCTGAAGACCGATCCGGCAAACCGCAGGATGATCATGTCGCTTTGGCAGAACGAATGGCTGCCCACGGCAGCTCTTCCGAGCTGTGTATGGAATTCCCAATGGAACGTCACGGGGAAACGGCTGAACATGATGGTCACGGTACGATCCAACGACGTGCCGCTCGGACTGCCGTTCAACGTCGTTCAGTACGCTGTCCTGTGTCATCTGATCGCCCAGTGCACGGGACTGGAGGCCGGACAGTTCACTTACGTCATCAACAACGCCCACATCTACGAGAACCAGATCGAGGGCATCCGGGAACAGCTGCGCCGCAGAGATGAGAAACTCGCCGCGGACGGGAAACTGTTCGATGCCCCGGAACTCTGGATCAATCCGGAGATCACGGATTTCTTCGCTTTCGACAGTTCGAAGGCGCTGAAGGATATCAGACTGAAAGGATATGAGCATCAGGGACGTCTCCCGATGCCGGTGACGGAATGAGTTTATCACTGATCGCTGCAATAGGAAAAAACAGAGAACTGGGGAAAAAAGGAGGTCTCTGCTTCCGGCTCCCCGGAGATCTCCGGTTCTTTAAAAAGACGACCATGGGTTTTCCCGTCTTCATGGGACTGACGACCTGGTACAGCCTTCCCAGGAAGCTGCCGGGAAGGAAACACTACGTGGCCGTCTTCAAGCCCGAACCGGGACTGGATCCCGACATCGAGCAGGTCGAGGACATCTTCGCCTTTGCAGAAGAATGGCAGAAGAGGGAAGAGGAGATCTTTGTGATCGGGGGAGCCTCGATCTACCGTCAGATGCTTCCGTACTGCGACCGGCTTTATCTGACAGAGGTGGAAGCGGAGGATCCCGATGCCGACGTGTTCTTCCCGAGATTCAATAAGAGAAAATACAGCCGGAAGACACTGGGAAAGGGCGAAGACAACGGTATCGCCTACCGGTGGGTGTTGTATACGAAGAAGCCTCAGGCATGACCTGAACAGAAGAGAACAGGAGGGGACAAGTGCCGCCCGGAGGGAGACTGGGACCGAGAGGGTTCCTGACAGACGAGGAAAAAGCGAGCATGCCGAAAGTGACCGGCGCGCTTCTGAAGAGGATCCTGGGTTATCTGAAGCCATATTGGTTCCAGTTTATTCTGGTGTTCCTGACCATCCTGGTGTCCGCAGCAGTAGGGCTCCTGCCGTCCATCATCACGGGCAGGATCGTCGACGAGGCTCTGGTCGGTAAAAATCTGAAACTCCTGATCCAGCTGCTTATCGCCGCTTTCGTTTCCCTGACGGTGAGCCAGATCATCGGCGTTCTGGAGAACTATATCAATGCCTGGATCTCGAGCCGGATCGTCTTCGATATGAAGAATCAGATGTATCATCATCTGCAGTATATGCCGCATTCGTTCTTCACGACCGAGAAACAGGGCGATATCATTACAAGGATGAATACGGACATCTCCGGCGTGAGCTCGGTGATCTCCGGAACGCTCTCGAGTATCGTTTCGAATATCGCCGTCGTCGTCACGACGCTGACCGCGCTGTTCACCATGAGCTGGCAGCTGGCTATCGTCGGTATGGCCGTTATCCCGCTCCTTGTGCTGCCGACACGTTCCGTAGGAAAGACGCGCTTCGCGCTCCTGACCGAGCGCCAGGCGAAAAACGATGAAATGAACCAGGTCATCAACGAGACACTGTCCGTTTCCGGCGCGATGCTCGTCAAGATCTTCACGCGGGAAGAGAGCGAGTATGACAAGTTCGTCAGAGTCAACGACGAGATGACGAGGATCTCGATGAAGGAACAGCGGAGCGGCAGCTGGTTCCGCGTGATCATGGGTATGTTCACGCAGCTGGGACCTCTGCTCATCTATTTCTTCGGGGGCCTCTTCATTATCCGGCGCTGGGACCCGACGCTGACCGTCGGTACCATCACCGCGACGATCGCTCTCATCAACAGACTGTACAGACCCGTGGAGAGCCTGCTCAACATCTCAGTCGACTTCACCCGCTCCCTTGCGCTGTTCACCCGTATTTTCGATTATTTCGACCGGGAGAACACGATCACGTCGCCCGAGAACGGAGAAAAGCCCGTGATCAAAGACCGGGACATCGTTTTCAGTCACGTGAAGTTTTCTTATGATCCCGAAAAGGAACTGCTCCGCGACATCGATTTCACCGTGCCCGGAGGCAGGATGTATGCGATCGTGGGCCCTTCCGGATCCGGTAAATCCACGGTCGTCAATTTCATCCCGCGTCTCTACGACGTCCTGGACGGATCCGTGCGGATCGCCGGGACCGACGTGCGGGATTTCGATCTGAAGTATCTTCGTGAGCACATAGGAATCGTCACACAGGAGACCTATCTGTTCAACGGCACGATCCGCGAGAACCTTCTGTATGCGAAGGCCGACGCGACCCAGGAAGAGATCGAGAACGCCTGCCGTGCCGCGAGCATACACGAGTTCATTTCGAATCAGCCCAAAGGCTATGACACGGAAGTGGGGAACCGCGGGCTCAAGCTCTCAGGCGGAGAAAAGCAGAGGATCTCGATCGCGCGAATGCTGCTGAAGGATCCGGACATTCTGATCCTGGACGAAGCGACATCCGCTCTGGATTCGATCTCTGAGAACGCCATCCAGGAAGCGCTGGAGACAATGATGCGGGGACGGACCAGCATCGTCATCGCACACCGTCTCTCTACGATCCTGAAGGCGGACAGGATCCTTGTTCTGAAGGATGGCAGGATCTGTGAAAGCGGTACGCATGAAGAGCTCCTGGCAGTCAACGGAGTGTACAGAGAACTGTACGAGACGCAGTTCAGGAAGGCGATCGAATACGAAAAGCAGGCTGCGGAATCGGCCGGATAATACTCGGCCGTTCCGCAAGACCATATAGAAAGATCCTGCCGGAAGTCCGGCAGGATCTTTCTGCTGTTGTCAGTTTTCCGTATCGGAAGCGGTGGGGACGGCGATCAGATGGTCACGGTCCAGGAACGTGATCTTCTCCGTGCACATCTCGCGTCCGCGGGACACCAGACGGTCTTTTTTGTGACGGCCGTAGGTGATGTAGTATTCTCCTTCGTATTCGGTGATGCAGGCATGACCGCAGCCGGTGATACCGTGCACGCCCTGCAGTACGATGTTGTCGTGATCATAATCGAGCGGAAGAATGTAGGGGCCGAGAGGAGAGCGTGACCAGGCGTAACGCATGGCGTAGCGGTAATCCAGCACATCGTAGATAGCCCATGAGAACAGATAACGGTCACCGATTCGGATGAAATCCGGCGCCTCATTGTAGATCGCTTTGTTCTCGATCTTCGGTGTGACGCTGTACTGACGGTAGATCATATCGGACAGACAGACCATGGGGCCGATGAATTCAGCGGATTCCGGAGTGAGCAGAATCTCGCTCATGAGACATTTTCCCTGTCCGAAAGCAAAGTAGATCCGGCCATCCTCATCTTTCAGAAAACAGGGGTCGATCGTCTGGAAATCATAATCGGTCTTGGAGATGAGCGGGCGGCCGAGAAGATCTCTGTAGCGGCCCATGGGAGAGTCACAGACGGCCAGGCCGATCTGTTGATCCGCCACGAAAGCAAAGTAGTACAGTCCGTCTTTCTCCACCATGGAAGGCGCCCAGGCACCGCCGTTCGCCCAGTCAATGTCTTCAAAATCAAGGACCATGACAGGATCGCTCCAGTGCTCCAAATCGGTGGAATGCCACATCATGAAGCCGGGCTTTCCGTCCGGGGTTCCGCCGGTCGCTGACATGTAATAGTCTTTTCCGTCTTTCAGGATGTAGGGATCTCCTGCGCTTTCACGGATCACGGGATTTTTCATGACTGCCTCCTTCTGACTCGGGATGCCTGGATGATGTCGTTTCTTTACCCGCAGTATATTCTGCGGCGGAAAAGAAGTCAACCCGGAACGGATACAGACCCGGAATAAGCGCAGATACGGGAAAAATGCATCCGTTTTTCCGCGCGGAAGATTGTAAAAATGCGCAAGTGTGATATGATGGTGAAAGATAAAGGAGAGAAGGCCGGGCTAGGCCTTTTCCGACGATCGGATGATGAAAGGATGGTATGAAAATGTCAACAGCCAAAGACATGGACGCCCTGCTTCAGGACTATGCCGAACACCACGTACCCGGAGCTGGCTGCATCGTGATGCAGGACGGAAAGGTCCTGTATGAGGGGTATACTGGCTATGCGGATCTTGAGACCGGAAGAAAGGTGGATGAGACCACGCTGTTCAGGCTGTACAGCATGACCAAGGTCATCGTCTGCACAGGCGCGCTGATCCTGTTTGAGAGAGGCAAGTTTGCCCTGAACGATCCCTACTACCGTTATTTCCCCGAATGGAAAGACACGAAGGTCGCCGTCCTGAACGGAAACGGAAGCTTTTCCTTCCGGCCGGTGAAACGCCCCATACGCGTGAAGGACGTCTTCAACATGGCGTGCGGACTGCCTTATCCGTCCCCGAAAGGCGAGCATCCCACCGATAAGGCAATGAATGCGGTGCGGGCAGCCCTGAACGAGAAATACAACGGGAAATACACGGTATCACAGGAAGTGGAAGCGATGGCCGAAGTGCCTGTGCGCTTCGATCCGGGAGAACACTGGCTCTACGGATTCGGACATGAGATGGTCGCCGCCCTGATCGAGCGCTGCTCGGGAATGACGGTCGGTGAGTTCCTTAAGAAGGAGATCTTCGATCCGCTGGGCATGACGTCCACCCGTTACCGCTATGAAGACGGCATGCGTGAACGCATGGCGGTCTGCTATCACATTCGTGAAGACGGAAGCTACGAGCCTATGAAGGGCATGATGGATGAGCGCTTCGAACCGGATCAGATCTATGAGGCCGGCGGCGCAGGTCTGTTCTCGAATCTGAGGGATTATGCCGTCTTCACTCAGATGCTCGCCAACGGCGGTGTCTACAACGGAAAACGCATCATCGGGCGGAACACGATCGACATGATGCGGACGAACATGCTGAACGATACGCAGCTCAAAGAATTCACCAATACATATCTGGACGGTTACGGTTACGGACTGGGCGTCCGCACGATGATGAACATCGGCGGCGTAAGCAATTCAACACCCGGTGAATTCGGCTGGACCGGAGCAGCAGGGACCTGGACCTCTATCGATCCCAAAAACCGTTTCTCCGTCGTATACATGCACAACACTTTCCCCAACAACGAGGAATATCATCATATGCGTGTACGTGCAGTCGCATACGGAATGCTCGAATAGGAGAGAGACTGACAGGCTCTGTGCCTGAAAACAGAACACCCGCGGGACGGATATGTCCTGCGGGTGTTTTGCGTTGTGTGACAATAAAACGAGGCGCCGTTGCCGGCGCCCCGAGTTCTCGGAGAATGAATCAGAAGATTCGATTGGTTTTGCTGTGTCTGCTAAGATCCAGAGATCTTAGTTGTTGTACTTAGCCATGTTCTGCACGAAGCGATCATATGC
>JAEEJN010000080.1 GCA_016281935.1 Bacillota bacterium | reverse complement strand
CTCGCCCGCGATAGTGGCGTCGACCGTGGGGATCACGCCGTCATAGATGTTGCCGGTGGAACCGGCGATGGAGATGAAGTCACCTTCATGATATTCCTTGCCGGCCAGAGTGAAGCGCTTGTTGGCTTCGTCCATCGTGATGTCTCCGCATCCGGAAACACAGCACTCGCCCATGCCGCGGGCCACGACGGCCGCGTGGGAGGTCATGCCGCCGCGAACGGTCAGGATGCCCTCAGCGCTCTTCATGCCGGTGATGTCTTCGGGAGAGGTCTCCAGACGGACCAGGATGACCTTGTGGCCTTTAGCAGCCCAGGCCACCGCGTCGTCAGCTGTGAAGACGATCTGGCCGCAGGCAGCGCCGGGAGAAGCGCCCAGGCCTTTGCCCACGGGAGCGGAAGCCTTCAGGGCCTTCGCGTCGAACTGGGGATGCAGGAGCGTGTCCAGGTTGCGGGGATCGATCATGGCGACCGCTTCCTCGGGAGTGCGCATGCCTTCGTCCACGAGATCGCAGGCGATCTTCAGAGCGGCCTGAGCCGTGCGCTTGCCGTTACGGGTCTGCAGCATGTACAGCTTGCCGTGCTCGACGGTGAACTCCATATCCTGCATGTCGCGGTAATGCTCTTCCAGCGTCTTGCAGACGTTGACGAACTGCTGGAAAGCTTCGGGGAACTTCTCTTCCATCTCGGTGATGTGCATGGGGGTGCGGACGCCGGCTACGACGTCTTCGCCCTGAGCGTTGGTCAGGAATTCACCGAAGAGGCCCTTGGCACCTGTGGCGGGGTCGCGGGTAAAGGCGACGCCGGTGCCGCAGTCATCGCCCATGTTGCCGAAAGCCATGGACTGGACGTTGACGGCAGTGCCCCAGGAATAGGGGATATCGTTGTCGCGGCGATAGACATTGGCACGGGGGTTGTCCCAGGAACGGAACACGGCCTTGATGGCGCCCATCAGCTGCTCTTTGGGATCATAGGGGAAATCGGTGCCGATCTTGGCCTTGTACTCGGCCTTGAACTGCTCGGCAAGTTCCTTCAGATCGTCGGCGGTCAGTTCAACATCCTGCTTCACGCCGCGCTTTTCCTTCATTTCGTCGATCAGCTGCTCGAAATACTTCTTGCCTACTTCCATGACGACGTCGGAATACATCTGAATGAAACGGCGATAGCAGTCATAAGCCCAGCGGGGATTGCCGGACTGCTCGGCGATCGCTTCCACGACTTCTTCGTTCAGGCCAAGGTTCAGGATCGTGTCCATCATGCCGGGCATGGAAGCGCGGGCACCGGAACGCACGGAAACCAGAAGAGGATTCGTCTTGTCACCGAACTTTTTGCCGGTGATCTCTTCCATCTTGACGATGTACTCATTGATCTGCGCCTGGATCTCTTCATTGATCTGGCGGCCGTCTTCGTAGTACTGGGTGCAGGCTTCGGTGGTGATCGTAAAGCCCTGAGGTACAGGCAGACCGATATTGGTCATTTCAGCCAGGTTGGCGCCTTTGCCGCCCAACAGCTCACGCATGTCGGCACGGCCTTCCGTGAAGAGGTACACATACTTCTTCGCCACGTTTATTATCCTCCTTGGAAATAATAAGGGTTAACAGAGTCATAGAATGAAGGCACTACCTTCATTCATCCAATCTATTATAGAGATTATCCGGTGATTTGGCAATCCCTTAGGGATACATGTGGCATATTTTCGGCATTTTTCCTTATAATTACGTCTCTGCATTTCACAGTCTGTCCGTATCATCCCCGTCTTCCACCCGCTCACACGGAAAGCGGGCCGTTCCGGCTCCGTCTTTTCAGAACCGCACGCCGTCGATCAGAAAAGTCGTGACGGAACATGCTTTCAGCCCTGCACGCAGACAGCGCCTCTCGAGACGCTGTTCCGGCAGTTTCGCCCAGTTCTCTCCGTCCGCAAGAGAACCGCTCGTGCGCACCGCACTCACGATGCAGTCCGAGCAGTCGAAACCCGAAAGATCCAGCGTGAGTTTTTCTTCCCTGCTCTGAGGATTGGAGACGACCAGGATCAGGCGGTCTCGTTCAGGATCTGCCGCCGCAAGGATATGATCCGTGCCCTGAAGGAGCCTGCAGCCCGGCCGGACATAGCGTGTGAACTGTCCGAACGCATAATACTTTTTCGTCAGCAGGATCCGTTCCCGGTCATGATCTGCCACGGCCACTCCCCAGTATCCTCCCGAAAGATCCGGCATGCCGGAATCCGGGATCCCTCCGACGCCGTCACGGGATATATGATTGTCGATCAGCTGCCAGAGGACCCATGCGGACGGCAGGAGACCGTTCATATCGGACAAGATCTTTTCCGCGAGGAAAAGAGCGGCGCCCATTTCTCCCGCATCCGTTCCGGCTGTGTCCCCTCCGTCCACTTCCGACATCCAGAGATCTTTTCCTTCCGTCATCGCCAGACATCTCAGAGCCTCGTATCCAGTTCCGGAATAGCTGTGAGTGTCGATGCGTCCCACAAAGGAACGGGCTTCCTCCGAAAGCATCCCGTACGAACGGAACTGGCTGTCCAGATCTGTCTCATCCGAAGCGCTGAACACCGTATCCGTAAAACCCCGGCTGCGCATTGCCCGTGCCAGGGCCGTCAGGATCCGGGACTGAGAGACACCGGGATCGATGTGGCATCCTTCCTGTTTGGGACTCATCGCTTTCCAGAAATCCGTATCCGGCTCGTTCATCGGCGTTATGCTCTGGAATTCCACGCCCCATTCGTCCCGATAATGCGCAGCGACATCCGCCATGTATTCCGCGAACGCACCGACGGCATCTTCCTTCAGATTATCGTGTGCTCCGTCCGCAGACCCGCTGGAACAGCCGGAAACCGTCATGAAATACGGCGGCGAATTGGAGAACGCTTCCACGACGGCTCCCTTTCCGCAGGCTTTCACGCATGCAAACAGAGCTTCCCGCTGATTCCTGTCCATGGTCCAGTCATACTCCCAGGAACACGAACCGTCCATCCATCTTTCAGTGCCCGCTTTCCAGTAGCCGGGCATCGCGGAATCCGTTCTCCGGATATGCGTATGGGACGGATCGTCTCCGCCTCCGATATTGAAGCGGATGATATTGAGGCCGAGTCCTTCACTGCTGTAGAACAGACGGGCCGCCTGCTCGTTCAGTACCGGACTGTATCCGACCCGGTTCGCCCACCAGCAGAAGCTGGATCCCCATCCTTCGAACCGGCCGCCGTGGAACCCGGATGCGGGTTCCGGCCGGATCGTAATCACTTTGCTGAACATTTCGATCTCCTTTCGGTACTGAGCTGTCCTGCGGAAATGTGCGCCTTCCGACAGGAAAAGAGTCCCGGAACGTGTCGTTCCGGGATAATGAACTGTGCAGTTGTTTCTATGCCCGCTGACCCCAGATCAGTTCCGCGCCGAAACCGGGCTTTTCGGGAACCAGGCATTCACCCAGGTGAGGCAGACAGGATTCCGGAGTTACTCCCTCCAGCGTCGCATTCACGCCTTCGATGCTGTGGATCGCAGAAGAAAGGGCTCCGAGATGTTCGGCATACAGTGTTTTCAGCGGATTGCCGTAGCAGCCGGGCGACAGGAAGCCATGAGCTTCTTCGATCCTGGGAAGAAGCTTGGCAAACCTCGACAGTCCCATGGAAGTCACGTCCGGATGATATCCGTCCAGAAGTCCCTCTTCCATCAGACGCACGGCGATCTCGGGTCCTGTTTTGCTCTGGGACGCAACGAGCAGAGCCTGCGGCTGGTGCTTTGCAAGTGTTTCCCGAAGGATGTTCCACATCTCTCGGTCTTCTCTCAGAGAGGTCTCGAGCCAGATGAGCGGCAGTCCTTCGCTTTCCCGGAGGAAAGAAAGGATGTATTCCGTATCCGCTGCGGAGAAGTCGGCCATGAATCCCGCGCCGGGAAAATGAGCGTGCAGTGTCTGAAGCGCAGCCACATCCCTCTGGAGGCCTTCTTCCTTCAGCGGACACCAGCGGATCCCGCGTCCCATGGAGAGACGGAACGTGCGGTAGCCTGCGTCATAATCCTGTGCAACGGAATCCACGAGCGCCCGCATGCCGCCCGGGTCTTCTCTGGGCGAGAGATCCTGCATGAAGACCGATCCGTCATATGTCGGAAGGCTCAGGCTGACGGGCAGGCCGAGCAGACGGTAGACAGGCTGCCCCAAAACACGCCCCGCAAGATCCAGTATCGGGAACTCCGCAGAACGGCCCTCGGGCCGGATCCCTTCACCGGGCAGGAAGAACTGGTTCAGCGTCTTGCCGTTCAGCCATTTTTCCGCTTCCGTTACGGTCGGCGCGACAAGACCCCATCCCGTATATCCCGTATTCGTATGCAGGCGGTAGACTTTCATGAGTCTCCCGTAACCCCATTCCGTATCACGGCCCGAAAGTCCGAAAAGGCGGGGATAACGGCAGCGGAGCGTAAAGGCTTCCGCCCTGTCGATCGTATGTCTGGCCAGCTCCTGGGACCAGGATGAAGGAAAAACCCTGTTCTGTTCGGCCATGATCAGTTCCGTGCGATGCCGATATGGTACTTTTTGGAGTACGCTTCCAGCATCTCTTTGTACTGTTCGAAGGATTCATCTCCGACCATGCGGCGCGTCAGGGTGAAGATCCCGCGGTTGGTCGTGATGACGATGCGCTCGGAGGGCTTGGGGAAGATGTTCAGGATACGGTCGGTGAAATGCTCGAACGCGAAACGCTGGATCTGATCCTGTGTCAGATTCGCCACGACAGGACGGTTCCCGTTCATATAGCGGAGGATGATCTCGCTCTGATCGATCAGGATGTGTTCTTTTTTTGCCATGTTTTTTCCTCCTCTTTACAAAAATGCCGGGAAGCTTTCCCGGCATGGATTTACTGAAGTTCGGGATATTCCGCACGCGGACCGCCGATATACGGAGGACGCGTAACAGCCATGACCAAGGGCGCCTTGCCCACATGGTCGATATCCCCGCGGACGGGAACGGCAACGCGCTTGAGGTGCATGCCGATCATCGTATGTCCCACGTCCAGTCCGCAGTCCGCCTGTGCAGTCTCCACCATGCAGGGGTCTTCCAACCGGGCATAGTACGCAACGCCGCAGGCACCGCCCGCATGCAGCGCAGGCCGGGCCATGACGATCGTCCAGCCTTTTTTTTCTGCAAGGGAACGGGGACACACGAGAGCCCGGTTCAGATGTTCACAGCACCCGATGACCAGTTCTACGCCCAGCGGTCGGATATAGTCCAGGATCGTATCCACTACGGTATCCCCTATCTCCTGCGACGATCCTTTTCCGATGCGTTCTCCCGCTATCTCACTGGAAGAACAGCCGAGCACAAGCACCCTGCCGGGCACGAGTGCCCCGCGGGCGGCCAGTGTATCCAGAGCAGCCGTCAGATCGCTGCGGATCGATTCAAGGAACAGATCAGACATACTGGGCCCCCATGAATTCCTCATACCGCACGCGGCCGGAAGCCAGCGCTTCCTGCTTGATCTCGTAATAGTACGCGGCGAGCGTCATCTCCATCCGGGGCTGGACATATACGAGGTTCAGGATACCTAAGGTCAGTGTTCCCAGAAGGATCCACCCGATGAAGGACAGCTGCATGACGAAGATATCGCCCTTGCGTCCGGACGTCATCTTTTCGGAAAGTTTCACGGCGTAGGTCGGAGAGACGTTCGGATTCTCCATGAGGATCTGGAGAGTGAAGATATAGGCATACTGCTTGATCAGGCCGAACACCAGCATGAGCACGTAGCCGGCGACCATCACGAGGATCGCTACGCCCAGTCCGATATAGGAACCGATATGGGCTGACTCGAAAAAGGCCTCCGGGTCCATGGCATATGACGCTGTGGAAAATCCCAGGCTGACGATCAGGTAAATGAAACCGCCGAGATAAAGGACCAGGCCGGGGAGCATCCAGAGAAAGACCTTCAGGTAACGGAATGCTCCGCCGCCGAGAGTCCTTCCGAAGCGGCCGCCCGAAAATGCCGAAAACACGTCTTCCACTTCCATTCGCTCTCCGCGGACGCCCTTGAGGAACGATCCGGCCACACCGGCTTCGAATACGATGGCCAGCATGAAAGTCGCGATAGTCCCGAGCAGAGGGATGAACGCCAGAGAAGCTACGGCGGAAGTCACGAGCATATAGACCAGAATGACAAGGATACAGGTACCGCGCTGCGCGGCGAAGAGCCGGCTCGCGATCTCTTTGATTTCATGACGGGATCTCATTTCAATCCTCCTGTAAAAAGCACTGCGAAACAACGGCAAAATACCATTATTCATAATTATTATAGCCTCCCTGCCGACCGTTGGCAAGGAGGCTTATGGCTTCAGAACGGTTCCGGTTTCAGCAACGGGCCTTCTTTTCAATGAAATACTGGACGGCGATCAGAGCGAGTCCGGCCGCAGCCATAAGGCCGCCGAAGCCGCAGAACATACCGGTATAGCCGAAGGACTTGACGAAAAAGCTTCCGACGATCGGTGCCAGCGCGTTGCCCACGTTCTGTCCGATCATGATCGTAGAAGAAGCAACGCCTGCACGGTCTCTGCTCAGCCGCTTGACGGAGTAGGCCTGGATCGAGGGCTGGCCGGATCCCTGCCCAAGAGCTTTCATCCCGCTGGCTACGAGCATCATCGCAAGGCTCGTGCCGACGCCCACGAAGACCATGCCGAGAGCCGCGAAAAGAAAGGACGGCACCAGGATCAGGAACACGCCTTTTTTGTCCAGGAGCTTGCCAGTGAAAGGTCTGAGAGCCACAAGGAACAGAGAGTAACAGGTAAAGAACAGGGAGATGTTGACGATCTGCCTCTCGTCGGCAATGATGGCGAGATAGGTGCTGACCATGCCGTTGCCCGCGCTGAACAGAGCAGCCATGAGCATGAAGCAGGTCAGTTCGACCGCATACAGGTTCCGGAAGGAGAAACGGCGCGCGGTTTCGTTTTCAGATTCAGGCTTCCGGTACTTCAGCGGAAGGATGACCGCGATGCACGCGAGCGGCAGCAGCCCCGCAAGTGAGAACGCCGCTCCGAATCCGCTTTTTCCGACCAGCGCCAGTCCGATGGAAGGTCCGAGCGCCTGCGCTACGATGGAAGCCAGGGAAACGTATCCGAGTCCCTCTCCCGTCCTTTCCTTGGGAAGGAAGGAAGATGAAAAAGCGATGTTCGTCACGCTGCATACAGAAAAGAACACGCCGGTCAGCAGTCTCATCGCGATAAGGAGCGGTATGTTCACACAGATGCTGTGGAGAAGAAGGCAGATACCGTATCCCAGATTGGAAAAAACGAGGATCCACTTTCTGCTCACTTTGTCCGCGAGCGCTCCCGCAAAAGGACAGACCACGAGTGAAACCAGAGACATCAGTCCGGCTACGGTCGAAGCCAGTGTCAGTTCGGCGCCCAGCGATAAGGCGTACTTGGCTACGAGAGGCACGGTCATCTGTCCCGCCGCTCCGTTGAGGAACGTCATGAGGATCAGAAGAAGGAAACTCACGCTCCAGAGCCGCGGCTTCATCGTGTTCTCGGTCGGTTCATTTCTGTTTTCCATTCGGTATCCCTTTTCCGGATATTATGTGACAGTCACCTGTATCAGGGCTGATTCGTATTCTAAACAGATATATAATATAAAATCGATGATCTCTCGTCAAGAGTCGGTAAGGCTGAAGCTTTTCCCGGCATTAAGCCCGTCCGTCCGCGTCCCGCTTGAAAAACCGTCGTTTTCACCATATAATGATAGAATCAGAAATCGCAAAGGAGAATAGGCATGGCGATTCGAGCTATCACGCTGGATTTCGGGGGCACGATTGTCCGTGAAGACAGTTCTGTCATGATGGAAGTCTGCCGTCGTATCTCTGAAACGGCGAACAGTCTCTGCCTGCCCCAGGACGCAGCCAGGATCCTCTGGGAAAAAGCTCACGCCTTCTATCTGAAATCCTATACGGAATCTTCTTTCGTTCCTCTGCGTACGGTGGAAGAAGAGGCTCTGCGCCAGACTCTGCGCGCCGTAGGATCCGATGCGGATCCCGCGGAACTGGCGGAACTGATGGATACTGCCTCGGCTAAGCCCGAGGTCTATCCCGACGCCAGACTGTTTTTCATAAAGCTTCCCCTCCCCGTTCTCATCCTGACCAACGCGGACCGTCAGCCGTTGGAAAGCGCGCTCTCCTTCGCCAATCTTCCTTCCGTACCGGTCCTGTGCAGCGAGGATGTCTCCTGCTACAAGCCCAGAAAAGAGATCTTTGAAGCCGCGCTCCGCATCCTGAACCTGCCTGCCGACGAAGTCCTCCATGTCGGAGATTCTCTGATCTATGACGTGGAAGGCGCGGCTGCCGCCGGTATGAAGACCGTATGGATCAACCGTGCCCGAAGGCCCTTCACGGGAAAAGTTCAGCCTGATGCGGTCCTTCCCGGCCTGGCAGAACTCAAAAAAATGATGGGTGTCCGATAATGGGAAACGAAACCCTTCTCCCGTTGATCCTCTCCGTTGAAAGCGGACAGACGCCGGATCCGACCTATGCCGAACTGGCACAGGTTTTTCCGTTCTACGTCGTATTCGACGGCGCTGACGACGAGACGCGCCGGGCGTGGGATGCTCTTCCTGTACACAGGCTCCGTCATCATGTGCCGCTCGGTCTTGGGCGAAGCATAAAGACAGCCATGAACAGGATCCTCCTGGATGATCCGAACTGCGGAGGCGTGCTGCTTCTGCGGGCACCCGTGTCCTGCCAGACCGTTCTCAATGCCTGTGAAAAGACTGCTTCACAGCCGAATACGATCTGGGCTGCGCATGCGGATATATCCGAACTGAAGGGAAAAGCCAAGAACCGGATGTTCCAGATCCTCACGCAGATCGTGGGCGGAAGGGATAAGAGCCTTCCTGCGGACGTGACGCTCATAGGCTTCCCGCAGAGTTTCCTGCAGCGTGCCGTCGTATTCTCGGGTGATTCCGGCAACTATCTTCTGGAGCTTTTCCTCAGTCTGCGGCGGGAATCCCTTGTTCTCCGTCAGTTGGAAGAAGACGTGCCCCCCGCGCCTCCCCTTCCCATCAGCATGAGAGGCTGGCTTCGGATGCTCGGCATCGCTTCCGGGTTCCTGATCGCCTCCATGCTTTCCTTCATCGTCGATTACGGCCTGTTCGCACTGCTCTACTATGCGATCGGTCTGACCCGCACGCCATGCGCCGTGATCTCACGCATCGTTTCTTCCGCGCTGAATTTCACGATCAACCGCACAGTGATCTTTCGTGTAAAAAACAGAAAAGGAAACCTCTGGATGGAACTGCTCCAGTACTATACCCTCGTCGGCATCGTCCTGCTGCTGAATATCGCCCTGCTCGCATTGTTCAACGGAACGCTCGGTATCCCAGTCCTGATCTCCAAAGCCATAGCCGAAGTGATCCTGTTCGTTTTCAACTACTTCGTCCAGCGGGACGTGATCTTCCGTGAAAAACAGAAAAACTGATCCTAAAAACAACAGACCGCACCGATTTTTCATCGGTGCGGTCTTGTCTGTTCTGGATATCAGTACCGCTGTCTGAACTGTGCAGGGCTGAGACCGTATTCCTTCCTGAACGCTCTGAAAAAACTGGAATAGTCCGAAAAACCCACCAAGGCGCAGGCATCGGCCGCTCCGGCTCCCGCCCGCAGAGCCTCACAGGCTGCTTCCAGTCTTCTTTTTACGATATACTGGTGCAGACTGAGTCCGGTATTCTCCCTGAACAGATGAGACAGATAGAATTTACTGAGAAAGAGTTCACCCGAGATCCGTTCCAGAGAGAGATCTTCATCCAGATGGGCCGATATGAAAGCCGTGACGGCTTCGTATGCGGACAGTTCCCTGTCTCCGGCGGATGACGTCTCCATTTCCCATACCGTACGGGCGATATGGAGCATGAGATCGCTTACGCAGAGCGTGATCCTGCTGTCCTTCGCGAAGCGTTCCGAATGGATCTCGTCAAGAAGCGCAAAAAGTTTCCCCGTCAGTGTATTGAAACCGATCACGTCATAATGAAAAACCGTTTTTCCCGTGTGCAGCGCATAACCGTAATCCTCCGACTGTGCACACAGGGCGTCACAGTAGTCCCGGCTGATCCAGAACACGAAGCGTCTGTAGGGAACAGACCCGTCCTGGATCATCGCACGGTGGCGCGTACCGGGCGGAATGATGATGAGATCGCCCGGCCTGACCTCGTACGGGACGGAATCGATCTCCATGACGACGCTTCCCTCCACGAAGAAATAGAATTCATAATAATCGTGACTGTGGCTTCCCACACTGTGAAAATCGAGGTCACTGTAGTAGAACACCTCGAAATCCCGTGAAAGCATATACTGTCTTGGGTCGAACGCGCTTTGGAGCTTTCTTTTCACAGAACCTCTCCTCCTTTTCACCATTATAACAAAAGCAACAAGTTTTGCAATATTTTAAGCAAAACGCACAATCGCAACCCTGCAGGAACGGTCCTATAATCAAGGGAGTCAATAAGCATTCTTTAAGGAGGAAGCATATCCATGGAAATCCGTCAGAACTGCCGGTACGCGGTTGCCTGTGTCACGAGCATGGGCGTGCGCATCACGCCTGCCGACCGCATGGCCGTACAGAACAGCAATCAATTCTATCTTCAGGCAACGAGCGCCGAAACGAACGTGCTCAACGTGGCGTCCTCTCTGGGCAAACCCTGCGTAGCGCTGACCAAATTCGTGGAAGGAAGTCCCATCGCCGCGTTCATACAGGCACAGCTTCGTGCCCGGAACATCGCCTATGAAGGACAGACTGTCCCGCAGGGCGGACCCTGGGGCTATCGTCATCAGTTCAACATCGCCGACTGCGGCTTCGGCCTTCGCGCCCCCAGGGTCTGGAACGACCGTGCAGGCGAAGTGGGCCGTACGCTTTCCGCCTCCGATTTCGATCTTGACCGTATCTTTGGAGAAGAAGGCGTTCAGATCCTCCACCTTTCCGGACTGATCCTGGCCATGAGCCCTGAAACGACACGCTGCTGCCTTGAAGTCGCACGCAAGGCCAAATCCTTAGGCACTCTGATCTCATTCGACCTGAACTACAGGGCCACCTTCTGGGCCGGCCGTGAGGAAGAACTCTCCGAAGCCTTCCGGGAAGTCGCTTCCCTGGCTGACATCCTGATCGGCAACGAGGAAGATTTCCAGCTCTGTCTGGGATTCAAGGGACCCGACGCCGGCGGAAAAGATCTGGCGTCCAAGATCGAGTCCTTCAAAGGCATGATCGGCGAAGTCAGAAAAGCCTATCCCAACGCATCCGCCTACGCTACGACGCTGCGTCAGGTGATCTCCGCCAACGAACATCTCTGGGGAGCCCTTCTCTACGACGGAAACGACTGGTACGTGGAAGAGCCCCGTCCGATCCCGATCATGGACCGCATCGGCGGGGGAGACGCGTTCTCCGGCGGCCTTCTCTATTCGATCCTGAAAGGATGGGCACCTGAGAAGTGGCTCCAGTTCGCCTGGGCCTGCGGAGTCCTCGCCACCACCTCCCTGAACGACTATGCGGAACCCGCGGATGAAAAACAGGTTTGGGATATCTACGCCGGCAACGCCAGAGTACAGAGGTAAATCCATGAAAAAGAACGATATCGGTATGATCGGACTGGGCGTCATGGGCAGCAATTTAGCCCGGAACATGCAGTCCAAAGGTTTTTCCGTAGCCGTATACGACCGTGAACCCGACAGGGTCCGTCGCATGGCCGATATGGGTTTTGCAGGCTGCAGCGATCTGCATGAACTGAAAGATGCTCTCGAGAAGCCCCGCAAGGTCTTCATGATGGTCTGGGCCGGCAAGCCTGTCGACGATCTGATCGACGAACTGCTGCCCATCCTTGAGCCCGGAGATATCCTGATCGACGGCGGAAACAGCCATTTCCCCGATACGATGCGCCGCACGAAATATGTGGAGGAACACGGTCTTCTGTATATCGGAACCGGCGTCTCCGGCGGCGAGGAAGGCGCGCTCAAAGGACCCAGCATGATGCCCGGTGGATCCCCTGCCGCCTGGGAATCCGTCAAGCCGATCTTCCAGGCGATCTGCGCCAAAGTGGAAGACGGTTCTGCCTGCTGCGACTGGGTCGGTGAAAACGGTGCCGGCCATTTCGTGAAGATGGTGCACAACGGCATCGAATACGGCGACATGCAGCTGATCTGCGAGATCTATCAGATCCTTCGCGACGGACTGCGCATGACGGACGAAGAAATGCATGACGTCTTTGCGGCATGGAATGAAACGGAACTCAAAAGCTACCTGATCGAGATCACAAGAGATATCCTGGGATACAGGGACGAGAACGGGGAGGCCACACTGGATATGATCCTGGACCGCGCGGGCCAGAAAGGCACGGGCAAATGGACAGGCATCGCAGCGCTGGATGAAGCCGTTCCCCTGACGATGATCACGGAAGCGGTCTTCGCCCGCTGTCTTTCCTCCCAGAAGGATGAGCGTGTCCAGGCCTCCGAACGTTTCCCGAGACAGATCCCGACCTTCACGGGGGACCGCGAAGCGTTCATCGAGTCGCTTCGCCGCGCTCTCTACGCAGCCAAGATCGTTTCCTATGCACAGGGGTACACGCTCATGCGCAGCGCTGCCGCCACATACGGCTGGAACCTGAACTACGGGGGCATCGCCCTCATGTGGCGCGGCGGATGTATCATCCGTTCCGTTTTCCTCGGCAAGATCAAAGAAGCCTACGATAAGAATCCGGATCTCAGCAACCTTCTGATGGATGATTACTTCTGTGACGTCATGAAGGAACTGGTCGAACCCTGGAGGCAGGCAGTCGCCTATGCCGTGACCGCAGGCATCCCCGTACCTGCCCTGAGCTCTGCTCTTGCCTGGTTCGACGGTTATACGACGAAGGATCTCCCGGCCAATCTTCTTCAGGCTCAGAGAGACTATTTCGGAGCACACACCTACGAAAGGATCGACGCTCCGAGAGGCCAGTATTTCCATACGAACTGGACCGGCGAAGGCGGAGACATCGCCTCCACGAACTATACTGCCTAGGAGTACGGGATGGAACTGTATCTTACCGCAAAAGACCGGAACGGTCTCAGTCAGAATGAGATCCGGCAGGCGCTCCTGCGGTCGCTGGAAGGAAAAGACCCGAAAAAAGTCCTGATCCTCCCTCCCGATTTCACCCGCTATCATTCCGGCGCAGGTTTCATCACGAACGTATACTATCACGCACTGACGGAACGCGGAGCCCAGGTCGACATCCTGCCTGCGCTGGGCACGCATGAGGCCATGAGCGCTGAGCAGATCGATGCCATGTTCGGAGACATCCCGAAGGATCGCTTCCTCGTCCACGACTGGCGCCGCGACGTGATCCGCCTGGGTGAGATCCCCGCAGACTTCATATCGGACATCACGGACGGACTCTGGAACGAAGCCGTGACGGCCGAGATCAACAGGCGGGTCATGGATCCTTCCTATGACCTGATTCTGTCACCGGGCCAGGTCGTTCCCCATGAAGTCATCGGAATGAGCAATCACGCCAAAAATCTCTTTGTCGGCGCAGGCGGCAGCGATATGATCAACAAATCTCATATGATCGGAGCCGTCTACGGGATGGAACGCATGATGGGAAGGGACCATACCCCCGTGCGGAAGCTCTTTGACTACGGAATGGAGCATTTCCTTTCCGATCGTCCGATCACCTTCATCCTGACCGTGACCACTGCCCCCGGCGGAAAGATCACGACACACGGACTGTTCATCGGCGAAGGGCGCGAATGTCTGACTCATGCAGTCAAACTCGCCCAGGAGAAAAACATCGACTTTGTTCCCACAGGCGTCCGCAAATGCGTGGTCTATCTGGATCCTCTTGAGTTCCGCAGCACCTGGCTGGGCAATAAAGCGGTCTACCGCACACGCATGATGATGGCGGACGGCGGAGAGCTGATCATCCTTGCGCCTGGTGTGGAACGTTTCGGCGAAGACCCGGAGTGTGACAGGCTCATCCGCAAATACGGATACCGCGGGCGTCTGGCGACGCTGGAAGCCTTCCGCGATCCCGCAAACCAGGATCTTCGCGACAATATGGGCGCGGCTGCCCATCTAATCCACGGTTCCTCCGACGGCCGTTTCTCCATCACCTATGCGGTGAAGAAGATCTCCCAGGATGAGATCAGGAGCGTAGGATATACAGCAGCAGCTTATGATGATCTGGCGTCCCGCTACGATCCCTTCCGCCTTTCCTACGGATACAATGAGATCGACGGAGAAAAAGTGTATTTCATTCCCAATCCCGCTCTGGGCCTTTGGATCAACAGGGAAAGATTCCGTGATTAGATCTGGTCCGGTATGCGGCACCTGATTTCTGACAAACATATACTGCGCGGCACGGTCTTTTGACCGTGCCGTCCTGCTCTGTTCCATACTCTTCAGCGAAATCCAGTTCTGCGCCGTCTGCAGGATTTCCTCTCGAAAGTGAAGAAATATATGCAAAACGAAGAGGAGGCCAACCCGTGAACACTTTCTCTCTGAACGGATCCTGGATCCTTGACATTCCCGGAACCGAATACACATCGGTCCCTGCCGAAGTCCCCGGTTCTGTCTATCACGACCTGCTCCGCGAAGGTCTTATCGACGATCCTTTCTACAGGGACAATGAGAACCGGGCCCTTCCTCTCATGGACCATGATTTCATCTACCATAGGACTTTTTCCGTTCCGGAAGAGATCCTTGCCTGCGGGCGGATCTATCTTCGCTTCGAAGGACTGGACACGCTGGCGGAAGTCAGTCTGAACGGTACCGTTCTCGGACACGCGGACAATATGCACCGGATCTGGGAATGGGAAGTATGGGAGCATATCCGCACAGGAGAAAACGAACTGTCGGTCCGGTTTTCCTCTCCTACCCGGTTCATCCGCAGGGCTTATGCCGAAAGCCGTGCAGACGGTTCTTCGGATGCTATGGTAGGGTTCCCCCTGCTGCGTAAGGCCCACTGCATGTTCGGATGGGACTGGGGTCCCCGTCTGCCCGACGCGGGCATCTGGCGGTCGGTCTCCCTCATCGGGGTTTCGGTCGGCAGGATCAGAGACGTCAGAATCCTTCAGGAACACGACAGGGAAGGTGTTCTTCTGCATCTGCGCACGTCCTTCCTCGACAAGCCGAATCACCAGTCGGAAGTCGTCATCCATGTGACCGCACCTGACGGAAGAGAGTTTGCCGGAGAAGGCACGGACTGCACGATCCGGATCAGCAGTCCCATGCTGTGGTGGCCTTCAGGCTACGGAGAACAACCACTGTACAAAGTCGAGGTCTTTCTCATAAACCGCAGTACCCTTACGGATACATGGAGCTGCCGGATCGGTCTGCGTACGCTGACGGTCGCACGGCATAAGGATGCCTGGGGCGAATCGTTCGCACACTGCGTCAATGGGGTCGAGATCTTCGCCATGGGCGCTGATTACATCCCGGAGGACAATCTTCTTCCCAGAGTCACACCGGAAAGAACGCGCCGTCTGCTGGAAGATGCGAAAGCAGCAAACATGAACACGATCCGCGTCTGGGGCGGCGGATATTATCCTGATGATGCCTTCTATGACATCTGCGACGAACTGGGCCTCCTCGTCTGGCAGGATTTCATGTTCGCATGTGCGGTCTACAATTTGACGGATTCTTTCGAAGCCAATATCCGCGCGGAATTCCTGGACAACATCCGCCGTCTTCGCCATCATGCATCTCTGGCTCTGTGGTGCGGCAACAACGAGATGGAAGATTTCGTGAAACAGGGCCAGTGGGTCTCCAGCGACAGGCAGAGAGCGGATTACATCAAGATGTATGAATATATCCTGCCCAGTATCCTGAAGGAAGAAGATCCCCAGCGTTTCTACTGGCCGGCAAGTCCGTCTTCCGGCGGAAGTTTCGACTTCCCGCAGGACCCGGACAGAGGCGACGTGCATTACTGGCAGGTGTGGCACGGTCTCAAGCCGTTCACGGATTATCGGAATCATTTCTTCCGGTACGTCTCCGAATTCGGTTTTCAGTCGTTTCCATGTATGAAAACGATCGAGAGCTTTACGGAACCCGGAGACAGAAATCCTTTCTCCTACGTCATGGAAAAACACCAGCGAAACGCTTCGGCGAATGGGCGTATCGTTTCCTATATATCCCAAATGTATCTCTATCCGAAGGATTTGGATACGCTTGTATATGCATCCCAGCTCCTTCAGGCACAGGCCATGCAGTACGGGGTAGAACACTGGCGTCGGAATCGCGGCCGCTGTATGGGAGCGATCATCTGGCAGCTGAACGACTGCTGGCCCGTGGCGTCCTGGTCTTCCATCGACTACTACGGCCGCTGGAAAGCTCTGCACTATGCGGCACGGCGTTTCTTTGCTCCCGTGCTCCTCTCCTGTCATGAAGAAGGCATTCTCTCCCAGGATACCAACGTCAATGCAGAACCGTTTGTTCTCCGAAAGAGCGCAAGACTGAATCTCTCCAACGAGACCCTGCAGCCTTTCCGCGGACGGGCCCTCTGGGCTCTGCGCAAACCTGACGGTTCCGTCATCGAATCCGGCGGAGAAGAGATCGAGGCAGCTCCTCTTTCTGCTGTCTGGCTGCCCGAACAGAAATTTCCCGAAGCCAACCCCTTTGAGACCGTATATACCTATGTCCTGGAGGATGAAAACGGCAGGATCCTGTCGAACGGATCCGTCCTGTTCTGTCCGCCCAAACACTTCCGTTTTGCCGATCCCGAACTGTCAGCAAGGATCGAAGACGACGAGATCGTCGTCACGGCGTCCGCTTATGCACGTTCGGTGGAGATCCGGTGCAGTGCGGATACGGTCCTGTCGGACAACTTCTTCGATATGACGCCCGGCGAGCGTCGGGTAAAAATCCTGCGGGGTGATGTAAAAACCGTTTCATGCCGCAGTGTGTATGACATTCGTTAAGGAGGGTTCATGTTCTATTACTACTTCCTGCAGCCCGTGATGATGTACAACGTCATCCTGATCGCCGCTGCGATTATTCCCGCGGTCTTCCTCATGGTCCGCGTCTACCGTATGGACAGACTGGAACCGGAAAGTCCGGTGCTTCTGCGGCGATTGGTCGTCGCGGGCATCCTGTCCTCCCTTGCCGCTCTGGTTGCGGAACGCGTCCTCTCCTGGCTGCTGAATCTTGCGGTCGCACAGGATACGGTCGTTTATGACGTGATCCTGTATTTCATCATAGTGGCCTTTTCCGAGGAAGGAGCCAAATTCTTCTTCCTTCGCAGGAACACATGGGAGAATCCGGAGTTCAACTGCCAGTATGACGGCGTCGTCTACGCGGTGTTCGTGTCTCTTGGTTTCGCCTTATGGGAAAACATAAGCTATGTCCTGAACTTCGGGTTTTCCACCGCTGTCGTCCGTGCTGTCACGGCGATTCCCGGCCACGCCTGTTTCGGCGTATTCATGGGTGTCTTATATGGGGCTGCACGCAGATATCAGGATTACGGCCTGACGGCCCTCTCAAAGATATTCCGCGTTTTTTCCGTCCTCATCCCCGCACTGCTTCACGGAGCCTATGACTACATCGCTTCGATGGAACAGATGCAGAGCGGATGGTATTTCGCAGGCTTTATCGCCGTTCTTTTTGCGATCTCCTATTTCGTAGCCGTCACCGCTTCAAAGAAAGACCGCTACATCTGAAAAAACCTAAGATCTTTCTATCACAAACACAAAGGACATACCCAATGGGTATGTCCTTTCAATGTTTGGCGTTATTCTTCTTCATATGCCCCTTCGGGGGGATCGGACAGGAAAATGAGAGCTTCAGCGACCGTCCCCACACCGTGGAGTTCCATGCCTTTAGGCGCTTTCAGTCCTTTGAGATTTCGCTTAGGAAGGATGACATGCGTAAAGCCTGCTCGGGCAGCTTCCGTCACACGCGCCTGAGCAAACCGCACCGGCCGGATCTCCCCCGTGAGAGAGACTTCCCCGAAGACCGCTGTACCGCGTGGCAGTACCCTTCCCCTTCTTGCGGAGGCGGCTGCAACGGCAGCCGCAAGATCCACGGCGGGTTCGCTCACGCGCAGACCGCCTGCAACATTCAGATATACGTCCTGATCGAAGAACTTGATGCCCGCTCTTCGCTCCAGGACTGCCAGCAGAAGGGTCAGGCGATTATAATCCAGACCGGAAGCCTGACGGCGGGGCATGCCGAATACCGAACGGCATACGAGAGACTGCAGTTCCACAAGCACTGCGCGGCTCCCTTCCATGGAAGCGGCAACGACGGAGCCCGGTGCCTCCCTTTCCCTTTCGGACAGGAACATCTCGGAAGGGTTGGTCACTTCTCTCATACCGTCTTCCGTCATTTCGAAGAGACCGACCTCATGTGTAGGCCCGAAGCGGTTTTTGGCCGAATGAAGCACACGGTAGCTCTGGTATTCCTCTCCCTCGAAATAGAGAACCGTATCGACCATATGCTCTAAAATCCGCGGTCCGGCCAGATTGCCTGCCTTGGTCACGTGACCTACGAGAAAAACAGAGCAGCCCAGTGTTTTGGCGACACGGACGAACGCTGCAGCGGCATCTCGTACGGCGGAAACGCTTCCAGCTGTTGCATCCACTTCCTGGGACGAGACTGTCTGGATAGAATCCATGATGACTGTATCCGGCGCGGTGCGCTCGATTTCTTCCAGGATCGCCTCCAGTTGGGTCTGGGCGTAAAGAAGAAGACGAGGCGATTTAGCCTGAAGCCGGGACGCACGAAGAGCGACCTGACGCAGGGATTCTTCCCCCGAGACATACAGGACCTTGCTTCCCTGTTCGGCCAGTTTTTCGGCCGCCTGGAGCAGCAGCGTGGATTTGCCGATGCCGGGATCGCCGCCGATGAGGATGACGGATCCGGCGACCATCCCGCCGCCCAGTACCCGGTCAAGCTCTCCGATCCCGATGGATGTACGGGGAAAATCCTCCCGAATGACATCCGGCAGGGGTGTCGGGTGCTCCGCATCCGTGAGCGCCGTATGGCCTTTGGCTCGGCTGACAGCCTCCCTCGCCTTAACGGGAGCCTCCGTGATCGTATTCCAGGCTCCGCAGGAAGGACAGCGTCCCGCCCATTTTGCGGTCTCGAATCCGCACTCGGAACAGAAATAAAGCGATTTGGCTTTGGGCATCAGTTGCCTCCGGGTGTCGGGGAAGGCGACGGCGCCCCGTCGTCTCCGCCAGTCGGCGTCGGGGACGGTTCCGCCGTATCTTCGGGTTTCTGCGTATCATCCTCTCCGTCATCGCCGACCTTCGTATCCTGCACGATGAGATACGGATTCGGCGTGGTATCGATCTCAGGTTTCCCGTATGGATACAGATCCTCGTCTGTCAGGATCTTGAAGCGAAGCGTATCCTTGCTGCCTCCGGCACCGTTGTTCTGCCACACAACGGTCCGTCCGTTGATCTGGGGTAGCATGCCCTTTTCATCCATGGACGTCAGGCGGCATGTCTCTCCGGTGGGGATGATATACAGCCAGATGATGCTGTCTTTGCCGTAAACGGCCACGTCATCGCCCAGGCCGTACGCTGTGACCTTGGTGTCGATGATCTTAGGTACCGTATCACCGGGAGCGGCTATGTACAGATTGGAATTGAAAGATTTGTTCGTATCGATCCAGAGGAAATACTCGCCGTTGAAATAGGGCTCGTGCACATAAGTGCCGGGCGTATAGATACGCGGCTTCAGCTTTCCTTCCTCATCGAAATCGCAGGAGATGTTCAGATAGTAGATCGCGGAATGCTCTTCCACCTGACGTTCGGCCTCGGACTGGTTCGGATCAGGCGCCGCCCATACGATCCAGTCTCCATAGACCGCCGGTGCTGAAACGCCGTAGGTCGCCACGTCTTCAAAAGTGAAAAGCGTAAGGTTCTCCTGGCTGACCAGATCGACCATGTACAGGTAGTCGACGTTTTTCTCTTCCTGCTCCATCCAGATCAGGTTGTCCTGCGACAGACGGAGCTTGGGCTTTCCGTTCGTGCACGTCTTCAGAAGCGTGACCTGTCCGGTCTCTCTGTTGCGCACGTAGATGTTGTTTTTCTTGCCGTGGTCCGTCTCCAGATACACCAGCCATTTATCGTTGATGAGCGTCTCATAGTATTCGCCCATATAGATCTCGGTCGTGGAGATCTTCTCTTCCTTTTTCGTTTCCAGGTTGTAGAGATACAGCTTGGTCAGTACGTTGGTATCCAGACTCCCCGTTCCCGCGGAGAAAAAGATCTCATTACCGAACACGCCGGGTGAGTTGATCTGCTTCTCCGTAAAAGTCGCGTCCTCGGCAAAATAGGAAAGATCACGGACGATGTTCGGATTTGCGGTCAGGGAAGGCTCCGTCCCGGGATCACGGGCCTGGATGCCCGGATAGGAGAAATCCATGCTGACCCTCGGCGTCGGAGTAGCGCTCAGAAGGAGCGTCGGATCGGCATTGAGAGAGGTCCCCTGTTCGGTCCCGTCCTGCAGAGAATGCCACAGCATGAAAATACCGGCAAGAACGATCAGCGCAGCGATGGAAAGAAAGATCCATGCCTTCGGCCGGCCTTTTCCCGTCGTTCTGGTCTCGCTCCTGCGGTTTCTGTTCTGTGTCCCTTTTCTCTTTCTGTCCGTCATTTTCGTCCCTCCATAGTGGGGATCGGATCCCGCGCCGTGCCCTATTGTACCACAGACGGGGCGGGAATCAAAGAAATTGTTACGATTTTGTTACAAGCATCACGGCCTGTGCGGAAACAGCCAGGCTCTCTCCTTCGGGCCCGAGTCCCTCTGCAGTCTTGGCCTTGATGTTGATCTGCTCCGGCGTTATCCCCAACGCCGTACTCAGACGCAGTGCCATCTCTCTTTTATAGGGAGCCAGTTTCGGCTTCTGACATACGATGACGCAGTCACAGTTCACAGGTCTGTATCCCTTCTTTTCCGCCATTTCAGCAGCCCGAGAAAGAAGAATCAGACTGTCGGCGCCTTCATAGGTGGGATCGGTATCGGGGAAGCATTCACCGATGTCCGGAAGCCCGCAGGCACCCAGGAGAGCGTCCGTCACGGCATGAGCCAGCACATCTGCATCCGAATGCCCGAGAAGTCCCTTCTCGAAGGGGATTTCGACACCGCCCAGAATCAGACGGCAGCCTTCTTCCAGACGATGCAGATCCCAGCCCAGCCCGATCCGTTCATTCATCTTCGGATCCCTCGTTTTCACGACGGCCGATCAGACGGAAAAGTTCCGCGGCTTCCGCTTTTCCCGCAGTCTCAGCCGTACGGAGCACTTCATAAGTCTCCGTATAACGTCCGTATTCGATCTCGATGATATCGCCCGCGTTGACTGACGAGGCCGGTTTGGCCGGACGTCCGTTTACCGTCACCTTGCCCATGCTTGCCGCCTGGGACGCGACTGTGCGCCGCTTGATGATACGGCTGACTTTCAGAAACTTATCCAGACGCATTTCATCCTCCCAATAGAACACTTGTCGTAAGTCTTATTCCCGGTTTTTCCTCTGCAAGACAGCCTCCAGAGCCAGAGAAACCTCTGGATGCAGCGGTCCTTCCGGAATCTCAGTGTACAGTCCGTGTTCAAGTTTCAAGACGGCCATGGCGGACTCATGAGAAAAAGCCCCCGCCAGTCCGAACGCTCTGTCCGCCCTGAGCCTGTATATCTCAGCGGCATGAGGCCCGCTCCAGACAGGGTCTTCCGAATGCAGTTCGCCAGACAGACGCTTCATGTCCTCAAGAAGGGCTTCTTCCGTGAGATAGAGGTTCAGATAATTGCCCCGAGCCTCCGCTCTGGCTGTACCGGGATACATCGAGTTCCACTCAGCTGCCGTCTCTCCCGGATCTGATCCATCTCTCAGAACGAAAGACAGGTCGCCGCCGCCTGAGCGGGTAAACTCCGGGACCTGCTCTTTTCCGGTGATCCGGAAAAGCATTTTCGAGACTGTTTCCCTCAGCGGATTCATGTTTCCTTCACATAATGGATCGAGAGACTGTAGGGATGGAACGCACGCTTTTCTCTTGCAACGCGCATGGAGACCGTTACGTCTCCCTCATCCTCACGGTCGTTCCATGAAAGCTCCACGGGAAGAGCGGTCAGAGAATCCTCTCCTGCGTATTCATTCTGCGTCATGAGCCGAGGATGCAGGGTAAGCATCTCGGGTCCGAAGCTGGGCCGTGTCACATGCCATGCCTGATCCACCCGCATGACGGATGCCGCGATCGGCCGGTCCGAAGAGTTCTCCGGGCTGAATGCGTATTCGAGCCTCAGGAGATTGTCTTCGGAGATCAGACGCCCCTGCGTCATGATCTCCGTATGACGGGGATATCCATGACGCTCATACTGTTCTTCTATATACAGGAAAACCTTGCGCTCCATTATCCCTGAAGTCCCGCCGCCTGCCGTTCCATGTTTTCCACCACGATATCATGGATATCGCCTAGACTCGCGCAATATTCCAGGACCTTCCAGGGTTCGTTCGTATGATAATGGATCTTGATCAGCTCCTCATCGCCCACCGCCAGAAGGCTGTCCCCCTTGAAGTTGGCGACGAAATAATCATAGATCTCATCCTCGTCGAGATTCTCGCCCTCGATCAGGAGCTGCGTGTCAAAACGGAATTCCAGCATTCGTTCTTCCTTCCTTTTTCGCCAGTATCGGCGGATTTCTCATATTATACCATAACCACCACGCTCTTTCCAGTCTGTGCCTTTCTCCCTTCATGCCTCACATTTGCCCTTTTGAGGCCCTGTGCTACCCCTTGGGGGTCCTTTGTGGTACAATAATGGAATCAGAGTGTTCCACAGAGAGGTCCATATGACACAGCAGAAAAACCGTTTTGTCAAAGGAGCTGCCCTTCTCGGCGCCGCCGGGCTCATCGTGAAGCTGATCGGCGCTTTCTACCGCGTTCCCCTGACCCATATCATAGGAGACGTCGGCATCGGATATTATCAGGCTGCCTACCCCATCTACTCCGCGCTCCTGACGATCTCCACTGCAGGCCTTCCGACCGCCATTTCCAAAATGGTGAGTGAAGCGCTTTCCCGGGACAGGAAAGGTGAAGCAAGGAGGATCCTGACCGTATCTCTATGGTTGCTTGCCGTGGCAGGCCTTCTGATGTCGGCGATCCTGTTCTTCTTTGCCGATCCGATCGCACAGGCCATGGGTGAGCCGAAAGCCGCACTGACGATCCGGGCCATCGCGCCGGCAGTCTTCTTCGCGGCAGTCCTTTCCGCCTACCGGGGGTTCTTCCAGGGACATCAGGATATGCTTCCCACAGCGGCAACACAGATCGTCGAACAGGCCTTCAAACTGGTCATCGGCTTTGCGCTGGCCTTTGCCTGGCTCGGGCGCGGCGCCGACTACGGAGCGGCAGGCGCTCTCACGGGCGTAACTCTTTCCGAGATCGCCGCCCTGGCTCTGATTCTGATCCTGTATATGCGTCACTGCCGCCGCGATCTGCTGGCTCCGGAAGACGAAGAAGCCCGGAAGATCTCTGCAGGCAGCATACTCCGCCGCCTGCTGCCGCTGGCTGTCCCGGTCATGATCGGGGCCTGCGTCATGCCCATCGTATCGTCCTTCGACAATTTCCTCGTCATGAACCGCCTCCAGTCCATCGGCTACTCCGTCACGGATTCCACCTCCATGTTCGGACTGCTGACCGGCGTAGTATACACGCTGGTCAATATGCCGAGCGTGCTCACTCTCGCCTTATGCATGTCTCTCGTCCCGGCGATCGCCCAGGCAGGTGCCCGCGGGGATCTTGCGGCTGCAGGCGACAACACGCGTCTCGGTGCGAAGCTCGCGGTGCTCATCGGACTGCCCTGTGCGGTCGGAATGGCGATCCTTTCCGAGCCGATCATACGGCTTCTGTACGGCAGTCTTGCGCCTGAACGGATCACACTGGCCGCTCAGCTTCTGACGGCTATGGCTCCCGGTATCTTCTTCCTCGGTCTCGTACAGACGCTGACAGGCGCTATCCAGGGATATGGGCGGGTGTATATTCCCGTGTTCTCCCTCCTTGCAGGCGCCGTCTGCAAGATCGTCCTGAGTTTCCTTCTTCTTGGCGATCCGAGAGTCCACATCTTCGGCGCTCCGATCGGTACCGTCGTCTGCTACGGAGTCGCGGCGATTCTGGATGCATGGCAAGCGGGAAGGCTGATGAAAATCCGCTGGCGCCCTGCCGATCTGCTCGGCAAGCCGGCGCTCGCCGCGCTGGGGATGGGCCTTGCAGTCTATGCTTTCCGCATCCTGGCGGAGGGACGCATCGGCATGCGTCTGACTGCTCTTGCCGGAGTCGTTGTCGGCGTGATCGTATATGTCATTCTTCTCGGCCTTTTCCGTGCGGTCAGCGAGGAAGAACTGGCTTCCGTACCCGGCGGCGATAAACTCATGAAACTGGCACACAAAGCCGGCATAAGGAGGACTCATGGCTGAACTGACGATCGTGGGCCTCGGCCCAGGAGATCCGGATCTTCTCACGCTGGAAGCCCGCCGGGCCCTTATCGAAGCGGATACCCTGATTCTGCGCACGGAAAGGCACGGCGTGGCAGATGGGCTTCGTGCCGAAGGGATCAGGTTCACGACGCTGGATCCTCTTTACGAAGGCGCCAATGATTTTGAAGAGATCGAAGAAGCCTGTGCGAAAGCCGTCCGAAAAGCGCTGAAAACAGGGGATGTGACGTATGGTGTGCCCGGACAGGGCATCCTTTCGGACGGTTCCGTCCAGCAGCTCCTTCGCAGCCGCATTCGTGTCCGCATCCTTCCGGGGATCTCCCCTGCCGATCTGGCTCTCACGGCCGCGGGCAGAGAATCTGCTCATGCCGCGGACGGTCTGACACAGATCCCCGCGTCTCTCATTTCCTCTGCCGCGCTGAACCCCCGTCTTCCCCTGATCGTGACCGAACTCGACGATCCTTATCAGGCGGGAGAAGCCAAGCTTATCCTGCAGTCCGTATACGGAGACGACGCGTCAGGCATCTATATCTCTCCTGAAAGAGCACGCAGACTTCCTCTGGCTCTACTGGACCGGCAGAAAGACATAGACCATCGCTGTGTGTACTATCTTCCCGGACGGGACGAGAAGGCCCGCATGGATTTCACTGATCTTCTCGGGATCATGGAAACTCTACGCGTCCGGTGTCCATGGGACCGGAAACAGAGTCATGAGAGTCTTCGGCGTTATCTTCTGGAAGAGGCCTATGAAGCCGTCGACGCCATCGACAGGGACGATCCGCAGTCTCTTGCGGAAGAGCTTGGAGACGTGCTCTATCAGGTCGTATTCCATGCGGTCATCGCTTCGGGCATGGGTGACTTCGATATCCTGGATATCACGGATTCCATCTGCCGTAAAATGATCTCCCGGCATCCGGCAGTTTTCTCCGGCAAAGGTGATCCCGATTCGGACAACGAGAACTGGGAAGCCAATAAAGCCCGTGCTCATGGAGACGGATCGGCACTGGAATCCGCTTCCAGAATCGCAAAGGCGCTCCCGGCTCTGATGCGCGCGCAGAAACTGGCCAAGTATCTGCCGGGAGAAAAACTGGATATTCCGGAAATGGATGACCGAGCCGCAGGCGACTGGCTCCTGGCTGCTGCCTATGCGCTGCGTGAGCAGGGGATCGATGCGGAATCCGCTCTGCGGGAGGCCTGCGAAAGACAAGTGGGAAGGTAATCATCTAGATAGAACAGCATTATTCTATTTTTATCTCTATTGCATTCTTCCCCCTTGTCAATTCGTGAGTTTTCGAGTACAATATATTATGCTGCGGCAGGATGGTCCTTCTGCAGCAAGAAATTTATATCGTGAGGTTTTTGTTATGAATAAAGTGGAAATGATTCAGGCGATGGCTCAGAAAAACGGACTGAGCCGCAAGGATAACGAGAAGGCTCTCCTGTCCTTCATGGAACTGGTGGCGGATGCTCTGGCCAACGGCGAAAAAGTTTCTCTCGTCGGCTTCGGCACCTTTGAGACCCGTCAGCGCAAAGCCCGTGAAGCCAAGGTTCCCCAGACCCAGGAAACCATTCAGGTGCCCGCCTGCCGCGTGCCTGCCTTCCGTGCCGGCAAATCCCTGAAAGACCAGGTCAAATAAGATCTCCACTCTTTCATTTGAGACCCCCCGTTCACTGTATGGAACGGGGGTTTCATTGATAAAGAGTGAAATTTCATCGTTCCTGTGTTACAATCTGGATACAGACGGAAGATCTGTGCTTCTGGAGGTTCATATGGACACCATCTACGTATGCGGACACCGCAATCCGGATACCGATTCCATCGTCTCTGCCATAGCCTACGCATCGCTTCGAAACGCTTTGGGCGAAAACGGCTATGTTGCTGCCCGGCTGGGGCACCTGAACGATGAGAGCGCTTTTATCCTCAGACGTTTCGGATTCAAGCCTCCCCTCTATCTGTCCACAGTCAGGACCCAGGTCAGAGATCTGGATATCGATCATCCGCCCTGCCTTTCCCGAAAGGTACCGGTCAGTCACGCCTGGGAGATGCTGCAGGGAAGCGAAGGTTACAGCGCCATCCCCGTCACGGAGGAAAACGGCTCCCTGTACGGTCTCATCACGACGAGCTCCGTCGCGGAGAGCGACATGGGTTCTGTCCGTCATCCGCAGGTGGAAAACGTTCCCATCTTCAACCTGCTATCCGCACTTGAAGGCCGTATCCTCAACAGCGACGACGATGTTTTTGAATCCGTATCCGGCGACGTCGTCATCACGCTTCCCACTGTCGGCGAACCGCTTCGGGGCGTCAAGCCCGGGAGCATCATCATCTGCGGACAGCAGCCGGACGTGATCGAACAGGCACTGGCTCTTCCAGCTTCCTGTGTCATCCTCTGCCAGAGCGATCTGGGAGCGCAGTACCGAGGCATTTCATCCGGGACCTGCATTATTTCTACGCCCTGTGACGCCTATCGGGCTGCCCGGATGATCTATCAGTCGATACCTGTGGAACGCGTGGCCCAGACGGATAACCTCGTGGTCTTCCATCTGGACGATTTCCTGGACGACGTCAACGACCGTATCCTTCAGAGCCGTCACCGCAGTTATCCCGTTCTGGATGAGCAGAATCATGTCGTCGGAACTCTCGGCCGTTTCCACCTTCTTCGTCCGTCACGCAAAAAAATAGTTTTAGTCGATCACAACGAGACGAGGCAGTCTGTTTCCGGACTTGAGCAGGCCGAACTGCTCGGCATCATCGACCATCACCGACTGGGAGACGTGCAGACCGGTTATCCCGTGTTCATGCGCAATGAGCCTGTAGGGTCCACCGCCACTATCATCGCCACGATGTACCAGGAGCACGGTATCATGCCGAGCGAATCTCTGGCTGGTCTCATGGCGGCTGCTATCCTTTCGGATACGGTTCTGTTCAAATCTCCGACAGCCACTCCCAAAGACAGACGCGTCGCCGGCTGGCTCGCTCATATCGCAGGACTGGATCTGGAAGCGCTGGGCACGGAGATTTTCTCCGCCGGACAGCCTGCCGACAAATCAGCCGAAGCGATCTTCATGACCGATTTCAAGGAATTCAACATCGGAGAGCACAGCATCGCCATCAGCCAGATCACAACGATGGATTCCGCGCAGATGCTCGAACGAGCCGATGAATTCCGCGAAGCCCTGCGGAAGATCAAGAAGGAGAAGGGGTACGATATGGTCCTTCTTATGATCACAGACGTTCTGAAGGAAGGAACTGAACTGCTTTTCCTGGGTGACCAGGAGATCATACGGCAGGCATTCGCAGACGAAAAGGTACAGGACGACTCGGTCTTCCTCAAAGGCGTGGTCTCACGCAAAAAACAGGTCGTTCCTGCACTGGCGGCTCTTTGGGGCTGATGCGGGACGGACTGCTTCGAATCCAGACTTCCTTCCGTCCTCTGCAGTCGTGAGAATCATGACGGCTATTCCGGGATCCCTCCAAACTTTTTTCAGAACAATTATCTCTTAAGTATAGATTAAGGTTTCTCCCGTAAGATGAATGCATCCAAGGAAAGGAGATACCTGACATGAAAAGAATATGCGCATTGATCATAGCCGTACTGATGCTCCTTTTCGCCCTGGCAGGATGCAGCAATACGGCTTCTTCTGTCGATGATACGGACAGCGGATCCGTACAGACAGAAATAACGGCGGAAGCACCTGCCGATGCTTCGGATCAAAGCGGAGGCCCCGGAGGCGTTCCTCCTGACGGGAACAGAGGCGGTATGCCCGGAGGCGCTCCCGGCGGAAGCAGCAGCGCTGACATCGAATATACCGGTGCAGAAGTAATCAGTGCAGCCGATACACAAAACGGACAGACCTATGCCAGCTCGGAGCCCGATGAAAGCGCACTGCTGATCAGCACATCCGATGACGTCACAATCACGAATCCCACCGTTACCAAAACCGGCGATTCGGATGGCGGAGACAACTGTAACTTCTACGGTCTGAATGCGGCTGTACTGGTCAAAGACGGTGCCACGGCCACTATCACCGGCGGAACGATCACTTCCGATGCGGACGGAGCCAACGGAGTGTTCTGTTACGGAGGAAACGGAGGACAGAACGGGGCTGAAGGAGACGGTACGACCATATATATCTATGACACAGTCATCAATACGAGCGGGAACGGATCCGGAGGCATCATGACCACAGGCGGAGGAGTGACCTATGCCTACAATCTGACAGTCGAGACTTCCGGCCAGTCTTCCGCAGCGATCCGGACCGACCGGGGCGGCGGTACGGTAGTCGTGGACGGGGGCACATATACTTCCAACGGTCTGGGATCTCCCGTGATCTATTCCACGGCAGATGTTTCCGTATCCAACGCGGTGCTCATCTCCACGCTCTCCGAGGGCGTTTGCATCGAAGGACTCAACTCGATCACTCTGAACAACTGTGATCTGACTGCTAATAACACCCGCTGTAACGGGAACGCGACTTTCCTGGACACCATCATGATCTATCAGTCCATGTCCGGTGATGCGGCAAGTGGTACGAGCAGCTTCACCATGACCGGCGGCAGCCTCACCAGCAAAAACGGTCATGTCTTCCACGTAACAAACACAAATGCCGTCATCACCCTGAACGGCGTAAAGATAGTCAACGAAGACACCGACGATATTCTTCTCTCCGTGTGTGCAGACGGATGGAGCGGCGGAAGCAATACCGCGGTCCTGAAGGGTATCGCTCAGGAACTCGAGGGCTCGATTCTTGTCGGCAGCGATTCCAGCCTGACTTTGGAACTGACAGAGGGTTCGACGTTCACCGGTCTGATCGGGGGCAGCATAGTCAATGCCAACGGCGAGACCGTTTCCACAGAAACAGGCTCCGTCTCCGTTGTGCTGGATGAAACAAGCACCTGGACGCTGACCGGAGATTCCTATGTTTCAGCATTCAACGGCAAAGCCGAAAATGTGATTACAAACGGCTACACGCTCTATGTCAACGGTGTGGCACTGACCGGCACTAAATAGCTTATCCCTTCCCGGACCGTCAGCGGTCCGGGTTTCTGTTTCTCTTCTGTTTTCGAGAGATGTCCATATGGTTTAAAAAGCAGGAAAAGCACCCACAGGATGCTTTTCCTTCTCATATACGGTTTTTCCCGGACCTTATCCGTGAAGGACCTTTCTCAAATACTGTCCCGTATAACTGTTTTCACATGCAGAGACTTCTTCCGGAGTACCGCTTGCGATGAGTGTGCCTCCCGCATCTCCGCCTTCCGGCCCGAGATCCAGAATATAGTCAGCGGATTTGATCACATCCAGATTGTGCTCGATCACGATGACCGTGTTCCCCGCATCGACGAACTGCTGCAGGATCGTCAGAAGACGTGATACGTCATCCGTGTGCAGTCCCGTAGTCGGTTCATCCAGAATGTAGAGCGTATTTCCGGTGCTGGCTCTGGACAGTTCTGTAGCCAGTTTCACCCGCTGTGCTTCTCCTCCGGAGAGCTGCGTGGACGGCTGTCCCAGCTGGATATACCCGAGTCCCACATCTCTGAGCGCACGGATCTTTGCCGCGATCCTCGGCACATTTGCAAAAAAATCGCAGGCTTCCTCTACCGTCATTGCAAGAACGTCGGCGATGGATTTTCCTTTGTAATGGACCTCCAGCGTCTCACGGTTGTACCGTTTTCCCTTGCAGACCTCGCAGGGAACATATACGTCCGGCAGAAAATTCATTTCGATTTTCAGGATACCGTCGCCCTTGCAGGCTTCACAGCGTCCGCCCTTGACGTTGAAGGAGAATCTTCCCGCATTGTAGCCTCTGTTCCTGGCATCCGTCGTCTCCGCGAACAGACTGCGGATCATATCGAAAACTCCGGTATAGGTCGCAGGGTTGCTCCTGGGCGATCTCCCGATCGGACTCTGATCGATGGAGATCACCTTGTCCAGCTGTTTCACCCCTTCAATGCCCGCGCATTTCCCGGGTTTCGTACGGGCCCGGTTCAGATCTCTCTGAAGAGTCTTCAGAAGGATCTCGTTCACGAGCGAGCTCTTGCCCGACCCGGACACGCCCGTCACGCACGTGAAAACACCGAGCGGGAACGACACGTCGATCCCCTTGAGATTGTTCTGCCTGGCATCCCGGACTGTAAGCATTCTGTCAGAACTCCGGCGGATAGGGGGAACAGGGATGGATTTCCGTCCTGAAAGATAAGCCCCCGTCACAGACGCCTCGCAGGCCATGATCTCTTCGGGTGTTCCTGCTGCGACAACAGTCCCGCCGTGTATGCCGGGACCCGGGCCGATATCGATCAGATAATCCGCCTCCCGCATCGTTTCTTCGTCATGTTCAACGACCAGCACGGAATTGCCGAGATCCCTCAGTCCTTTGAGCGTTGCCAGGAGTTTTCCGTTGTCCCGCTGATGCAGGCCGATGGAAGGCTCATCGAGGATATAGAGCACGCCCGAAAGTGCGGATCCGATCTGGGTCGCCAACCGGATACGCTGCGCTTCGCCGCCGGAGAGGGTCGCCGCGGCGCGGGAAAGCGTCAGATAGTTCAGTCCTACGTCCAGAAGGAAGCCCAGTCTCGCAAACGTCTCCTTGAGGACCTGGGCGCCGATCATTCTCTGTGTCGGTGTAAAATCCACTTTTTTCAGGAAATCCAAGGCGTCATCGACAGACATGTCAGAGAATTCTGCGATGGACTTCCCTCCGATCGTTACCGCAAGGACTTCCGGCTTCAGTCGTCTCCCGCCGCAGTCCGGGCAGGGAACAGGACTCATGAGTTCTTCATAATAGGCCCGCATGGAATCGGACGTCGTCTGCTCATAACGGCGCTGGAGCATGGGGATCACGCCTTCGAATTCCATTTCATAGACCCCGTAACTGTTCCCACGTCTGTATTTCACGGATATCTTTTTGTCTCCGGTACCGTAGAACAGAGCCTGGCGCGCTTCTTCAGTCCATTCGTTCAGACCGTCCTTCAGCGATACGCCGTATTCAGACGCAAGCGCCTCCAGGATCTGTTTCCCTAGAGATGCGTCCCCGTTGGCGATCCCGGGGAGTTTGGTTTCCCCCACCGGTGTGTTCCAGTCCTCGGCGACCCTTTCCGGATCGATCTTGAGGAGCGTTCCCAGTCCCGTACAGGTGGGGCAGGCTCCGTAGGGGTTGTTGAAAGAAAACATGCGCGGCGTGATCTCGGGGATATTGATCCCGCAGTCGATACAGGCGTAGTTTGCGGAAAAAGTCTTCTCCTCCCCGTTTTCCTGCCGTACGGTCACGATCCCGTCAGCCATGCCGAGCGCGGTTTCCAGGCTGTCCGCCAGGCGTCTGCGCATGGCGTCTCCTTCGCGTACGACGAGGCGGTCCACCACGACTTCGATCGTATGGCGCTGGTTCCGGTTCAGCGGGATCTTTTCCAGAACGGCGTCCTCACGGCCCTGTTCGTCCAGGCGCGTGAAGCGGCCCTCTTCCCGGAGCGCATCAGCCAGATACATGATGCCGTCGACCCGGAAACGGGCATATCCTTCCTTGACATAATCCTCCAAAAGACGGATGTATTCACCTTTGCGGTTGCGGATGACAGGAGCAAGGAGATAGATCCTCGTGCCTTCCGGACAGCTGCGGACCTGATCCACCATCTCATCCACGCTCTGCTGACGGATCTCTCTCCCGCATCTGGGGCAGTGAGGCGTACCGACACGTGCATAAAGCAGACGCAGATAGTCGTGGATCTCCGTCACGGTGCCCACCGTGGATCTCGGGTTTCGGGACGTCGTCTTCTGATCGATGGAAATGGCGGGAGACAGGCCTCCGATATAGTCCACATCCGGTTTCTCCATAAGGCCGAGGAACTGACGGGCATAAGACGAAAGGCTTTCCACATAGCGGCGCTGGCCTTCCGCGTACAGCGTATCGAAGGCCAGACTGCTTTTCCCGCATCCCGAAAGGCCTGTCAGGACGACAAGCTTGTTCCGGGGGATCTCCAGGTCGATCCCCTTCAGGTTGTGTTCCCGGGCTCCCCGGATCGTGATCACGTTGTCCATATTATCTCCCCATCAGTGATTCCAGTTCGAGCAGCTGATCACGCAGCTGTGCGGCACGCTCGAAATCCAGAGCCGCAGCCGCTTTGTACATTTCCGTACGGACCGTCTCGATATCCGGCAGGACCTGCTGGTCCACGCGGTATCCCGTGTCCTTCTTTCCTTTGCCGCGGCCGGCTTTTCCCTTCGTTCCCTTGCTTTCCAGAGGCTTCGTGACCATAAGGTCTTCCGGAAGGGCGGAAACGATCGTTTTCGGTACGATGCCGTGGCTCTCGTTGTAGGCGATCTGTTTCCTGCGCCGGCGGTTCGTTTCGTCGAGGGCCCGTTTCATGGAGTCCGTCATGACGTCTCCGTACAGGATGACCCTGCCCTCCGCGTTGCGTGCGGCGCGTCCGATCGTCTGGATCAGGGAGCGATCCGACCTCAGGAAGCCTTCCTTGTCCGCGTCGAGGATCGCCACGAGTGCGACCTCGGGCAGATCGAGCCCTTCTCTCAGCAGGTTGATGCCCACGAGCACGTCGAATTCTCCGACGCGCAGATCGTGGAGCAGCGCCATGCGTTCCAGCGTATCCACGTCGCTGTGCAGATACCGTACCCTCAGATCCAGTTCCGTCAGGTAATCCGTAAGGGATTCCGCCATACGCTTCGTCAGCGTCGTGACAAGCGTTCTGTATCCGGCAGCCGTCGTTTTGCGGATCTCTCCGATCAGGTCGTCGATCTGTCCCTTGACGGGACGCAGGACCACTTCCGGATCCACAAGGCCCGTGGGGCGGATCAGCTGTTCGGCCACCTGTCCCGCGCGCTCCATCTCGAACTCCGCGGGCGTCGCGCTCATGTAGACGGTTTGCCCCATACGGGCTTCGAATTCTTCGAAATTAAGCGGCCGGTTGTCGTAGGCGGCCTTCAGGCGGAATCCGTAGGAGACCAGCATGTCTTTTCTGGAGCGGTCACCGCCGAACATGCCCCGGATCTGCGGCACAGTCACGTGCGACTCATCGATGAAAAGAAGATAATCATCGGGGAAAAAATCCAGAAGCGTATAAGCGGCTTCCCCCGGCTGACGGCCGTCGAAATAACGGGAATAGTTCTCGATGCCCGAGCAGTATCCGATCTCCCGCATCATCTCGACGTCGTAATTCACTCTTTCCCGGATCCGCTGGGCTTCGATCAGCTTCCCCCGGGCTTCGAAATCGGCTGCTTCGACTTCCATGTCGGCCAGGATCTGCTCATAGGTCGCTTCCATCTTATCCCGTGACGTCGCATAGTGCGTCGCGGGATATACGATCGCATGGGACAGGGAAGCGATCGCGTCGCCCGTCACCACGTCGAAAGTCACGATGCGTTCCAGTTCGTCGTCGAAGAATTCCAAACGCAGCGCGTGTTCGTGTTCGGAAGCAGGAAAGATCTCCAGCACTTCGCCTTTTACCCTGAACGTGCCTCGGATAAAGTTCAGATCGTTGCGGTCATACTGCATGTCCACGAGGGAAGCGACCGCCTGATCTCTGTCCAGAGTCATGCCGGGGCGCAGGGAGAGGGCCATGGATTTGTACTCTTCAGGGCTTCCCAGAGAATAGATACAGGAAACAGAAGCCACGACGATCACATCGCGCCTTTCCAGAAGCGCGGACGTCGCCGAATGGCGCATCCTGTCGATCTCCTCGTTGACAGCGGAATCCTTCGCGATGTAGGTGTCCGTGGAAGGGATATAGGCTTCCGGCTGATAATAGTCGTAATAGGATACGAAATACTCGACCGCATTGTGCGGAAAGAACTTGCGGAATTCCGAGCAGAGCTGGGCCGCGAGGATCTTGTTCGGCGCGATCACGAGTGTCGGACGCTGTACCTGCGCGATGACGTTGGCCATGGTGAACGTCTTGCCGGACCCGGTCACACCCAGAAGGACCTGGTCCTGCAGGCCGTCCCGCAGTCCCTGTACCAGCGTTTCGATCGCCTGGGGCTGATCTCCCGTCGGAGCATAGTCTGAAACGAGCTGGAATTCAGGCATGACTTTCTCCCTTCCTCTGCTTCATGTGATGTGCACTTTATTGTACCACAAACGGAAGAAAGAATCAGCCTGTTTTCCCGTATTTCAGGAATCGGGAAGACATCCTCCGCATTGGCATTCCGCAATCTTCTCCGGTACTTATTCAGGCATTCCCATATGTCCGCAGTCTTTTCTCGAAAGAAATACTGCCGTATAATAGAGACAGAACCGCTGAAGCACAGACATAAGGAGAAAACCAATGGACCGTAAAATCATAGGCATCACCATGGGCGATCCCGCAGGCATCGGAGCAGAGATCACCGTCAAAGTTTTCAACGACCCTGAACTGTTCGAACAATGCCGTCCGATCGTCATCGGCAACAAAGATATCATGGAACAGGCCGTCCGGATCATCGGCGCCCCGCTGAAGATCCATCCCGTATCCGACGTCCGGGAAGCGGTCTTTTTGCCCGGCACGATCGACGTGCTCCACATCCCCGGACTCGATCTTTCGTCCTTCCGCTTCGGAGAAGTATCCGCCCAGTGCGGCGACGCGGCATTCGCCTATGTCAAAAAAGTGATCGATCTGGCTCTGGCAGGTGAAGTGGACGCTACCGTGACCAACGCCCTGAACAAGGAGGCGATGAACCTCGCCGGCCACCATTTCGACGGGCATACCGAGATCTACGCTCACTTCACGAACACGGACAAATACACGATGATGCTCGCCCATGACGATCTGCGCGTCGTCCACGTGTCCACGCACGTGTCTCTCCGGGAAGCCTGTGACCGGGTCAAAAAAGCCCGGGTCCTCGACGTGATCCGGATCGCCGATTCGGCCTGCAGGGCTCTGGGCATCGAAAAGCCCCGGGTCGGCGTGGCCGGCCTCAATCCCCACAGCGGGGAAAACGGTCTTTTCGGGCGCGAAGAGATCGAGGAGATCCGGCCTGCCATCGAAGCGGCGCTGGCGGAAGGCATCGACGCTGACGGCCCGGTCCCTCCGGATACGGTCTTCTCCAAGGCGAGAGGCGGCTGGTATGACATCGTGGTCGCCATGTATCACGATCAGGGCCATATCCCGCTGAAACTCGTCGGATTCGTCTATGACCGTGAACTGGGGCGCTGGAACTCCGTTGCCGGCGTCAACATCACGCTCGGCCTGCCGATCATCCGGACCAGCGTGGATCACGGAACGGCCTTCGATCACGCCGGAAAGGGCGACGCGAACGAACTGAGTCTGAAGAACGCCATCGATTACGCCATCCGCCTGGCAGAGAACCGGAAATGAAGCTCCTGATCATCGCCGATGACCTGACGGGCGCACTCGACACAGGCATCCAGTTTTCGAGAAAAGGGATACCTGTATGCGTGGAGACCGGCCTTGCCGGGCCGATGCATCTGGACGTTCCCGAATGCCCCATCGTCACGGCTCACAGCGCCAGCCGCCATCTTCCCGCCGACGAAGCTTATTCCCGTGTGAAGGAGATCGCCGAAGCCGGATTCAGTACAGGAGCGGATATCCTGTATAAAAAAACAGACTCCGGTCTGAGAGGCCGCATCGGCGCGGAACTTTCAGCTCTTTGCCGTGCGTCGGGCGAAAGCCTCTGGTTCATTCCCGCTTATCCGGAAATGAACCGTATCACCCGCGAAGGCGTCCACTATATCGACGGCGTCCCCGTCGCCGAATCGCCTTTCGGGAAGGACCCTGTGGATCCCGTGCGCTTCTCACGGCTGGACGACCTGCTCTCCGAAAGCGCGAGCGTCCCTGTGGAGATCGTTCCTGCCGGTTCATTCCCATCCGGTCAGAAAGGGATCGCGGTATTCGACTGCGACCGTTCGGACCTGATGACGGACATCCTCAGGGAAGGACTTGCAAGAGGGATCCACCTTTTCGCCGGATGTGCCGGATTCGCATCGGCTTTGGCTGAAGAACTTCCTCTTCCGAAGAGGGTATCCCATGCTCTGCCCAAAAGGAACGGGCTCTTCGTTGCATGCGGAAGCATCCATCCGGTCTCACTGGCTCAGATCCAAAAAGCCCTCTCGTCCGGTTTCCTGGATCTGTCTCCCGCGTCTTCCGAATGGGTCTCTCCCGCCTCTCTCCGGCCCGGCCGCTTTTCCGTTCTGCACACGGACGGCAAAGCCTTCCCCGATGAAGATCCTTCCGTGATCACGGAAAAGATCCAGGCTCTGTTTTCCCGTCTCCTGCCTCCCGTTCTCGCTAGGGATGACCTGTATACCATGATCATCGGCGGAGATGCTCTCGAGGGGCTGATCCGTTCGATGCACGCATCCAGGATCGTTCCTGAATTCCCGCTTCCCGGCGGAGCCGTTCTCTCACAGGTGGAAACGCCGGTCGGCGCTTTCCGCATCATCACCAAATCCGGAGGATTCGGAGATTCGGATCTCATCCTGGAATTGAAAGAGATCCTCTGCGGATGACACAAAGAAACATTACGGGCCGCATCTGCCTTTCAGCTGATGCGGCCCGCTGTTTCTTTTTCCCGAAAGGATCAGAACGTCACGGTCTCGGGAGCGGCGGAGAAAGACGAGAACGTCGCGACGGCGTCCTTCAGATACAGGACCTGGATATTGTCGTCATCCGCCTTGTACATAGCCTTCAGTCCGGGATTGGCTTCGAGATAAGAAGTCTTGACAGCCAGAGAATCGTCGTTCACGAGCGTCGCAGCGACGCGGAGCCAGTCTCCGCCCTTGCAGGCGCAGATCTCCACTTTGGGATTCGCTGCGATCTGATGGCTCACGGCTTTCACTTTTCCGGTGATGAGATACAGACGTCCTTCATACAGATGGACCACGCCGAAGGGGCGCACACGGGGCTGATCCCCTTCTACCGTCGCCAGGTAGTAGGTCCCGGCTTCCTGCAAATACTTGCATACTCTTTCGATCGCGTTCATGTTTGCCTCCTTATGATTCCGCCCAGGAAAAGTTTTCCTTTCCCGCGCCGATTTCGAAATGATATTTCACGATGCCGAGATCCACTTTCGTGAAAGATCCGCGTCCCGCTGTCGCTCTCACCCGATCGGGAGCCTCGTATTCCAGAAGGAATCTCTGCTGATTGACAGCCGTCGGTGCAAGAAGGGCCGCTTCCGCGCCTTTTCTGAACCAATCAGGCGCATTCTCGCCGTTCCGCGTCACCGCGGCATAAGATCTGCTTTTATGCGGCTTCCCGGGAACTGACGGCACGCCGACCGCGATGATCAGCGCCAGTCTTTCTCCGGCACCGGCTTCATATGCCGTTTTTTTCCTGCTGAAGGTCCCGCCGACCCAGCAGCTTCCCAATCCGAGCGTTTCCGCATACAGGGCGAGATGTTCTCCGTAATATCCACAGGCTTCATCCAGTTTTCCGTCGTCCGGACCGACGAGCGCCATATAGTGACGCACGCCCGCAAACCAGCCGTAGCGGTTCATCAGGGTCGCGAAAGCCTCCGGTCTGTCACACACGAGCTGAATGTGAAGCCCGCTCTCCTCATTCACTTTCCCGATCTCATCTTCCAGCGCGGAACGGACCGGCTCCGGCAGCGGCGCATCCTGATACCGCCGTACGGAATGACGGTTCAGAACCGCTTCTTCAATCGTCATAGGATACGCCCCTCACTTCATAGTCTTCTTCGGCGACAGCCGCGATCATCGCCTGGACATCCGGCTCGCCGGACAGGGTCACGACCGCTTTTCCGGCAGTATACGATGCGGATGCGGACGCTACGCCCGGTACGCTTTCCAGAGCGTTCTTGACGGCGCGCTCACAGTGCTCGCACATCATGCCCTCGATCTCCAGAGTCATGGTGCGGCCTTCGGGCTGTTCGTTCCCTCGGAACGATTCCAGTCCGTCCAGGCTCACCGGCTCGATCCTGCGGTCCCCCGATGCGTCTCTCAGACGGAACAGGTTCAGCCGGAGCGCGTTGGTGACCACGCAGAAACTGGAAAGGCTCATGGCAGCGGCACCGAACATGGGATTCAGTGTCCAACCGAAGATGGGGATCCAGACGCCTGCCGCAAGCGGTATGCCGATCGTATTGTAGATGAACGCCCAGAAAAGGTTCTGACGGATGTTGCGCAGCGTCGCACGGGAAAGCCGGATAGCGGCCGGCACGTCTGAAAGCCTGCTCTTCACGAGGACCACGTCCGCAGCGTCGATAGCCACGTCCGTTCCGGCACCGATCGCGATGCCCACGTCCGCCCTCGTGAGCGCAGGAGCATCATTGATCCCGTCACCGACCATGGCGACTTTTCCGCGCTGTTCCAGTTCGCGGATCACGGCTTCCTTTCCGTCCGGCAGTACGCCGGCGATCACCGCATCCACGCCTGCTTCTTTTCCGATCGCCCGGGCGGTCCGTTCGTTATCGCCCGTCAGCATGACGACGCGGATCCCCATTCCCTGGAGTTCCCGGATCGCCTGAGGCGCGTCTTCCTTCATGACATCCGCGACCGCGATGACGCCCATGAGACGGTGGCTCTTCGTAAACAGGAGAGGCGTTTTTCCTTCTTCCGCCAACGAAGACGCACGGGCCAGAAGGTCTCCGTCCACTTCCATACGCGTGGAGATATATTTCATGCTTCCGCCGACGAGTTTTTCCCCGTCGATCCTGGCCTGCAGGCCATGACCGGGAAGCGCTTCGAAGTCGGTGACTTCACGTGCGCTCAGTCCTCTTTCCTCGGCTGCGGCCACGACAGCTTTCGCAAGGGGATGCTCACTCTGCTTTTCCAGAGAATAGGCGAGGCCGAGCAGTTCATCCTCCGTCACGCCCGACGCGGGGAGGAGATCCGTGACCTTGGGATCGCCTGTCGTGATCGTTCCCGTCTTGTCCAGAGCGACGATCTGCGTTTTCCCGGCTTCTTCCAGCGAGACAGCCGTTTTGAAGAGAATGCCGTTCTTGGCTCCGAGACCGTTTCCGACCATGATCGCAACGGGTGTGGCAAGTCCCAGTGCGCAGGGACACGAGATCACGAGCACGGAAATGCCTCTGGCAAGTGCATAGCCGAATTCCCGTCCGACGAGCAGCCATACGACAGTCGTCACCAGGGCGATCCCGATAACAACAGGTACAAAGATCCCAGATACCGTATCCGCGATCTTGGCGATCGGCGCTTTGGTCGCCGCCGCATCGGATACCATCTGGATGATCTGGGAGAGCGTCGTGTCTTCTCCCACACGGGTGGCCCGGCAGCGCAGAAAACCGGACTGGTTGACCGTCGCCGCGGAAACGGTGTCGCCTTCCGTCTTGTCGACGGGAATGCTCTCTCCCGTAAGCGATGCCTCGTTCACCGCGCTTGTTCCCGACAGGACCACGCCGTCAACGGGAATGCTGTCACCAGGCTTGACAAGAAAGATATCGCCTGTTTTCACCTGCTCGATCGGCACTTCCGTCTCAGTCCCGCCTACATCCAGCACAGCAGTCTTGGGAGCCAGCTTCATGAGGCCCTTCAGAGCGTCGGTCGTACGGCCTTTGCTTCGTGCTTCCAGCATCTTGCCCACGGTGATAAGCGTCAGGATCATGGCGGCGGATTCAAAATAGAAATCCATCATAAGGGACGAGACCGTCTCCGCATTTCCGTCTGCCTGTGCTCGGGTCATGGCGAACAGGACATAAACGCTCCAAACGAAGGAAGCGGCGGAACCCATGGCCACCAGCGTATCCATATTCGGTGCGCGGTGCCACAGGGACCGG
>JAEEJN010000079.1 GCA_016281935.1 Bacillota bacterium | reverse complement strand
TTCCGGGCGGTGAATGCAGCGATGAAGGCGGGCAGAGAGCCGCCGAAGGATTCGGAAATCAGGGCTTCTCCGTGCATGGCCAGGAAATCCTCCCGGCTGATCTTCGACGAGACGACCCCGTCTATGTTCTGGAAGATCCCCTTGTCACAGAGCTTGCGGAGCACGTTGTAGGTCGTGGGCCGCTTCCAGTTCAGTTCCCGATCGCAGATGCGCGCGAGTTCCCGGGAACCCAGCGGTTCGTTCTGCCAGATCAGGTCCGCGAAGCGTTCTTCGACGGCTCCCAATTTGATATTGTTCATGTAGTGCCTCCTGTTTATTTCCAATGAACAAGTGTAGTTTATCATGAATAAACAGCTTTGTCAACAGGGCCTTGAAAAAAAGAATGCCTGAACAGAACGCGCAGCCGGCAGGGCCATGGATCACAGTCCTTTCCGTGACAAGAGACCCGCATTCGGATAACGCAAAAACACCGGACGTTCCAGTCCGGTGTTTTTGACTTGGACTCAGATCTTTTATTCCAGACGGTTGCTGGAAGAAAGGCTCTTGCCCAGCATAATAATGATCTTCAGAAGGATCGCGTCCTCGAAGCGGCGCAGATCCAGGCCCGTCACTTTCTGGATCTTGTCCAGACGGTAGATCAGGGTGTTGCGGTGGATATACAGCTTGCGCGCAGCTTCGGAAAGATTCAGGTTGTTGTCGAAGAACTTGGTGATCGTGATCAGCATTTCCTCGTTCAGGACCTTTTTCAGGGAATCATTGAATGCCAGATCGTAGAACTGACGGCGAAGTTCCCTCGGGACCTGCTGCAGGAAACGCTCAAGAAGCAGACGCTGGAAGAAGAAGATCCTTCCCTGGCTCTGCTGTGTGAGTCCCAGATTGATCGCTTCCTGGGCCTCACGGAAGGAATCCCGGATGTTTACGAGACCGCGCTTGACGGATCCGATGCCCAGGCACGCGTCGATCCCCAGTTCCCCGTTGATCGTATCGTCCATGGCCTGTACGAGCTGCATCACGGAATCCATGTCGCCTTCGTCTTCCACCTGTTTCACAACGGCGACAACGTAGCGGTTCAGAGAAACGACCACGTCTCCGTTCTGACGGGGGAAGATCTTCATCATGCCGTCATAGACGCTCGTAGCGTCTCCGTCAAAGGTCTGGATGATGACGACACAGCGGCTGGCCTCCGCCTGGATCCGGTAGTCACGGATCGCTTCCTGCATCTCCAGAGGATCGATCCGATCCAAGATGATGCGGCGGAAGACTTCCTCGCGACCGGGCTTTTTGATCGTGGTACGAAGGATCTCTTCAAAGAAGGTGGAGATCAGGAAGCCATAATGCTCGACTTCCGCTCCCTTACCCGTCAGGCTGAAGCGGAGAGGACGGTAGTTCTCGTTTTCCAGAAGAAAGTACGTAGAGTTGCTTTCATCGGAATAGGCAATGCCATTCTCGAAATCCAGACTGTCCATTGCGTCATCATGACTGCCGATAAACTCCTCCTGATTGGAGGATACTATCATACCGGTTTCGTCCATCAGCTGGAGATTCAGATGCAAACGCTCTGCGATCTCCTTGACTGCGGCATTCATGCGGCTGTCCAATTGCATGTCATGTTCCTCTCACTTTGAAAAGCAAGGTGGCAGTAAGCGAATGCAGACTGCCACCCTTTCCACCCGAAGGTGGCTTAGTGTTTGTTATTTGTCGTAGTCGACCAGAGAGATCTCAGTTTCCTTATCGAAGAAGTGAGCGTTCTCCATTGCGAAAGCGACTTTGATGTTGTCGCCGACGCGGGACAGCGTGTGGGGATCAACGCGGGCGTTGACGTTGCCTTCCTTGCCGGAGGTCATGAGGTACAGATAGGTCTCGGAGCCCATGGCTTCGGTGACTTCCACGTACGCATCGATCGCGGCATCGGGATGAGCGGCCACATAATCGGGATTGTCGTCGATCTCTTCAGGACGGACACCCATCACAGCGTCCTTGCCCCAGCAGTCATCGGGCATAGCGCTGGAGCGGCTTTCGGGGATACGGACCTTGTTGTCACCGAACAGAGCGAAGCAGCCGGTGGAATCCTTGGTCAGATGCACGTCGAAGAAGTTCATGGGCGGGGTGCCGATGAAGCCGGCAACGAACAGGTTGTTGGGCTTGTCGTAGAGGTTCTGGGGGTTATCCACCTGCTGGATGACGCCGTCCTTCATAACTACGATGCGGGTACCCATCGTCATGGCCTCGGTCTGGTCGTGGGTAACGTAGATGAAGGTGGTCTGCAGACGCTGATGCAGCTTGGTGATCTCAGTACGCATCTGAACACGCAGCTTAGCGTCCAGGTTGGACAGCGGTTCGTCCATCAGGAAGACCTTGGGCTCACGAACGATTGCACGTCCCAGAGCAACACGCTGACGCTGGCCGCCGGAAAGAGCAGCAGGCTTACGATTCAGCAGGTACTCGATGCCCAGGATGCGGGCCGCTTCGTTGACGCGGTTGGCGATCTCAGCCTTGGGGACCTTACGGAGCTTCAGACCGAAAGCCATGTTGTCATACACGGTCATATGGGGATACAGGGCGTAGCTCTGGAACACCATTGCGATGTCGCGGTCCTTGGGGGCCACGTCGTTGCAGCGCTTGTCACCGATATAGAGATCACCAGCGGAGATCTCTTCCAGGCCGGCGACCATACGCAGGGTAGTGGTCTTGCCGCAGCCGGAAGGTCCGACCAGGATGATGAACTCTTTGTCCGCGATGTCCAGATTGAAATCGCTGACGGCCTGTACCCCGCCATCATAGATTTTGTAGACACCCTTGAATGTTACGTTTGCCATTGGAATCCTCCTAACCGAGATTCTCCTTCGGACGCATGTCCGAGGAACCGTTTTGATACTTTTATTATAGCGAAAAGCGCTCAATCGGTCTATGGTAATCTATCCAAATTTTGGTTTCTGTATTTGGTTACTATTTTGCCATTTGGCACCGTTTCTGACTGTTCAGACACCGGATTCAGGTTTTCAGGCGATAAAGAGCGGTTTTGTGACAAGGATTTGTGACAGAAGGGGGTCCGTCTGATATAATGAGGACACAATCCGGAAAGGAGGCGGTACAATGCGCGGCGTCATGATCGCACTGGGTCTGGCCGGTATCGGCTACACACTGATCCTCCTGTGCCTGCAGTCCTTTCATCTGGGCATGCTGCCCTCCTCTCTCTTCGGAGGGAGCCTCCTGGCAGCCCTCTTCGTGCCTCCCGGATGGGGCAGGACGCTCCTTGCGGTCCACAGTACCTTCTGGCTCCTGTTCTTCACCGCATCTCTCCTCGCCTCCCGGATCGGCGCGTCCCGCAAAGCGCCGCCGAAGGGCACCGTCCCCGAGATCCTGATCGTACTCGGCTACCAGTTGCAGCGCGGGCGGACGACGGCAACCCTGAACGCCAGGGTGGATACCGCGCGCGGTCTCGCGGAACGGTTTCCGGACGCGCTGCTGATCCTGTCCGGGGGACAGCCTGTCTCCGGTCCGAGCGAAGCGGGCGTCATGGCGGACAGACTGGAATCGGAGGGGATCTCACGGGACAGGATGATCCTGGAAGAATCTTCCGGCTCCAGCTACCAGAACATGGAAGCCTGCCGCAGGCTGTGGGAGGAACGCAGCCGTCCCCGCGTATGGGCAGTGACGTCATCCTTCCATGCCCTCCGGGCCTTCGGTTCCGCCGCGTCGGCGGGCCTGCCTCTCTTCGTCGTATCCGCTCCGTCCCCGGCCTTCACCTATCCGGCCGAGATCTTCAGGGAAGGGATCCTCTGGGTCAAAACAGCCTTGTTCGGTTACTCTTCCATGTCCTGGGCGAACGGAAAACTATAAAGTATATATAATATACAGAAAGGAAATGCCATGAGTGAATTCAAAAGCGGCGCCCACAGTGCGCCGGAGCCCACGCCGAACAAAAAGCCTATCAGCCCGAAAAAGGTCGCGCGGGCCGTGGTCGGCGGTCTCATCGCGCTCCTCGTCCTGATCCTTTTCCTGACGAGCTGGTATACCGTCGACGACAAGCAGCAGGCCGTTGTCACGACCTTCGGGAAGGTCACGGGCATCACGGACGCAGGCTTCCACTTCATGCTCCCCCTGGGTATCCAGCAGGTCAAAAAGGTCGACGTGAACGTCTATCAGAACCTCCAGCTCGGATACCGGACAAACGGTTCTGAACAGGATTATACCGTGCTCGAATCCGAGAGCAAAATGATCACGGGCGACTACAACATCGTCAACGTGGACTTCTTCATCGAGTACAAGATCTCCGATCCTGTACGGT